>URUI01000013.1 GCA_900551015.1 uncultured Collinsella sp.
ATCTCCGGATTCATGTCTATCGACGCCGCGGCGTCGGGAACCCCGTGCTGCATGGCCTGCACCCCGGCCAGCACGTCGGCCGGCATCATGTGCACCGCCGCGGCCGCGCCGACGGCGCAGAGCACGCCCCAGATCAGCACCTGCACCACGGCCACCGAAGCCACGCCGAGTATCTTGCCCAGCATCAGGTCGAAGGGCCGCACCGACGACACCATCACCTCCAGCACGCGGCTGTTCTTCTCTTCGATGACCGACTGCATGACCATCGACCCGTAAATGAGCAGGAACATGTAGAGGATCATGCCCAGCACGAAGCCGACGCCGGTGGCGATGACCGACGACTTGGCCTGCGACTCCTCCTCCTGCGACTCGTCGTTGCGGAAGGTCTGCATGCCGACCGTGGTCTTCACCTCCTGCAGAATCTGCGAGAGGTTCTCGATATTGTACGACTTGAGTTTTTCGGCCTCGATGATCTCTTCGAGCTGCCCCGTGATATTGCTCTCGACCGTCAGCGACGACGACGAATTGACGTAAAGCTTCACGTTGTTGGGGTTGGTGAGGATGTCCGAGCCGATATAGAGCACGCCGAACTTGTCGGTCAGCTCCTTACGGGCCGCTTCGGTCGAGAGGTCCGTAGTCTGGAAGACCAGCTCTTCGCCGCTCTGCAGCTTCGGAGCGACCAGCCCGCTCTCGTCGATGACGGCGATCTGCTTCTCGTCGCCGCGCGAATACTTCATGATGAGCATCGGGGCGAACATCAGGCCGATCATCAGCAGGGGCATGAGCAGCGTGGTGATGATGAAGGATTTTTTGCGGACGCGCTCGTTGAATTCGCGCCCTATGATAATGCTGACTTGTGACATGATCGTATCGTTTTAAAGGTTTCCGTTTACGGCGCGGATGAAAATATCGTTCATCGAGGGAATGATCTCCTGAAACGAGCGCAGTTCGACGGCGTCGTTCACCGCGGCGATCACTCCGCGCACCTCTTCGTCGCGCTCGACGTGCAGTTTGAGCGAGGTGTAGACCGCCTGCGCCTGCGAGCCTTCCAGAATTTCGCAACGGCCGTCGACGGCATTGCGCAGCGCCTGTTCGTCGCCGCGGTAGAACACTTCGAAGATGTTGCTTCCATGACGGCGGCGAATGTCGTCCACACGGCCCGAAAGGATATTGCGAGACTTGTTTATCAGCGTGATATGGTCGCAGATCTCCTCGACGGACGACATGTTGTGCGTCGAGAAGATGATCGTCGCCCCCTTGTCGCGCAGCGCCAGTATCTCGTCCTTCAGCAGGTTGGCGTTGATCGGGTCGAAACCCGAAAAAGGCTCGTCGAAGATCAGCAGTTCGGGTTCGTGCAGCACCGTGACGATGAACTGCACCTTCTGGGCCATGCCCTTCGACAACTCCTCGATCTTTTTGTCCCACCAGTCCTGAATGCCGAACTTCACGAACCACTGCTTGAGCCGTACGACGGCCTCGCGGCGCGAAAGGCCCTTCAGCCGGGCGAAGAAGACGGCCTGTTCGCCGACCTTCATCTTCTTGTAAAGTCCGCGCTCCTCAGGCAGGTAGCCGATGCGGTAAACGTCCTCAGGCGAAATTTCGCGGCCGCCGAACATCACACGACCGCAGTCGGGCGCCGTAATGCGGTTGATGATGCGGATCAGGGTCGTCTTTCCGGCGCCGTTGGGACCGAGCAGCCCGTACACCTCGCCCTCGCGGATATGAAGGCTCACGTCGGCCACGGCGTCCTGCGCCTGGTCGCCGCGGCCGAAGCGCTTGGTGAGCCCGCGCGTCTCGAGCATGTAACCCATGGGTTTATCCTTTCTCTTCCGGGCGCGCGGGCCGAGTCGCCGTGCCCGCGCGCCTTACCTTTCGGGTTCACCATCCATGGTGGGGCGCGTTTCTAACGAAGCCGTAACGGCCGTTGGGCTCTTTTGGCGCCAACCCTTCTCGACCCGCACATCATGATTAATTTGCTTAAGGCAACAACTTTCCCGATAGATGTAATCACCGAATCAAAACGTGTACATCAGCCATCAAAGATGCCGAAAACTGTCATATTTGGAGGCTGATGTACACAAATGCAGAATCCCGCACAACCCAGTAGCATCCTCCATATGTCTGGACTCTCTATGCTTACGCTGGATAGACATCGCCGGAACGGGTATAGTAGCGAAAGTTTTGTCGTTAACCAGCGGGGGAGTCCTGTGGGCATCAAAAAGAAGATCAAAAAGGAGCTTATCGGCACTTCCGATTACCCGTCGAATAAGATCTTTACGATCTCCAATTTCATCACCTTTACGCGCCTGATCCTCACCCTGGTATTTCTGTACCTGTTTGTGACGGATAACAACCGCGTCATCGCCATCGTTATCTACGCCGTTGCCGCCTCTACCGACTGGATGGACGGTCAGATCGCCCGCATGACCAAGACGGTCTCGTGGCTCGGCAAGGTCATGGATCCCATCTGCGACCGTGCGCTGCTGTTCACCGGCGTACTTGGGCTGGTGGTCCGCGGAGAGCTGCCCATCTGGGTCTGCGTGCTCATTATTGGCCGCGACATCTATCTGGGCATCGGCACGCTTATCGTGCGTCATTATCACCGTCGCCCCATCGATGTCGTCTTTCCCGGAAAGATTGCCACTGCACTGCTCATGACCGGCTTCTCGCTCATGCTGCTCGGGTTCCCCGTTATTGACGGCCTGCATCTTTTACCTTCAACCCTTACGGCCTTCCCGGGCCTCAACGGAAGCTCGGTGCCCCTCGGCATCTTCTTTGTGTACGGCGGCGTGATCTTCTCCATGCTCACGGCTGTCATCTATTCCATTAAGGGCGGAGTGGCCATTAAACAGGCTCTCGCGCATCCCGAGGACGAGGACATCGACTTTCTGAACCCCGAAATCGAAGACTGATTCGTTGGGGTATGATTACGTACGGTTCATTATTTGCGGCACGTCCGCGATAAGTTAGGGGTTGTCATGGACAACATGGTTAACAATATGCCTCACAATGATAAGACTGCTGACGCTACCTGCGTATTCCGCGTGCCTTCAAGCGACGTCACCGTTCCCGACCTCATGGCCAACGTGCGCATCACCGCCCCCGTTCTGTCCATCGTCAAGGGTCCGCAGACTGGTGCCGCCTTTGAGCTCGAGGACGACGTGACCACCATCGGCCGCGATCCTGCGAACGGCATCTTCCTCAATGACATGACCGTTTCGCGTAGCCACGCGCGCATTATTCGCGAGGGCCTCGGCGCTCGCATCGAGGATCTGGGTTCGCTCAATGGCACCTGGGTCGACGGTGCCATCGTCAACGCGGCCCCGCTGCACGACGGTTCTTCCGTCCAGATCGGTACGTTTACGCTCATCTACCACGAGAGCACGCCGGAGCGCATCGAAACCGGTGAGTAGGGCATGGCCGAACGCAACTATCTGAGTATCGGCCAAGTCGTCAACCTACTTCGAGGCGCATACCCCGATCTTTCGAACTCAAAAATTAGATTTCTAGAAGATGAGGGGCTCATTACCCCTCATCGTACGCCTAAGGGATACCGTCAGTACTCCAAGGAGGACGTTGATCGCCTGGAGGTCATTCTGCACCTGCAGAAGACTCGCTACATGCCGCTCAACGTGATTAAGCAGCGCTTGGAAAACGCCACGGACCTGTCAACGCTCGCCTACGAGGTGGGCTTACTGTCCGATGTTCCGCTCAAGACGGAGCCCAAGGAGACTAAACAAAAGCTGCATCCCATCGAGACCATTCCCGATATGCTGGGCGTCGAGATCTCGTTTATCCGCTCGCTCGCCGAGAACGACCTCATTCGCATCATCAAGAGTCCGCAGAACCGTGAGCTCGTCGATGGTCGCGATTTTCCGATCATCCGCTACTGCTCCGAGCTGTCACGCTTCCATATCGAGCCGCGCAACCTGCGTCAGTACGTGTCTTCCGCCAACCGCGAGTCCTCGATGTTTGAGCAGGTGCTCGTGAGCATGCTCGGAATGGATACCTCCGATGACGAGCGCGACGCCAAGCTCGAGCGTGCGTTTAAGAAGCTTCACGACCTCACCGAGGGTGTGCATACGGCACTGCTCAAGAACCGCGTTTTTGAGTCGCTCAACGCCGTGGTCGAGGATGCCGACATCGATGCACTCGATGAAGAAATCGCTCGCTCCGAGTCCACCAAGGCCAAAAACGAAGAAACTGCCGCGCCGGCTTCACACGAGGATTCTCTCGTAAAGCCGCTCAAGGTTGTCGCCCCTTCGCAATCCGACACTGTCACCGCGGGCAAATAACAGCTACCGCTTATCCGGCAACCCATTGAAAGGTCATGCAATGTACGACTTCGAATCTCAAATCGTCGACATCCCCGACTATCCCGAGCCCGGAGTCATCTTCAAAGACATTACGCCGCTCTTTGGCAATCCCGAGGCGCTCAAAGCCATGACCGATGCCCTCGCCGAGCACTTTGCCGGCATGGGGATCACCAAGGTCGTGGGTCCCGAGGCCCGTGGCTTTATGGTTGGCGTACCGGTGGCTGTGGCCCTTGGTGCCGGCTTTGTTCCCGCACGTAAACCGGGCAAGCTACCCCGCAAGACGGTGAGCCAGAGCTATGAGCTCGAATACGGCACCGACTCTATCGAGATCCATGCCGATGCCATTACCTCTAAAGATACCGTGTTGATTCTGGACGACTTGGTCGCGACGGGCGGAACCGTCGAGGCAACAGGTAAACTGGTGCGAGATATGGGCGCAAAGCTTGTGGGCTACGGGTGTATCCTTGAGCTTGCGTTTCTCAACCCGCGCGAGAAGCTCACGCCGACTGACGACGATGTTGAGCTCTTTAGCCTGGTGACGGTGGACTAGCCGTTACCCTTAGTTACTGGAAAGGAAGCTACATGCGCACAGCAAACACGCACAAAAACATGGCACGCTGCGCTGCTACGGCAACCCTCGCTTGTGTTTTGGGCTTGGGCCTCGCGGCTCCTGCCTACGCCGATACCGCATCCGACCTTGCCGCTGCTCGTACGAAACTCGAGCAGATCGGCACCCAAACCCAGCAGATTTACGATGAGCTCGCCACGCAGACGCAGGCGCTCGATCAGACTGCCGGCGAGATCACGCAAAAGCAGCAGGAGATCGCCGATGGTCAGGCCAAGCTCTCGACCTATGTCGCCGGCGAGTACAAAACCGGCGGTCTGAGCCTGCTTCAGGTTTTGACGGGTGTCGATGATCTGAGCGATATGCTCAACCGTCTGTTCTACTACGGCAAAGTTTCCGATAAGCAGGCTCAGACCATTCAAGAGGTAAAGGAGCTTAAGCAGCAGCTCACCGATAAGCAGGCCGAGCAGGAGAAGAACGTCGCCACCACGCAAAAGAAGGTCGACGAGCTTAACGCCCAGCAGGCTGAAGCCCAGAACGTCGTAAATTCCCTGGATTCGCAGCTGCAGGCCGAGCTTGCCGCCGAGGCCGAGGCCAATGCCGCGCTGCAGGCCGGCATCAACGCTAGCACCGCCGAGAAGGCCACGGTGAGCAACGACACCGCCGGTACGAGCGAGAACACCAACAAGGGTGGCGGTACGACCAACGACGGCGGCGGAAACACGCCCGCGCCCGCTCCCACTCCGCAGCCCCCGACGCCCGCTCCGGCTCCGGCTCCGACGCCTTCCGCACCGAGCCAGTCCGTTGACGGCGGTTCCGTTGTTTCGCGTGCCTATAGCAAGCTCGGATACGCTTACTCTTGGGGTGGCATTGGGCCGAACAGCTTTGACTGCTCCGGTTTTGTAAGCTATTGCCTCACGGGACGCTACTGCCGTCTGGGCACCACGGTCGACTTCATGGGTTGGACCCGTGTGTCCGATCCGCAACCCGGCGATGTTGTGGTTAACTCCTACCATACCGGCATCTATATCGGTAATGGTCAGATGATCCATGCTTCCGACTACAAAACGGGCGTCATCATCAGTTCCGTCGCAGCCGGTATGAACAACAACTACATTTTCGTGCGCTACTAAGTCACTCTGTATAGCGAACGAAGGTGAACCTCGTGGCCTTTGAGCTGCGAGGTTCATTTATTTATGACCGTGCTCCATACATGATCCTAATGTGCTAGTTTTCAATACTAGATGCACGCTTCATCGGTGAGCAATATAGCTATAATGATTGAGAAGCATATAGAAAGGACCCTCTATGAGCTGGGCACTTATCTCCGATTCAAGCTGTAACCTCCGCGATTGGCAACCGACCGCGCCCCATACCACCTTTGCATTTGCGCCCCTCAAAATTCGAGTGGGGGAGCGCGAGTTCGTCGATGACCTCACGCTCGACGTTCACGAACTCAATTGCGCCGTGCAGGCGGAGTCGAGCGCTTCTTCGAGCGCCTGTCCGAGCGTAGGCGAGTGGACCGAACTCTTTAGGCTTGCCGACAAGACGATTTGTATGCCCATCTCTGAGGGCGTGTCGGGCAGCTACAACGCGGCAGCCACGGCTCGCGATATGGTTCTTGCCGAGGAGCCCAATCGTCAGATTCACCTGGTTAATTCGCGGGCAGCAGGCGGCAAGATGGACCTGATCTTCTTGCTGTTTGATCGTTATCTTGCAAGCAACCCGGATGTCTCTTTCGAGGACGCTTGCGCATATTTCGATAGCCTTGAGCAGAACAGCAAAATCCTCTTCAGCTTGTGCAATTACGAAAACCTCGCCAAAGCCGGACGTATTCCTAAGGCAGCCGGCGTCATTGCCAACAAGCTTAATATTCGCATTTTGGGCACGGCGAGTGAGGCCGGTAAAATCGAACTCGTCGGGCACACGCGTGGCGAAAAGAAGATGCTAAACAAGATCATCGACACCATGGAAGCCGAGGGTTTTACGGGCGGCGAGGTCGTCATCGACCATGTCGAGAATGAGGCAGGGGCCCAGGCACTTGCCAGCCGCATTTTGGAGCGCTGGCCCGGCTCCAAGACCATCATCATGCCCTGCAACGGCCTGGACTCCTATTACGCCGAGATGCACGGCCTCATCATCGGCTACGGCATGGGCGTAGCTTCGGGCCAATAAAGTCCAACCAAGCAAAAATACGGGCGGGACAAAGCGACAGATGGCTCTTTGTCCCGCCCGTTTTATACGACGGCTAGCTATTAAACCCGTTGAACTTGAGATAGCTCATCAGGTACGCCTTCGAAACGAAGGATGAAACCGCACTGCGCACAAGCAGCGACTCACGCGTTACCTGATGCGCCGTATCGGGAACCGGCGTCTGCTCGACGGAAAACGCCGAACGAATCGATGCCTCGAGCTGATCGACCACATAATCGAAGGCCGTCGGGGCATCGTAGCTCAAACGCTGAATGTTAAAGAGTGCCTGCACCGCAGCAATAGGTAACACCTGCTTAAAGAGGCAGATAGCGATCAGGCGGGCAATCTGCTCGCGGCCATATTGCTTTTTGACCGGAGCAGGCACCAGGCCGACCTTCACGTAGTTATTGATCATCGATGGCGTAATGACAGGGTGCTCAACGCAAATGGACAGCGGCTCCATCCACAGCGCAACATACTCAATGACCTGGTCGCGGTAGAGCGTCACATTGGGCAACTGGTTATAGCGCGGCAGACTCAACGTATTGAGTTTACGCACGATATCGGACTGAATGAATGCATCGGGTAGCACCGTGGGCTGAATATCCTCAGGCTTAATACTGACCGACGAATCGGACATCGGAATAACGTGTTTAACGTGGTTCATAAAGGTCCTCCGTTCATTTTCTATATTGTATTCTAGGTTATCTAGTTTTGCATACCACATAGCCGGCAAGTAAAAGTGGTTGGACAACACATTGATGCATCGTCCAACCACTTTGTGTAAAGATAGCAACCTTACATAAGATATATTATCGTACTTATCCACGGAGAAACGCGTATGCGCTCGTTGCTGCTATGGCTCCATCCGAAACAGCGGTCACAACCTGGCGTAAACGTTTGGAACGGATATCGCCAGCGGCAAATAAGCCAGGCGTGCGGGTGGCCATCGATTCGTCGGTCACAATACCGCCGTCGGACGCCAAATCTACCAGATGCTCTACAAGCTCAGTATGGGGCTGCGTGCCAGCAAAGACAAAAATGCCAAACGAACCAGGATCAAAGGACTCAGTGTGCATTTCACTAGTCGCATTGTCCTTGAACGTGATTGTCGTGGGCATCGCTTCACCAGAAAGCTCAACAATACTAGTTTGGTACCTAACTGAAATATTATCTTTTGCGAGCACCTTTTGAACCACGCCATCGGGGGCACGGAACTGATCGCGGCGCAAGACGATGGTCACGCTGCTGGCGATTTCTGACAAGAACAGGGCTTCCTCGCAGGCAGCATTGCCGCCACCGATAACATAGACCTGTTTACCGCGGAAGAACATGCCGTCACATGTTGCGCAATATGAAACGCCACGACCGCGATACGTATCCTCGCCTGCGAAACCTGCCGGACGCGGCGTGGCACCCATGCAAGCGATAACGCTCGAGGCCAGCGTATCGCCCATATCGTGATGTACCGTAAACAACGCTGCATCGGCATCGTAATCGATACCCGTAACCATGCTCCATGTAACCTGTGCTCCCAGGCCCTCTGCATGCTGCTGAAAACGCTCGCCGAGTTCGGCGCCACTCAGGAGCGGGAAACCCGGATAGTTCTCGACCTCATTGGTTGTGGCGATCTGCCCTCCCGACATGCCCTGCTCAATCACGGTCGTCGTCAGGTTGGCACGCGCAGCATAAATGGCGGCAGCATAGCCCGCGGGGCCGCCACCGATAATCGCAACATCGATCGGCTTATCGGTAGTCATGAAGCGTCCTTTCGTCGAAACGTTGTCGTTCTTTGCGCTCGTACCCAAATTTACGTGAACGTGACACTCATGCACTACAATGATAAAACCGTATTACAAAGCTGAAGGGGAGTTATCGATGGACCAGGCGCAGACGAGTGACGACGCTCCCCTGCTCACGCACAGCACTCCTCAATCGGAGCAAACCACGCTCCTGGCTCAGCAAAAACCTCTCGTGACCATCGTGCACGCCTCCGTTGGCTCGGGCCACAAGGCCGCCGCAAATGCGATAGCGCAGGCATTCGACCTCATCCGCGGCACCAATGGCATCCCCGAGGATATTGAGATTGAAGTGCTCGATATCCTTGATTTTGGACGTATTAAATTCGACGGCAATAAGACCGCGGCTTCTTTTACGGAAGCCACGCGCCCCATTTACGACCTGACCTGGCGATATACGCTTACGGGACATCTTCTCTGGGGTGGCGGAACGGCATGGTCGCGAATTATGTTCCCCGCCTTCAACGAATATATTCGTAGCCGCAGGCCCATAGCCGTGGTTGCAACGCACATCACAGCAGCCAATGTTGCCGTGGGCGCCCGCGTAATTACGGGTATCGATTATCCGGTCATCTGCGTACCGACCGACTACGAAGTCGAGGGATGGTGGCCCCACAAGGACACCGATTTATTCTGTGTTGCCAACGAATTTATGGCCGAAACGCTGCGTCCGCGCAAGGTGCTCGAGACAAAGATTCGCATTACCGGCATTCCTATTCGCACCGGATTCGACACGGATTACGATCGCGAGGAAGAGCTAGCTAAGTTCAACCTCCCCACCGACAAGACCGTCGTGCTGGTAATGGCCGGTGCCAGCTTGCCTCAACCGTACGTTCGCTTTCGCGCGGAGATGGACCGCACCCTCCCCTTCCTACGCAGCTTCGAAGACATGCACTTTGTCTTTTTGCCGGGCAAAGACACCGAATATGCCACCCGCCTCAAAACGCTCTTCGACGCCATGAAGCTCGAAAACGTCACGGTTCTGGACTATGTCGATGATATGGCAGCGCTTATGCTCGGCTGCGACCTGGCAATTCTCAAATCGGGCGGACTCACCGTCACCGAATGCCTGTGCGCACACCTGCCGATGATCCTGTTGGGCAAGTCCTATGGCCAGGAAAAGGCCAACACCACCATGCTCACCGGCATGGGCGCCAGCATGCATGTCACCACCGCACGAGAGCTCATCGTGACGTTGCGGCATCTCCACGATCATCCTGAGTCGCTCAAGCCACTGCTCATCAACGGCGAAGTACTACGCCGCCCCCACGCAGCCGAAGACATAGCCATCGCAACCATGGAGCTCGTAGGCAAACCCCAAAAGCGCAAACGAGCCTTCTGCCGCTTCTACTGGGGCGGAAAACCCGCGCACATCCGCTAGCGTCTTAATTTCCGCTTGCCTGCGGGAGGCCCCTATATATCATCCCGTGCTCAAACATTCTCGCTTCGCTGCGAAACTGCGCGCGGGACGATATATAGGGGCCTCCCGCAGGTAAGCTGCGTTAACGTACCAGCGGCTATACCAGATTCCCCACCAGTAGAATCTGCAAAGGGGAACCAGAAAATATAAATACAGTAAGTCGATGCGACAAAGGAGGCGTCCCTTCATCGCATCGACTTACTAGAAAAGTAAATATTGTTTCAAGCGAGTAGCCGCCCGCCCGGGGCTTACCTATATCGTTCCACGCGCAGTTTCGCAGCGAGCGAAGCGACGCGAGAATGTTTGAGCATGGAATGATATAGGTAAGCCCCGGGCGGGAGGGATACGGGCGCCCTAGGCGATGCCGCTGGAGCCGAAGCCTCCTTTGCCTCGGTCGGTTTCGTCTAGTTCTTCTACTTCTATGAGATTGACCGTGGGGACTTCTTGGATGACGAGTTGGGCTATGCGGTCGCCTTTATTGATTTGAATGTTATTGGAGGGATCCAGGTTGATGAGGATAACCTTGAGTTCTCCTCGGTAGTGGGCGTCGATGAGGCCCGGCGTATTGACTATAGACAGGCCCTGCTTGATGGCCAAGCCGCTGCGGGGCTGGACGAAGCCGGCGTAGCCATCGGGCAGGGCGATGGCCAGCCCCGTAGAGACCAGACGGCGTTCGAAGGGCTTCAGGACGCAGTCTTCGTTGGAGCGTAGATCCAAGCCGGCATCGGTGGGATGGGCGTATTTGGGAAGCTCGAGGGTGGGGTCGAGACGCTTTATGTTGACGGTAATGTTGGACATGGAATCACCTTAGCTTGTCGAGCTCTTGCAGAAATTCATCGACGTCTTTGAAATCGCGGTAGACCGAGGCAAAACGGATGTACGCAACCTTGTCGATCTTGGCCAAGCGCTTGAGCACCATGTCACCCAACTCATGGGACGTGACGGCCGTCAGCGTGCGAGAGCGAAGCTCGACCTCGATGTCATCGATAATCTCATTGAGCTTCTTAGTGTCGATATCGCGCTTGATGGTGGCGCGCATCAAGCCGACAAGAAGCTTATTGCGATCGAACCGCTGCTTGGTTCCGTCTGACTTAATGACCTCGATTGGGTCTTCGCATCGCTCGAACGTTGTAAAACGATAGTTACACGAGCAACATTCGCGGCGGCGCTTAATGGTGTTATTTGACTCCTGCATACGGGAATCAACGACGCGGGTATGTGCCTTGCCGCATTTGGGACAGCGCATGGTACCTCCTCTTAAACGATAACAAGGGTACCATGCGCAGCGCGATAATGATTACGAACGAGCAGGAACCTTAAGATGCGCACCGGCGGCGAGCGAACCATGCTCCAGATGATTGACGTTACGGATCATGTCGGAAGTCTCTTGCGTGGAAAGGCCTTCGATTGGATATTCCTCGGCAAGCGACCAAAGAGAATCGCCAGGCTGAACGCGAATGGTCTCGTATGTAACGTTGGAAACGGACTCGGCATACGCGGCACGACGAGCGCTAAAGACCGACGTAGCGAGGACAAAGAAGAGCGTAAGCGCAACGGCGACGGCGACAATCGTCGGAACCTTCAGGGCAACGCGGGCCGGCGCGACTACAGCCTGCTGATTGCGCGCAGGCTTTACGGTCAAAGGCTGAAAGCCGGAGCGGCCACCCTGAACAACCGTAAAAGTGGGTTCTGCAGGCGTCTCGAGCTTAAGGGCGAGGTTTCCCTGGACCATATTCGTTGCGTTCATCATGTTCTCCTCTCGCGTGTTTTGCTGAGAACAGTTTTATCAAGCCGCGCGGACAAAAATGTCTAGCGCGAGAACGAATGTTCGGTTATTATTATCTTCGAACAGTTGTTCCTGTCAAGCAAAATTCGAACATTTGTTTGACATGGGTAGAGAGGATGCCCTGATGGCTCGCAAAATTACCAAGCGTCAGCAGCAAATTTACGACTTCATCAAGGAATATCAGCAGGAGAAGGGTTATCCGCCCAGCGTGCGCGAGATGGCTTCTGCCGTGGGCCTTTCCTCCCCCAGCACCGTGCACGCCCATCTCTCTGCCCTGGAGGCGCGCGGGCTACTCAAGCGCGATGCCACCAAGCCGCGCGCCCTGGAACTCTTTAACGAGGATGGTTCCTCTGTCTCAATTTCCAAATCTGACGAGCCCACCGCACCTCGCGGAACGGTCTCGCTACCGCTCGTTGGTCGCGTCGCGGCTGGGATTCCCATTCTGGCCGAGCAGAATATCGAAGACACGTTTACTATCCCGACCGAAATCGCCACTGATCAGGGTTCCTTTATCCTTGAGGTGCATGGGAGCTCAATGATCAATGTCGGCATCTTCAATGGCGATTACATCATCGTCCGTGAACAAAAGAGTGCCATGAACGGCGAAATTGTCGTGGCCATGATTGATGGTTCGGCGACCGTCAAGACGTTCTACAAGGAGCAGGGGCGTGTGCGCTTGCAGCCCGAGAACGACACCATGGAACCTATCTATGCAACGAATCCCGTTATCCTGGGCAAAGTCGTCGGCTTGATGCGCCGGTTCTCGTAATGCAAAAACGCATAACCATCTTTGATACCGTCCGCGGGTTTACGATGATTTCTATGGCAGGTTTTCACGCTTGCTATGATCTCGCCTACCTGTACGGCTGGGATATGCCTTGGTTTACCCAGACTGTCTTTCAAGACGTCTGGCGCGCCAGCATCAGCTGGGTATTTTTGTTTATCGCGGGTTGGATGTGCACTCTTTCGCGCAACAATATCAAACGTGCCGCCAAATACGCCTTAGCAGCACTCGTTGTCTGGTTGGCAACAACACTTGTCTCATTCGACGATTCGGTTAATTTTGGCATCATCTACTGCATGGCCGCATGCACCGGCATCGTGGCGTTGACCGATCCCGTCCTTAAGAAGATAACGGCGAGATGGGGCATGCCCCTATGCCTTGTGTTGTTCGCCCTCACCTGGAGCATCCCCAAAACGATCTACCCTGTCCCCTACCTGGCGTGGCTGGGATTTCCGAGCCCTGGGTTTGTCTCAGGTGATTACTACCCCATCATCCCGTTTATCTTTATGTATCTTGCAGGATACTTCGCCGCACACATAGCGCAGGGAATCGATAAGACCGTCCCCAGCTGGGCCTACGCCAACCCCCTGCCGGTGCTCGCCGGCCTTGGACGTCACGCACTCCCCTTTTATCTGCTGCATCAGCCCATCATTCTGGGCATTTTGGAGCTCGTCTACTCGGTGCGATAACGCTCGAGCCGCGGTGCAATACGAGCCGGCAACTTCGCCACAATGCGAACACCGTCCTCGAGATATTCCTCATGCAGAAGGGTTCCCTGCTCATGCACCAGCGTGATGAGAGCGCCCTCGCGATACGGAATATCAGCGGAAAGCAACACATCGGTGGCAGCTGCCTCGCGAGCAATGCGATCAACGAGATCGTCGAGCCCCTCGCCCGTTTGGGCCGAGAACAGAACGGCTTCCGGATAGCGACGACGGAAACTCAATCGATCAACGCTATCGAGAAGATCGATTTTATTGAATACGGTCAGCGTTAAACGCTCTCCGGCGCCGATCTCATCAAGCACGCGGTCGACAGCCTCCAGCTGCCGCTCATAGTCCTCGTCAGACGCATCTACGACTTTGAGAATTAGATCGGCACCCAAAACCTCGGACAGCGTCGATTTAAAGGCATCGACCAGACCATGGGGCAGCTTTTGAATAAAGCCGACGGTATCGGTAATCGTCATGCCGCGACCGCCGGGCAGGCGATACGAACGCGTCGTCGGGTCGAGCGTAGCAAACAGCTTGTCCTGCGAAAGTACCGTAGAGCCGGTCAGACGATTGAGCAACGTCGATTTACCGGCATTGGTATAACCGGCTAACGCGACGCGAAACGCCGGTGACTCAATGCGGTTCTTGGATTGAACATCGCGACGCTGTTCAACCTGCTTGAGCTCACGACGAAGCGCAGCGATCTTATTACGAATGAGGCGACGGTCGACCTCGAGCTGACTTTCGCCCTGACCAAAACGTGAGCCGATGCCGCCGCGCGTCTGCTCCTTGGCGAGATGGCTCCACATGCCACGCAGGCGAGGCAACAAATATTGAAGCTGTGCCAGCTGTACCTGCAGGCGTCCCTCACGCGTCTGAGCATGCAGGCCAAAGATATCTAGGATCAGTGCTGTACGATCGATAATCTTTACCGGCTCGCCCACGGCTTTCTCCAAATAGGATTGCTGCGAGGGGGTCAGGTCGTCGTCAAAAATAACGACATCGGCATCCATGCGATGCACCAGGCCACACAGCTCTTCAACCTTACCGGAACCGATAAACGATTTAGGATACGGCTTTACCAAACGCTGCGACAAGCGTGCCACGCACTGGGCACCAGCTGTGTGGGCAAGACGCTCCAGCTCATCAAGCGAGCGATCGAGCGGCCATGCATTGTCGCACCACTCAACACCAACTAAAATGGCACGCTCGGGCTCGGGTGCCGTGGGAACAAGGGGGAAACGGGCCATTAGGCAGCCTCAATACGATGCAGGATATCCTCAACGACCTCATCGATCGTACATTCATCCATATCAAACCACGCGATACGGTCATCACGCTTAAACCACGAAAGCTGACGCTTGGCATAACGACGCGAACGCATCTTAATGAGTTCGCGAGCCTCATCCATGCTCATCACGCCATTGAAAGTATCGATGATCTCTTTATAGCCAATTGCCTGCATCGACGTCAGGGCATCACCCAGCCCCTGGCCCATAAGACCGCGGACCTCATCGACAAGACCCTGCTCAAACATCAGATCGACGCGCAGGTTAATGCGCTCGTAGAGCACCTCGCGATTACGCGTCAGACCAAACCATAGGGCATGATAATGCTCGTGCGGAACACTAAACTGCGACTTTTGCTGCGCATAGGAGACGCCATCATCATGCATCTCAAGCGCGCGAATCACACGCCGCACGTTATGGGGATGAATAACAGCAGCCGATTCTGGATCGCGCTCGGCAAGCAGGGCATGCAGCTCTTCCTCGCCAATACGCTCGAAAAGCTCCTGATAGCCCGCACGGCGATCGTCCTCAAGTTCACCCGAGGGAAAGTCCATCTCATCGAGGGCAGCCTTGAGATACAGCCCCGTACCTCCGCAAAAAACCGGCAGGCAACCCGAACCAAGGAGACGTTCAACATGCGCGCGAGCGTCAGCCTGATAAAGCGCAGCAGAATATGCCACACCCGGCTCTACAATGTCGACGAGACGCAGCGGCACCGTGCACTCATCGGGCGCCATCTTTGCGGTACCGATGTCCATGCCGCGATAGATTTGCATCGCATCGCACGACAGCACTTCGGACGAAAGACGAGCTGCCAAACGGTCGGCAACATCACTCTTACCAACCGCCGTCGGACCGACGATCGCAACGGCGGAAAGACCTGCCCCAGGAGAAGCCATTAGCGCGGCTCGCCCACAACGGAGCCGGACAAATACCAGGTCTTGGCAACGTCAACGTCAACATCAACGATCTTGCCAACAAGCTGATCGATGCTGTAACCCTCGGGGATAGGAGCATGCACGGTCTGATTCTTGGGACTCTTGCCCAGCAGGACCGCGTCGTTCTTTTTACTCGTTCCCTCAATGAGCGCCGGAACCACAGTATGAAGCTCGCCCTGGTTATACTCGTGTGCCGTGGTCTCGATAACCTTAACCAGGCGGTTGAAACGCTCAAGAATAACCTCATGCGGCGTAGGATCGTCAATTTCGGCGGCCGGAGTACCGGCGCGCTTGGAATAGATGAAGGTATAGGCCTGAGCATAGCGGACCGTCTCGGCAAGTGAGAGCGTCTGCTCAAAGTCTTCTTCAGTCTCGCCCGGGAAGCCAACGATAATGTCGGTCGAGAGCGCGATATCGGGCATGCGGTTGCGAATGCGATCGACCAGGCCCAGATAGTCCTCGCGTGTATAACGACGATTCATCTCTTTGAGGATCCGCGTCGAACCTGACTGGACGGCCAGGTGCAGTTGCGGCATAACGGCAGATGTCTCGGCCATGGCGTCGATGGTCTCGGGCAGCAGATCCTTGGGATGCGAAGACGTAAAGAAGATACGCTCCACGCCCGTATCGCCCACGGCACGCAGCAGATCGGCAAAACGCGGCTTGCCAAACAGATCGCGACCATATGAATTAACGTTTTGGCCCAACAGCGTAATCTCACGCACGCCCTGGCGCACCAAACCGGTCACCTCGTCGACAATCTCCTCGAAGGGGCGGCTCTTTTCGCGACCGCGCACGTACGGCACGATGCAATAGGTGCAAAAATTATTGCAGCCCGTCATGATGGGCACCCAAGCGTGATACTGAGTCTCGCGATGCCACGGCATGCTCATGGCGTCCGTATCCTCATGCTCATTGGTGCGGATATGACGCTTGCCATCAAGGAACGCCTCGGCAATGAGCTCGGCCACATGCGCGATGGAATGCGTGCCAAAGATGACATTGACGTTATCGACGTTGGTGAGCAGGCCCTCGCCATCGCGCTGCGCGATGCAGCCACCAACGGCAACCACGCGCTTGCCAGAAGGCGAAGGCGGCAGGCTTTTGCAGGAATTGCACTGACCGTACAGGCGAGTATCGGCGGCCTCGCGCACGCAGCACGTCATGAAGACAACGATATCGGCATGCGCGGGATCGAGCGCCATGAGGCAGCCATACGAATCAAGCAGACCGCTCACGCGCTCGGAATCGTGCTGATTCATCTGGCAGCCAAAGGTGCGGATAAAGTAGGTTTTACCGGCAAGAATATCGCGTACGGAACGCTGGTCCATGTGCATAAGTCCTAACGATGGGGAGCGAAACAAAGCAAGCAGAAGCTATGCCACAGGCTTAACATCATCCATGACGACGTTATCCATAGCAGCTCGATTGATCTGGTGAACGTAGATAGAAAGGCGGATGGCCGTGCGCGACTCCCCGTTAATGAGGATGTCGGAGAACACGGGCGCGCAGGAAATATCAAAACCGGTTGGAATCAAAAAACCGCGCGCGATAGCAACGGCCTTAATGGCCTGGTTGACGGCACCGGCGCCGACACACTGGATGTTGACGGGTACACCATCCTTGACCATGCCGGCGATGGCGCCGGCAACGGACGCGGGCGATGATTTGCTTGATACCTTCAGGCAATCCATGAAGAAACTCCTGCATTTAAAAGTACGTTTTAACTGCAATAACTGTATCGTACCGAGTGGACTCGGTAAAGGCACTATTCCTCTTTGGCAAGATCAAAGGTCACGGTGATTCGATCACGCGAAACGCGAATCTTTGGGTCGCCGCAAAGGTTGAGATAGTACCGGGCAGCAAGGTCATTAAAATCGCGCTCCACAGCACGCGAAAACTGTGCCATGTCATCCTTAGCAATACGTAGCCCACGACGATCCTTCGCGAGATCGACAGGAGCCGGCGCATGCGAGGACGAGTCGCGCTCGCGCAGCAGACGCGCGGTCACACCGCGAACAGGCTTAATCTGCCCTGCCAAAATGCGATGGGCCGTGCGCTCGGACATCTCAAGACCCAAACCCGAACAGATACGGATAAAGTCCTCGGCATCAGAAGCAAGGCCTAAACGATCGACAACCGGAAGCTCGCTCTCGTCATCAATGAACAGGAGACGAGACGTATCAAGCCGGCTTGACGCCTGAGCATAAAGGGTCGCGGCAATCTCGGACGGAGAACCAAGATAGACATCGCAACCACGCAACTCCTCGAGGGCAAACTCACAAGCAGCGCGAATAATATTATGCGGACCGCGAGCACAGACATAACGTCCGTCCTCATCCTTGACGGCCTGGGGCCAGCTGGACTGATCGGCACGCTCACTGAGGCGGTCGGCCGCGACGCTCACCTTAAAGGCTGAACCAAGATCGACGCCGGACGTGACCACACGGGCCTCATCGGTGTTCTGCTTGATCGAAAACAATGCCATGCCACGACCGTGAACGCCCCAACGGTCCATCTTCATGCTCTCGAGCTTGGAGGTAACGCGGGCATCAAAGATTCGCTCTTGCATATCCTGCGGAACGCCCGAACCGTTATCCAGAAAGACAAGCGTGCGGACGCCGTCTTCCTTGGTCGTGGCGAGATAGACCTTGTCGGCGCCGGCATCGCGAGCATTACGGAGCATTTCGATGACGATGTCCTCGACATGCTGAATGTCGTGCTTAGCCTGGCGCCGCTCGGCCTCCGAAACGCGGAGGCGGACATACCCCTCGCCAAGGTTCTCCTCGACGCGAAGGTTGCCCTCCCCCGACATCGACGCGATAAATGAGATGAGCTCGTTCGCGTCGCTCATGTTATTTAGCGATATCGACAGCGCGGCTCTCGCGAATCACGACGACGCGCACCTGACCGGGATACTCCATCTCTTCCTCGATCTGATGGGCGATATCGTGAGCCAGGACCGTGGACTGGGCATCGGAGATCTTGTCCGGCTGGACCATGACGTGGACCTCGCGACCGGCCTGCATGGCATAGGTACGTTCGACGCCGTCATGGGAGTTGGCGATCTCCTCAAGCTTCTCAAGACGCTTGATGTAGTTCTCGGCAGACTCGCGACGGGCACCGGGGCGAGAGGCAGAGACAGCATCGGCGGCCTGCACCAGGACATCGAGCACCGTGTTGGGGTCGACATCGGCATGGTGAGCCTCAATAGCGTGGACGATAACGGGCTTCTCGCCATAACGGCGGGCAAGCTCGGCGCCGATGACGGCATGCGGGCCCTCGACGTCGTGGTCGATTGCCTTGCCCAGGTCATGAAGCAGGCCGGCGCGCTTGGCGGTCACAACGTCCAGGCCAAGCTCGGAAGCCATCACGCCGCACAGATCAGAGACCTCGAGGGAATGCTGAAGCACGTTCTGACCAAACGAGGTACGGTAGCGCAGGGCACCAAGGGTCTTGACGATCTCGGGGTGCAGATCGTGGATGCCGGTATCGAAGGCAGCCTGCTCGCCAGCCTCGCGCACGCGCTGCTGAACCAGGTCGGCGGCCTTGTGATACATCTCCTCGATACGGGCAGGGTGAATGCGGCCGTCGGCGATGAGGTTCTCGAGGGCGACGCGGGCGGTCTCACGACGGACCGGGTCGAAGCTCGAAAGAACGACGGTCTCGGGCGTGTCGTCGATCACGAGGTTGACGCCGGAAACCTGCTCGAAGGTCCGGATGTTGCGACCCTCGCGACCGATGATACGGCCTTTGAGGTCATCAGAGGGAATGTGCACGGAGGTAACGGTGACCTCGGCAGTGTGATCGGCAGCGCAGCGCTGAATCGCCAGAGACAGAATCTCCTGGGCGGTCTTGTGGCACTCGGCGCGAACCTGCTGCTCGGACTCGCGAATGATCGTGGCGGCCTCGTGGGTGACCTCGCCGCGAACCTTATCAAGGAGCTCCTTGTGCGCGTCCTCGCGGGTAAGGTCGGCGATACGCTCGAGCTCGGAGATCTGCTTTGCGCAGAGCTCCTCGAGCTCACGGGAGCGCTTCTCGACCTGACCGGCCTGGCTGGACAGCTGATGCTCGCGCTTGTCGAGAGCGTCGTTGCGGCGATCGAGAGATTCCTCGCGCTGCATCACGCGGTTCTCGAGCGTACGAATCTCGTTCTTACGCTGCTTGTCCTCGGCCTCAGCGGCCTGCTTGTTCTTGATGATCTCCTCTTTAGCCTCGAGCAGAGCCTCTTTTTTGAGGGTCTCGGCCTGACGCTTAGCATCACCGATCAGGGACTCAGCCTGTGCGTGTGCCGACTGGATTTTTTCGTCGGCCTCGTGAAGACTACCCTGCTTGGCGGTGCGCATGTAGGCAATGGCGGCGATGGCACCCAAAACGATGCCAACGAGCGCTGCGATGATAGGCATGCTCACTCCTTTTTATGGATTCGTTACACAACAAAGCGAACCGTCCTTACGAACGGCTCGCGACATTTGAGTAATATGGGCGCAGCTTATGCGGGTCGGATACAGATAAACATATAAACAAACTCATCACAGATGAGCACATATCACAAAGCAAATGACATTGTTTATCGTACGTTGAACCACAACAACTGTCAAATAAATGGCCCCAGCACGGCGGCTAAAACGCGGTGAACGGCAGGGCCACAAAACGCATACGCCTAAACCGCACATTCCTCACGTTCGGCATCGAGACGTGCCTTAACGGCATCGGCGGCGATGTGATACGAGAAGCCCTTGCCCATCAAAAACCGAACCAGTTTTTCGAATCCGCGCGTCTCTGGAACACGCCGCTTGGCGAGCAGGGCTGACGCACGCGCCAAATCGTCTTCGACGGCAAAATAATCCTCGGGATAACCGGGAATGTCATCGAGCACGACATGACGGCGCTTGAGCTCGGTCTCGATTTTACGCTGTCCCCAACCGCGCCGCTTGCGTTCCTCGATAAAGTACGAGCAAAAGCGGTTCTCGTCTAAAAAGCGATACTCGGTGGCGCGCTCGACGGCGAAATCGATCGCGGGCTGGCGAAAGCCGTAGCGTGCCAACTTGTCACGGACCTCACCCGTCGCATGGTCGCGGCGCGATAGCATCTCGGTCACCATGGTAAGTGCACATTTACGCTCGATGAGCTGCACCGCTTCACGAAAGTTATCCCAATCACAGGGAAGATCGGGGCGATTTTTGACATACAAGCGCGCGACCCGCACGGGAATCCAAATGGACCGCTCAAAACCGCCCTCAAGCTCACAATCGATATGTGCGCAAGGCTTTTTGGACGCATACCCGCTCGAGAACGAGGAGGCCGCCTTCTTATCGGGAAAGACGACCGTGGCCTCGGTCACAGTATACGACATGAGCGTAACCGCTACTCGTCGTCATCATCGAGCATGGCGGAACCATCGATGGCGTAAAGCTCGTCAAACTCCTCAGGCGCAGGCTGATCGGTCAGCTCGACCTCGGACGGAGCATCGTCGTCAAACTCAAGCCCGCAGGCAAGGCGGACCTTATGCTCAATCTCGTCGGCGCAATCGGGGTGTTCGCGCAGGAACGCCTTGGCGGCCTCGCGACCGTTGCCGAGCTTGTCCTCGCCATAGGCAAACCAGGAGCCCATCTTCTTGCAAATGCCGCACTCGACAGCCATGTCCAGAATCGAGCCCTCCTTAGAGATGCCCGTACCGTACATGATGTCGAACTCAGCAGAACGGAACGGAGCTGCCACCTTGTTCTTAACGACCTTGGCGCGCACGCGGTTACCGATAACCTCATCCTTAAGCTTAATGCTGTCGATGCGGCGAATGTCGATACGCACCGAAGAGAAGAACTTAAGGGCGCGGCCGCCCGTCGTGGTCTCGGGGTTGCCGAACATGACGCCGATCTTCTCTCGCAGCTGGTTAATGAAGATGCATGTCGTGTTGGACTTGGACAGCGAGCCGGCGAGCTTGCGGAGCGCCTGACTCATCAGACGAGCTTGCAATCCGACCGTGGTATCGCCGATCTCTCCCTCGATCTCGGCACGCGGGGTCAGCGCGGCGACGGAGTCGACGACGATGGCATCGATGGCGCCGGAACGCACGAGCATGTCAACAATCTCGAGCGCCTGCTCACCCGTATCAGGCTGGGAAATCAGTACCTCGTCGATATCCACGCCAATGCGCGCGGCATACGTGGGATCGAGCGCGTGCTCGGCATCGATAAATGCCACCACGCCACCCATTGCCTGGGCTTCGGCCAGGATCTCGAGCGAAAGCGTCGTCTTACCGGAGGACTCAGGACCGTAAATCTCGACGATACGGCCGCGCGGCACACCGCCGATACCCAGAGCGGCATCGAGTGCCAGAGCGCCCGTGGGGATGGCCTCAACCTCAAGCTCGGGGCCGCCGTCACCATACCTCATGATGGAGCCTTGACCGAACTTCTTCTCGATCTCGGCCTTGGTGGTGGCGATCATCTCATCGCGCTCTTTACCCGTCGTGCGAGCATGAACGGTACGTACGGGACCTGAATTCTTGGCCATGAATAGCCCTCCTCTTAACAACCTGCATCGATAATAAACGAACGGCTGTTCGTGGTCAACCGTTCAGGCCAATCATATGCAGGCAGTCTTTCCAAAACCCAACCAAACGCCGACCAAACACTGACCAAATGCTTGACCACAAAGGGGCAAATAAGAACAAGAAAGGCAAAAATACACCTATGACCAGCGCAAACGCTAAATTCGTCAGGGGTCCCTATCTCCACATTTAAGGGGCCCGAAGGTCCCTTAAAACACGTCTATTCCATAGAGTTAAGCACAAGGGCAATGCGTCCCAATGCCTCCGCGACCGCATGGGCACGAATACACGAACGGTCGCCCTCATAGTGGCAGCGCACAGAGTCCACGACCGGCACTTCCCCATCAGCCGCGCGATACGCCCAGCCAATATAGAAAGTGCCAGCCGGATCGTCCTCAGTGCCGCCGCCGGGGCCGGCATAACCCGTTGCGCTCACTGCAATATCGCTCTGGTACAGCTCCAGCGAACGCGCCGCCATCTCGCGCGCGGTCTGATGCGACACCGCGGTATAGCGGTCGAGCGTCTCCTGATCAACACCCAAAACGCGATGCTTGATCTCATCGCAGTAGGTCACCGCACCGCCACGCAGCACCGCCGAGGCGCCCGGGATATCGGCAATCGTCGAGGCGATCATACCTGCTGTCAGCGACTCAGCCGTCGAAACCGTCACGCCCCGAGCGCTCGCGCGCTCGACAATATGACGCGCCAGCTCCTCGTTATGTGCGGAAATCTGATCAAAAGAGTCCGTCATACCCACCAGGACCTAGATCGAAAAGACGATCTTGCGGCAGTTCCAGAAGTATTGGGCGCCCGAGATGACGGTCAGGACAACGGCAACGGCGTACAGGAAGCGCGACACCGAGTAGATGCCGAGCGTCAGCGCCAGCGGGCCAAGGTGCAAGCCGGCCATCGCAAAGACGCACAGGTAACCGCAGATGGAGACCATCGTGGTCGCCGTCTTGTACTTGCCAAGCTTATCGGCGGCAACGACCACGCCGGCGGCACTCGCAACCATGCGCAGGGCGCTTACCAACAGCTCGCGGAACAAGATGATGAACACGGACCAAACCGTCACGGTGCCAAAGTCCAAGAACAGCAGCAAGGCCGAGAACACGAGCAGCTTATCGGCGATGGGGTCCAAGAACTTACCGAAATCGGTAATCTCGTTGCGCGAGCGCGCCAGGTAGCCGTCGACCTTATCGGTGCACGACAGGATCACATACAGAATGAAGGCAGCGGCGGCGAGCGGGCCGTCGAAGGTGCTCCAATCTGTACCGGCAACACTCGTGTGAGAAAGAGCCGACACGATCATGAACACCGGGATAAAGACGATGCGAACGCACGTCACGATGTTGGCGGGCGTCCAAACACTCGTCAGTTCCTTATTGCTCTCGTTTGCCACGATGCTCTCCTACTCCACAACATGGCCGATAAGCTCATAGCAGAAGCTATCGGTAAACTCGACCGTCAGAATATCGCCCACGGACGCCTCGCTGGCGTCCAAGTGCACCGCGCCATCGGAATCGGGCGCCTGGAACCAAGCATGGCCGATCAGCTCGGCGCCGTCCTCGGTCTCCTCGATGCCGTCGACAATCACCTGGGCGCGCTCGCCCACATGTGCGGCGGTGGCGGCAAAACCGAGCGACTCGGCCAGGTCCATGGCCTCCTGGGCGCGCTCGAGCTTGACCTCCTCATCGACCTGACCCTCCATCTTAGCGGCCAGGCTGCCCTCCTCCTGCGAGTAGGCAAAGACGCTCGTGTAGTCAAAGCCGACGGTGTCCATAAAGTCGATAAGGTCGCGGAACTCGTCGTCGGTCTCGGTCGGGAAGCCGACCATGGCCGTGGAACGGATCACGATGCCGGGGATACGCTCACGCAGATCGCGGAACAGGTCCTCGAGCTCCTGGCGCGAACCAGAACGGCGCATAGCCTTGAGGATGCGCGCGTCGCAGTGCTGCACGGGGATATCGATATAAGGCAGCACCTCGGGCGTATCGCGAATCGTATCGATAAGCTCGTCGGTCATGCCCTCGGGCTGCAGATAGAGCACGCGGACCCAGACGTTGTGCGGGCGCACGGACTCGGCGACGGCATGCAGCAGCTGCGCCAGATTGCGCGGCGAGCCATCGGTGACGTCTTCGTCGGCAAAGTCGGTGCCCCAAATACCCGTGTCCTGGCCGATCAGCACGATCTCGCGCACACCGCCGGCAACCAGGTCGCGTACCTCGGAGATAATGCTCTCGGCATTGCGCGAGTGATAACGACCGCGGATATACGGGATCATGCAGAAGCTGCAGAAGCGGTTGCAGCCATCGGAAATCTTGACGTAAGCAACGGCGCCCTCGACAGTGCGCTTGACTTGCGGAATATAGGCAGCGATCTCACGCTCGACACCCAGCACGCCATCGATGACCGCCACGATGCCGTTCTCCTCGTCGGCCTTCACAAAGGCAGCGACCTCGGGCAGCTCGTCAGGCAGGTCGTCGCCATAGCGCGACGGCACACAGCCGCACATGACGATGGGACAAGAACGAACGCCGTCCTGAACCTCGTTGGCGAGCTCGAGCGTGGTCTCGATGCTCTCGGACGTTGCGGAGGCGAGGAACGAGCATGTATTGACGATGGCGATATCGGCATCCTGCGGGTCGAATGCCTCCTCGTAGCCCGCGGCGGTCAAAAGAGAACGCATGCGGTCGGTGTCAACCTCGTTCTTAGCGCACCCGAGGGTGATGTAGAGCACGGAGCCCAACGGTGTATCCATGTTGGAGAGCAGTCCTTTCGAATGATATTAGCGGTAGTTGGTGAACTGCAGCGGCTGGCCGTAGTCCTGGTCGCGCAGGAATTGGATAACGGTCTGCAACGCGTCCTTCGAAGCAGAGGAAACACGCAGCTTGTCGGCCTCGATAGTCACCTTGACCTTGAGCTTTTGGTCCTTGATGTCCTTGTTGATCTTCTTGGCGGTCGTCTGGTCGATACCCTCGACGATATGGCCGAGCACGCGCACGGTGCCGCCCGATGCCGCCTGCGGAGCATCCCACGAGACAGCCTTGAGGTCGATGCCGCGCTTGATGAGCTTGGAGCTCAGCACGTCGATAATCTGCTTGGAGACAAAGTCGGCCGGGGCGTTGATCGTAAAGAGCTTGTCGCCCTTCGAAAGCTCGATCGTGGCGCCGGAATCCTTCAGGTCATAGCGCTGGGAAATCTCGCGCGTGGTTTGCTGGAAGGCGTTGTCGACCTCTTGCATGTTGACCTCGGACACGACGTCGAAGCTGGAATCTTTAGCCATGATGTTTCCTTTCGCGTACGAGCGGCTTAATAGCTATCGTACGAATAGTCGGTAGAATCGGTGGGCGTCTGGCCGTCAGTTGCGGTATCGGCGCCATCCGTGGACTGGGCATCGGTGCCGTCGGTGGTGTCGGCACCATCAGAACTTTCACCATTCTCGGAATCAGTCGTCTCCTTCTTGGGAACGGTGATCGTCACACGCGCCACGCCCGAGGTCTTGGTATCGTAACGGACCTTTTCGCCGTTCTTGGTAACGGTGACATCGGAAGGCTTGGACGTGGTGATCTCGATCGAGGACTCGGGCGTGTACTCCTGCTCAAAGGGGCCAGTCGCCTGGGCGCCATAGACCGACTTTCCGTCGACCTTGACCTCAATCCACGCGGTCTTTCCCTTGGCAACGGAGACCTTAACCTTTGTGACCTCGTTCTCTTCCTTCTTGGCCGTCGTCTTGGCGGCGTCCGAATCAGTCGACTCGTCAGACGGCTCATCGGTGTCTTCGTCCTCGTCGACCGTTTCGGTCTTCTTAGAAGACTTCTTGGTCGTCGTCTTGGTAACAGCGGGCGTCTCGGGCGTGGTCTCGGGCGTCGAAGATGCGCAGCCGCGCAGAAGTACCACGATGAGCACGATCAGCAGCAACGCCACGGCACCGATGCCGGCGTAGACGATACGCGGATCGAGACCGTTGTTTTGAGGAGTACGGGAACCGCCGCGTCCACGACTGGAACTGCTGCGGCCGCCTCCCTGAGGCATACGACCACGATTGCTGTCGGAACGGCCGCGATAGCCACCCTGGCCCTGAAGGCTGCACTGACCCGAGCGGGGCGCAAGTTCACCGCGGCCTTGATAGCCACGCTGGCCCGCACGCGGAGCCGAAGAGCGCTGGCCATACGGCTGTGGTTGAGAGCGAAGACGCGGCGTCACCTGCGTGGTATCGGCGTCCGCATAGCCACTGCGAGAGCGTCCGGTGGAGATACCACGGTGACCGCGATCAGAATAGCCGCCGTCGCCGTAGCCGGCACGAGGGTCACGCGCCACGCCGCGGGCAGCGGGAAGCGCACGGTCCTCGGGCATTGGCGTACTGCGGAACCGGTCACGCTGCGAGCGAATCTCCTCGCCCGAACCCGTCTCGGTAATATAACCGGCCTGCTGAGGACGCTGTCCATAGCGGGTCGAACGACCGCCCTGAACCATCAGGAAGCGCCCGTTATCGACAGAGGAACGCGAATTGACATAGCCGGCGGCGTCCTGAAAACGACCGCCCCGCTGCGACGTCTCGCGCTCGTATGCCATCAGCTCGTCAAAGTAGGCATTGACGACCTCGCGTGGATTGAGGCCCAAAAAGCGAGCATAGCTCGAAATCATGCCCTGCGCATAGCCGCGCGGCGGCATCGAAGCAAAGTTACCGGTCTCGAAAAACTCGATGATCTGCGGCCTGATTTTGATGGTGTTGGCGACCTGCTGAATGGAAAGGCCCATTCGGCGACGCTGCTCGAGCAGCATGTCACCAAAGCGTGCAGCCATCAGAATCCTCCAAACTCACGATCTTCACGTGCCATCTCGGCGTCGACAGATTCCAGCGCGGCAAGCCCCTCCTCGTCCAACAGGACCTCGCGCGGCTTGGAACCGTCGGGCGGGCCGACGACACCCTTTTCTTCCAGCATGTCCATAATACGCCCGGCACGCGCATAGCCAACCTTCAGACGACGTTGCAGGCCAGATGTGGAGCCAAGCTGCGATTCCACCACAATATGGGCGGCTTCCCAAATGAGCGGATCATCGTCTTGCGGCTCGGCGACTCCGGTGCGGACAATGCCGCCGCCACCAGCCATGGACATGGAAGCGGGCGCCACGGCGGACAGAATCTCCTCGTGGTAGTCGGGCTCGCTCTGCGACTTGACGAACTCGACAATCTCGTTGATTTCGTCGTCCGAGACAAAGCAGCCCTGGATACGGCGGGGCTTGCCCCAGTCGACCTTGGAGAACAGCATGTCGCCCAAACCGGTGAGCTTCTCGGCACCCATCTGGTCGATGATGACGCGCGAGTCGATGCCCGTGGCGACGTTAAAGGCGATGCGGTTGGTGATGTTGGCCTTGATAAGGCCCGTCACCACGTTGGAGCTGGGGCGCTGCGTGGCAACGATAAGGTGAATACCGGCGGCACGGCCCAGCTGTGCAATACGCACGATCGAGGCCTCGACATCCTTACCGGCGACCATCATCAGGTCAGAGAGCTCGTCAATGATAATGACCAGGTAGGGCATCTTTTGCGGCGGGTTGTCGTAATGCTCAAACTCGCCGGCGGCCTGCTTTTCGTTATAGGTCGAAATCTTACGGACGTTGAGGCGTTCGAATACCTTCAGGCGGCGCTCCATTTCGGACACGGCCCACTGCAGGGCGCTCGCGGCCTGCTTGGGCTCGGTCACCACGGGCACATAGAGATGCGGCAGACCGTTATAGCCCGCAAGCTCGACGCGCTTGGGGTCGACCATGATCAGGCGAACGTCCTCGGGAAGGGCGCGCATGAGCAAGGTCGTGATGATGGAATTGATCATCACCGACTTACCAGAACCGGTCGTACCGGCGATCAACAGGTGAGGCATCTTGGCGAGGTCGGCGACGACCGGCGTGCCCTCGGCGTCGCGGCCGATGGCAAGCTCGAGCGGACCGCCCTTCACATAGGGCAGCACGTCGCCCAGATTGACGTTCTGGCGCTTGCGGTTGGGAATCTCGATGCCCACGAGCGAGGTGCCGGGGATCGGGGCAAAGATACGAACCGACTGGGCGGCGAGCGAAAGCGCAATATCGTCCTCGAGGCTCGAAATCTTGCTCACGCGCTCGCCCTCGCCAGGTTGCAGCTTAAAGGTCGTCACCGTGGGGCCGGCGATCCAGCCGACCACGCGGGCACTGCGGCCAAACTCAAGCAAGGTGGATTGCAGTGACTCAGCGGTCTGCTCCAGCTCCTTATCCGAAGACGCGGCAGAAGCCGACTGCGGGTTGGCATGTAGGATTTCGAGCGGCGGAAGCTTGAGGCCGTCCTCTTCTTCGCCCTCGTTATCTGCGGCGCCGTCGTCCACTCCCCCATCACGAGCCGCAGCCGATTCGATAGCACTCGTGGCAGGCGCATCGGCAACCTTGGGATGCTTCAGGAAGTCGGGAATCTGAGGTGCGGCCGAGACGGGATTCACGGCAAACGGCGGCTCGGACTCGTCAATCTTATCGGGGTCGTCTTCCATCGAAAGCTGGCCGGTTACCTGGCCGCGCCTTGCATGGCGACGCGGCAGCAAAGTTGTCTTTGCGGTCTCAATCGGAGCCTCGTCGTCCTCGTCATCGCCCTCGGTAAGCTCAATCTCGCTATCGGACCAAGATGGGTCGGGCTCACTCGTATTAAGCTTAGGCGCAGCCTTGCCCTTCTTGACATGGCGACGCGGCAGCAGCGTGGTCTTGGCCCGCTCGGCATCCACGGCATCGGACACGTCAACAAACGGATCCTCGTCCTCGTCGTCATCCAAAACCGGGTCGACATCGCCACCCATGACCGTGGTCACCGCGGCGTCAGTCCCCTTCTGGCGCAGAATGCTAAGGTGCGGACGGGCGACGCCGGGAACCGACAGGGCCTCTTCATCGCCCCACGGGCTCGCATTGACATCGGCACGTCGACGCTCGGCAAAATCGGCAGCGCGATCGCGTGCGGAGCGCAAAACGCCACCCACCGAAAAGCCGATAATGACCAAACCAACGACGACAAGCCCCAGCAAGACAACCATGGCGATAGGTTTACCCAGGGCGTTTTGCAAGGCACTTGCGATAAAGGCGCCAATGTAGCCGCCCGACACGGAAAGGTTCTGCGGCGTAAACATAAGGTCGCACGAATCGCTCGTGCCCGGCACCATCAGCGAAAGAATGGAGACGACGGCGATAAAGACCAAGGCGCCGCCCGCAACAGAGCGCACGTTGAGCGGCGAGTCCTCACCCAAAAAGAGCGTGGCGGCAAACAGCAAGATGACGATCGGCAGCACGTAGGCGCCCAGACCAAAGCCCAGGTGGTAGAAACCGGCAACCGCAGCCGTCACGGGCGCTGTTGCCGGAGAGATCACGGCAATGAAGGACGCGATCGCCAAAACGGCGATGACCACACCGGCGATATCGCGATTGGCCGAAGGCTCGACCAAGGGCTCAAACTCATCAAACTCGGACTCGTGGCCCTTATTGGCACGCAGATGGGAACCGGCACCCTTAGCAGATGCCGGTTGGTTGTTGGCCTTATTGACTTTGGCGTTTTGTGCAGATCCGCGCGCCAAACTAAACCTCCATGACGACCGGGATGATCATCGGACGGGTGCGCGTACGGCTCCAGATAAAGTTAGAGAGCGAATCGCGCACGGCCTTGCGAATGGCATCGGAACCGCTGCTGGTAAAGCTAAACTTACCCTTCTCGATCGTCTTCATAATGGACGCGGAAGCATCCTCGGAGAACTGGTCGTCGATGGCAAACGAGACGCCGCGGCCCGAGAACTCGATGGCCTCGATCTTCTTGTGTTTGAGGGAGACGATGGCAACGGCCGTGACCATACCGTCGTTGGCGAGCTTCTGGCGATCGCGCAGGACGATGGGGTCGGTATCGCCGATACGCAGGCCGTCGACGTAAACGACACCGGACTCGACGGGCGTACCGCGCTTGACGATACCACCGCGCATCTCGAGCGTGTCGCCGTTATCGAGGATAAAGATATGATCGTCCTTGATGCCCATCTTGCGGGCCAGCTGGGCATGGGCGCGCAGATGCACGGCCTCACCGTGAACCGGCATAAAGTACGTGGGCTTGGCCATGGCCATCAGGAGCTTGAGCTCCTCCTGGCTACCGTGACCCGAGACGTGGACGAGAGCGCGGTTCTTATCCCACACGTCGCAGCCGAGCTTGGCCAGGCTGTTGACGACCTGCTGGACGGCCTTCTCGTTGCCAGGAACGGGAGTTGCCGAAAGGATAACGGTATCGCCCTCGTGGATGGAGAGCGTCTTGTGCTCGCCATTGGCCATGCGGGACAGGGCCGACAGCGGCTCGCCCTGCGAACCAGTGCACATGACGACGATCTTGTCGTCAGGCAGGTTATCAATATCGAAGGCATCGATGATATCGGCATCATCGATGTTGAGATAACCGAGCTCGCGCGCCACGCGGGTGTTCGTGAGCATGGAGCGACCGGTCACAACGACCTTACGGCCGCACTTGCGGGCGGCATCGCAGATCTGCTGCAAACGATGGATGTGGCTCGAGAACGATGCGACGAACACGCGACCCGGGGCGTTCTTGATGGCGTGCAGCAGGTTGGGACCAACCTCGGCCTCGGACTTGGTAAAGCCGGGAACCGTGGCATTGGTGGAGTCGGAAAGCAGCAGGTCGATGCCCTGCTTGGCAAAGCGGCTGATAGCGGCATAGTCGGGCGTGACGCCATCGATGGGCGTCTGGTCGAGCTTAAAGTCGCCGGTGTGCATAACGGTGCCCTGATTGGTGCGGATGAACACGCCCAGAGCGCCGGGGATGGAGTGCGTCATCGAGAAGAAGTCGAGCGAGATGCCGCCGAGGTTGACATGGCTGCCGCCCTTGACCTCGCGGAACTTGGGTGCGCGGATGCGGAACTCGGAGAGCTTGCCCTCGATAAAACCGAGCGTCAGCTTGCTCGAGAAGATGGGCACCTTGTTGTTGAGGTCCTGCAGCAGATACGGAAGCGATCCGGTGTGGTCCTCGTGGCCGTGAGTGACGATGATACCGCGGAGCTTCTCCTCGTTCTCCAGAACGTAGGTGTAGTCGGGAAGCACCAGATCGATACCGGGCTGGGAGTCATCCGGGAACATGAGACCGGCGTCGACGAGCACCATGTCGTCGCCGCACTCGAAGACCGTCATGTTCTTGCCGATGCCATCAAGGCCGCCGAGCGGGATGATCTTCAAGGGAGATGATTTTTTAGCTGCCATAGGTTAGTGTGGTTTCCTTTCTTCGAAACGGGTCTGGAACAACCGACGGGGCGCTTCTGGCAAACCGACCGCCGGGAACGTACAAACATGCATCGCAGAGTCGATGCAATAACCACAGTATGATACCCATTTGCCCACCAACAGACCACCCATGCATCAAAGCCCCATCTGAACCGGTCTATCCCGCCGGTTTCCCGTGGGGCGGGCACTGATGAAGTTTCCTGCTCTACAGTCCTGCTCACGACGGAGGCCACATTAAGTGGCCTCCTGTTCGTGCGGAACTCGCGATAAAGTTCATATGCGGCCGTTGGCGCCCGGGCAGCGCCGGGGACCTTTCTGTATCGATATAGCTTCTGAGCTGGATCGGCGTCGACAACGTCCAGCAAGGTTAACCAGCCTGCGTCGAATTTCCGGCGTTCTTTAGCTGAAAGAAAAAGTTGGTGTGCGGAGCTTTGCTCCGCATTTGGGATGGGAGCTCCCGCGGCTCCCGAGGGGGCATCTCTCATGCAAAAACTTTTGTCGGGTAAAGTCCGAGGTTAGTGGCGTTTTATAACGAGAAATTCAAAAAAGTTGAAAATTCATTACTTATTTGCGTTGACTTTAGGTAGCTAAAGTTTCATACTGCTTTTCATCCACTGGGGGATGTGAACACGCACGGATTGTTCGCATCATGATTGAAGAGGATTTCCTAGACATGTTCACGCATCAGCTAAACATTATCAGCGTAGTAATTATCTGATGCGGGTTAGCACATACAGCTAGCCCGTACGATAACGGGCGGCTGATGAAGATGAGGGCCGTCGAGCGCAACCGACGGCCCTCATTTTTTATGTCTGAGAAGTTCTTTTTAGAGGAGGAAATGTAATGAACGGAGTTTTGCTCATGGTTGTGGCCGCGGCGGTGCTCGCCTGCGGCTATCTGGGCTATGGCCGATGGCTGGCCAACAAGTGGGGCGTTGACAAAGAGGCCCTCACGCCGGCCAAGCGCATGAAGGACGGCAAGAGCTTCTCGCCCGTCTCTGCCTTCACCGCGTTCTCGCACCAGTTCAGCTCGATCTGCGGTGCCGGCCCTGTTACGGGTACGATCGTCGCCATGGCCTTTGGCTGGCTGCCCGTCGTGCTCTGGGTCCTCGTCGGCGGCATCTTCTTTGGCGCCGTCCACGACTTTGGCGCCCTGTATGCCTCGATGAAGAACAACGGCAAGTCGCTCGCTCAGCTCATCGAGAAGTACATCGGCAAGACCGGCCGTCGCCTGTTCCTGCTGTTCTGCTGGCTGTTCTGCATCATCGTCATCGCCGCCTTCACCGACATGGTCTGCAAGACGTTCATGTTCACCCCGGCCGTTGACGCTTCTGGTGCTGCTACCGGTGCCATCGACTTCACCAAGTCCTATGCCGCCGGCTGCGCTGGTACCATCTCCATCCTGTTCACCTTCGTCGCTATCGCCTTTGGTTGGGCCCAGAAGAAGTTCAACCTCACCGGTGCTACCGAGTTCGTCACCGGCGTGGTCCTCATGGTTCTCATGTTCGCCGTCGGTATGCAGTTCCCGGTCTACCTGGATAAGTTCCAGTGGTTCGCCGTCGTCATGGTCTACCTGGTCTTCGCTGGCGCTATGCCCATCCAGATGCTCAAGACCCCGCGTGACTACCTCACTTCCATCATGATGATCGTCATGATCGTTTGCGCTGTCCTCGGCATCGTCGTCCTGGGCGTCAACGGTCAGGCCACCATCACCGCTCCGGTCTTCACCGGCTTCTCCACTGCCTCCGGCATGATGTTCCCGGTCCTGTTCGTCTCCGTCGCTTGCGGTGCTCTCTCCGGTTTCCACAGCCTCGTTTCTTCCGGCACCTCTTCTAAGCAGGTCGAGAAGGAGCAGGACGCCGTCAAGGTCGGTTACGGCGCAATGATCGTCGAGTCCTTCGTCGGCATCCTTGCCATCATCGTCGCCGGCATCATGTTCTCCGATATGAACACCGCCGGTACCGGCGCCCTCAACGCTGGCGTCGCTTCCACCCCGTTTCAGATCTTCGCTGCTGGTATCTCCCGCGGTATGCAGGCCTTCGGTGTTGACGGTACGTTCGCTACCGTCTTCATGACCATGAACGTTTCCGCTCTGGCCCTGACCTCGCTCGACGCCGTCGCCCGCATCGCCCGCACCTCGTTCTCCGAGTTCTTTGCCCAGACCAACGACGCCCTGGCCATCGAGTCCAAGGCCGGCTACATGAAGGTTCTCGGCAACCCCTGGTTCGCCACGGTCGTCACCCTGCTTCCCGGTCTCGCCCTTGCCTTTGGTGGCTATGCCAACATCTGGCCGCTCTTTGGTGCTTCCAACCAGCTGCTCGGCGGTATGACCATGATTACCCTCGCCGTGTTCTGCAAGTGCACCGGCCGCAAGGGCTGGATGCTCTACGTGCCCGTCGCCTTCCTGCTCTGCTGCACCTTCACCTCGCTGGTCCAGAGCGCCATGGGCTGTATGACCGCTGTCCAGGCTTACGGCTTCTTCGGCACCATCCCGGCTACCGCCACCACGGCCGCCGTCTCCGTCGCCGCCACCAAGGGCCTGCAGCTCGTTTTCGCCGTCCTGCTGATGGTCCTGGGCCTCATCGTTGCCGTCAACTGTCTCAAGGAGTTCTTCGGCAAAGAGGCCGGCTCCATGCCCGACGAGGAGCCCGAGTGGTCCGAGATGGGCAAGGCTGAGTACGGTCGCGCCGCTGCTGCGGAGGCTCCCGCCGACGCCGAGGCTGTCAAGGCCTAGTCGACTTGATGGAGTGATCGTTCCATCCATATGACTCGGAAAGACCGGGTCCGCGACTTCGCGGGCTCGGTCTTTTTTCATGCGAAAGCAGGTGACGCTCGAGTGTTCTCGCAGATGTTTTGCGTGGATAAGGGTGCGCGTTGTACCATATAGACGTATATGTGTACATATGAAAGGGGCCCCGTGGCCAAGACGGTATATTCCGATAATCAAAACAATGTCGATGCTTTGGCTGAGCGCCTGAGCAGCCAGACGTCGCTTTCTGCCGAGCGCGCCAAGCTGGTTGCCTACGACCTGCTCTGCCGCAAGGCGCTCAAGATCAAGTCGAGCGCGCTGGCGCAGATTTTCCGTTCCGTCGATAAGGAATGCAACACCAAGGTGATGCGCGACGAACTCATCGCGGCAAAGATTGTTACCAAGATCGAGGGCAGCGGCATTAACGGGCGCCCGGCGTTCTATACCATCAATGCCGAGATCCGCGATGCCCAGGAGCAGCCTGCCGAGTCCGTCGAAGATTTTGTCGTCGAGGATTTCGCTGACGTGCCTGCTGTGGAAGAAGTTGCTCCGCGTGAGCATGTCGATACCGATGAGTTGCTCGATGAGAACGTCGTGCGTGCCTTTACGGCCAAGGCAGGACGCGGCGGTTTTGGCGGGGGCGGCAAGCGCGATGCACAGCGCCGCGCCCAGCAGGAGCGCTTCCGTCGCGCCGTTGCTCGAAAGGGCGAGACGGATGCCGAGGCTGTTGAGACCGAGGTTGCTGCCGAGTCGCAGAAGCCCACGAGGGATCAAAAGCCCGTGGAGGCCCAAGAGCCCAAGCGCCGTCGCGGTGCTCACTTTAAGGCTGCACAGCAGGATGCCGCGCGTGAGGTTGAAGAGTCTTCTGAGGTTGCAGACGATGTTGAGGAGTCTGCCAAGAAGGCTCCGGGTTCATGCCGTCCCGGACGTGGTTTTGCGGGACGTGCGTATCCCGTAAAGCGTCAGGAGAAGGGCGAGTCGGTTTCGACCACCCAGGACGAGAAGGCCGTTGAGCCGGTGGCTCGCGAGCAGAAGCCTGTTGAGCCGCAGCTTGAGGTTGCTGCCGAGGCCAAGGGCCAGCAGCCTACTGACGAGCGGACGGAGCAGAGCGCGTCGAGCAGGCCTCGCCGTCGTCGTCACCGTGGCGGCCGCAGTTCCCATGCCGAGACTGCGTCCGAGAAGACCACGCCGCAGGACGAGGGTGCGAAGGCCGAGGTTTCTTCGGGGCAGCCTAAGCGTCAGCCGGCGAAGGAGGGCAAGTCCGATCGCCCGCAGAAGCAGGCGTCTATGCCGAAGCGCGAGCGCAATTCCCAAGGCGATTCTAAACGCAAGTCTCAGAAGAAGCCGGAGTCTTCCGCAGCAGGTACTGCTGTCCAGCAGCCCAAGTCGGCCGTTCGCGGTGAGGTATCGGCGTTCGCCCTTGCCCGCGTTTTAGGCAGGCAGCTGCTCAAGGTTGTCCCTACGCCTACGGCGCTCTCTAAGATCAAGGAGCAGCAGACACAGATCGTAAAGGTCGAGGGCAAGGACGGCAAAAAGGCTCCGCAGCGCACTCAGCACAACGAGATGTCCAACCGCAAGATTGCCGAGGAAATCGCAATCATCCAGGCTTGGATCGAGCAAAACCGAGGTGCCGATACGCCGGTTGCCTCGCGCCGCCAGCGTGCCTACCAGATTTTTAACGATGAGAAGGCCTTTGACGGCAAGCACGGTGAGCGCCTGATAAGGCGCATGACCGAAAAGGGCATCAGCATGCAGGCGATCAAGGTCGCCCCCAACCGCCCCGTGCACTTTACGGGTTTCTTTACGCTGGGCGCCGACAAGCCGTTCATTATGGTTGAGAACCTGGATACCTACGACGAGATCGTCAAGCTGCTGCGTGGCCGCAAGCACGCCAAGCTCTTTGGCATCAAGGTGGGCGGCGTGATTTTTGGCGGCGGATGCAAGGCGAGCGTCTCGCATGCCCTGGACGATTATCTGGCCGAGATCGGCTATCGCTTTAACTACGTCTACTACGTGGGCGATATCGACCGCGAGGGCGCGCGCATCGTCGAGCAGGCTCGCAATGCCAATGTGGTTGAGATTCGCCTGCATGCCGGCATGTACCGCGCCATGCTCGCCGAGCACAAGCGTCGCGTGAAGGCCGGCGGAGAGTGCGAGCCCGCGGCTGCCAACCAGGGCGTGCCGCAGAACTTGGCGGCGACGATCAAGGATCTGCCCATGGTCACGCGTGTGCAGTTCCGCAGCGTGCTACGTGAAGGCGGGCGCATTCCGCAGGAGATTCTGATGACCGCCGACTATCGGGATGGCGACTCGGGAAGCTTCGACCGCATGCTGAATAACTAAATTCCGCCGGCCCCGGGAGAGCGGGGACACCGGCTTAGGTTTCCTGCTCTACAGTCCTGCTCACGACGGAGGCCACATTAAGTGGCCTCCTGT
>URUI01000014.1 GCA_900551015.1 uncultured Collinsella sp.
GGTCCGGTCCGACCGGGCCGCGCGGCAAGGAGATATATTGCCAGACCGGAGGGGCCCCGTGGGCGGGAATCTGGGTGTACACATTTCCTACACAATTTGGGATCCGACTAACGTTTGCCAGCCGTTAACTACCGCTCACCGAGCATCTCTTTATATAAGGCAGTCTCATGGTTAAAGCGGATACGTTCCCCTAGCTAAAGCACAGCCAGCATCGAGCAACTCATCACGTTCTTCCACCGAGAACCCCTCGGCGTAGACGCGCACCACTGGTTCGGTCCCGCTAGGACGGACCAGCAGCCACGTGTCATCCTCGAATGCTAAACGCAAGCCATCCATATGACTAACGTTTTGCGGCACCTTGCCACAAATCGACTTGGGGTTTACGCCCGGCAGCAGGGTTCGTAACGTTTCGGCATCTTCGGCCTCAAGGCGCAAATCGCGTCGACCGTAACTCGTCTTACCAAAACTGTCCTCGAGTTGGTCGACCAGAACGCCCAAAGGCGCGTCCGTCTTTGCCATAAGCTCACACAGAATCAGACAGGCGAGGATTCCATCGCGCTCGGGCATATGCGCGGCGATGCCGATACCACCGGCTTCCTCGCCGCCTATGAGGACGCCACCCTTCTTCATCTCTGCCGCTATATATTTGAAACCGACTGGTTTGACGGTCACGCGGCAGCCAAGCGCCTCGGCAATGCGACGCACGAGCGTCGAGCACGAAAGATTGACGACGACGCGTCCCTCCAAATTACGAAATTGAACCAAGTCGCCCAAAACGAGCGCCATGATCTGATGCGGATGTATATATCTGCCGCGCTCGTCAACCGCGCCGATACGGTCGGCGTCGCCGTCGGTCACCAGGCCAGCGCAAGCTCCGTCCTCGATAACCGTATGCTCGCAAGCGTCCACCCACGGCTCAACGGGGTCGGGGCAGATATCTTCTTGGTCAGGCGCCTGCCCGGCGTGAATCTCGTGCACCTCAACGCCAAGCTCGCGCAGCAAGTCGGCTAGATAGCCCTGGGCTGCGCCGCCCATGGGGTCAACAACCACGCGCAGGTGCGCGGCGCGGATGGCTTCGGCATCGACAAACGATGCCACCGCTTGCATATAGTCAGGAATGATATCCGCGGTGCGATATTGCCCCTCGATCCCCATTGGCTCGGGAGCCATGGTCTCTTCGAGCTCTTCGATGACATCCTGGTTGGCGGTCGAGCCGTCACCCATGCGAATCTTGAGACACAGATAACCCTGCGGATGATGGGACCCCGTCACCATGAGCGCGCCGCACGCCTCACCGTCATAAGCCGCCGCCCACGTAAGGGCAGGGGTCGGAACAGGTCGCGAAGCGAGCACGGCGTCTAGCCCGTGCGCTGCTAGCACACCCGCCGCAAGCTCAGCGAACTCGCGCGCCAGGGGCCGAGTGTCGAACCCTATATATACCGTTTTGCCCGGATTGGTCTTTTGCCACAACTCGCCGACGGCATCGGCGATACGGGCAACGTTATCGGCAGTGAAGTCCTCATCGACGCGAGCGCGCCAACCGTCAGTTCCAAAATGAATTATCGCGCACACGCGCAGACACCTCACAGTGTTTGGATCATGGTACGCATGAGGTATACCCGCGATACACGCTCGGCAACCTGCCGGCACCAGCATTCACCATTTGGGCAAATGCTGCCGAGGACATGCAGGCAATAAAAAAACCGCCCCGTATGGAGCGGTTTTGCCCTTTATATATCGAGCGCCTCGGCCATCGCTGCCGTAGTGATTGCCGTGGTTCCACAGCAACTGCCCACCATTGCGGCACCGGCATGTCTCCATTCGATGCATGCGCGCGCGAAAGCTTCGGGGTTCTCGTGCCATACGGGGCCATCCTGAGTCTGGACCGGATCGCCCACGTTGGGACGCACCGTGACGGGAGTAGTCGCCGATGCAACCATCCTGGGCACCGCCGCGTTCGCGGCCGCAAGCGAACAGCAATTAACACCAACCGAGTTTGCGCCGTGTTTTTCGGCGTACAAAACGGCCGCCTCGATGTTGAGGCCATCGCCCAACAGGTCGCCCTTATCGTCAACGACAAAACTCACCAGAACAGGCATGCCGTCGGCGGCATCTCGGGCGCCGGCAAGCATGGGCTGCAAATTACGGATAGACGTCACCGTCTCGATCAGCAGACCGTCAACACCAGCATTGAGCAAGGCGTGCGCCTGTTCGCGCGCAATGCCTCGGATCTCACGAAACTCGGCCGAGTCCTCGGCAAACCACTCAATACCGATCGGACCCATCGAGCCCAGCAGCAGCTGAGGGTGCGCCTGGCGGGCATCGTCGACGGCCCCGCGATTGACCTCCGCCACGGACGGCGCAATCTGGTCGTGCTTGAGGGCATAGCTTGATGCCTGAAAGGTATTGGTAATGAGTACCTGCGCGCCGGCGGCGACATACAAGCGATGGATACGAGAAACGGTCTGCGGCTCTGCCAGATTCCAAAACGCCGGTGGAATATCGGCGGCGTCGTACTCACTCAACAGAACACTGCCCATGGGGCCCTGCGCCAACAAGGTCTCGCTCGACAAGCGGCGCGTAAGTTCCTCGGCACCAAAGCGGTTGTAATAACTCGTATCCATATATATCCCGCTATTCCTCGACGCTGATTCCCTGCTTTTCGAGATAGGCGAGCCAGCGGTTCATCGTGTCCTCGGATAGCGCATGCTCCATCATGCAGGCCTCGGAATCGGCTCGCTCAAATTCGACACCGAGCTCCTGAACCAAAAACGTGCGGACGAGGCGATGACGGTACCAGATAGCCGTGCCAACCTCGCGGCCGCGATCGGTCAGGACTACCTTGCCGTAGTGCGATTGCTCGACAAGCTCGGATGCCTTGAGCGCCGAAACCGCTTTATTGACCGATGCCTTGGAGACGCCAAGGCGCTGCGCGATGTCGACCGATCGCACGCCGTTGGTTTCCCCCTCTTCGCTTTCAATGCGAACCATGCACTCCAAGTAGTCTTCGTTCGCCACCGTCAGATGTAGTTCGCGCGAGCTATTTGTCGTATCCATGATCTTCCGTCCCTTCTGCATTCAATGGCTGATTCTACCCCATCCAAGCGTCGCGGTATGCCGTGGCATACCGTGCTAGAGTTCTTGTTGCACACGACGACCAAGATTGGAGCGGTCTTTATGGAAAACACCACCACGAACCCCGATGTCCTCGAGCGCTTTTTGCGCTACGTCCAGATCAACACGCAGTCCGAGGATGCAAACTGCGACCAGGTACCCTCGAGCGTCGTTCAGTTTGACCTTGCCAACGTGCTGGCTGAAGAGCTGCGCGAGCTTGGTGCGGAAGATGTCCACGTGACCGAGCATGCCTATGTCTGCGCGCATATCCCCGCAAGTGCGGGCGCTGAGGACAAGCCCGCCCTTGGCCTGATCGCCCATCTCGACACCACCGAAGTTGCACCGGGCGCCGGCGTGAAGCCGCACATCGTACACTACGAAGGCGGCGACCTGGTCTGCGGCACGGTTGACGGTAAGCCCGTTGCCATGAGTACCGCCAAGCTTCCCGCCCTGAACGACCTCGCGGGTGAGGACCTGGTCTGCAGCGATGGCACCACGCTGCTGGGCGCGGACGACAAGGCAGGCGTCGCCGAGATCATGTCGCTTGTCGCGCGTATCGCTCAGGACCCCTCTCTGCCCCATCCCGCACTCGGCATTTGCTTCTGCCCTGACGAGGAGATCGGTCACGGAGCCGAGCTGTTGGATATCGATACCTTTGGCTGCAAGTACGCCTACACGGTCGACGGCGGCCCCATCGGCGAGCTGGAGTGGGAGTGCTTTAACGCCGCCGAGGCGACCATCCGCTTTGAGGGCCAGTCCATCCACCCGGGCGACGCCAAGGGCCGTATGGTCAACGCAGGCAATCTGTTCTGCGACTTCAACGCGTTGCTCCCCTACGTGCAGCGCCCGGAGTATACGGAAGGCTACGAGGGCTTTTATCACCTTGAGGGTGTATCTGCGACCGTCGATCACGCCACGGCGCGCTATATCGTCCGTGATCACGATGCCGCCAAGTTCCAGCAGAAACTCGACCTTATTGATGCCGCCGCCTCGATGCTCAACCAGCGTCTGGGTGAGGAGCGCGTGACGGTCGAGATTAAGCAGCAGTATCGAAATATGGCCGAGATCGTTCGTGACTATCCCGAGCTTATTGATGTTGCCAAGGAAGCCTACCTTGCCTGCGGCGTTGAGCCCCAAGTGCTGCCGATTCGTGGCGGCACCGACGGCGCTCAGCTGTCGTTCCGCGGTCTGCCCTGCCCCAACCTTTCCACCGGCGGCTATTGCTACCACGGCGTCAACGAGTTCGTCCCGGTCAGTTCGCTCGTCAAGATGACCGACGTGCTCCAGGAGCTCGTCGCCCGCTTTGCATAAGCCTGGCCGCTCAAGCCTAAAAGACAAACCGCCCCGTCCTCTACAGAGGACGGGGCGGTTTTTGTACAGGGAGTGTCCCTAACTGCCGGCAGAAAAGGAACGTCCCCAAGTGCCGCAAAATGACGAGATCCACTCTCGCTTTGTGGGTAGTCATTGGGGACGTTCTTGTTTGACTAGTCGTTTAAGAACGTCCCCAATGACTACCCAACGACTAGTCCGGACCAAGGCAACGCCGATGTTTTGGCAACGACAGCGAAAACCCGCCAGAGCGAGCAAGGTGCCTTGAAACGAGGCGGCATTGATCTTTTGATCATGCCGCCGAAGTTGAAAGGCAGATTGCCGCTCTGGCGGGTTTGCAGCGTCAACTGGTTACGCGGGCTGGTAAGCCCGCGTAACCCTAATAATTGGCTTCGTAGCCGTTGCCGTCGCCGGTGGGCTCTTCGTAGTAGTCCGAATCGCTCGAATCGCTTGAGTCATCGGAATCGTCAGAGCTGACCGATGAGGTTGCGGTACCGTTTGCGTAATCGTCAGACGTGTTGTTGTTCAGGTCGCCGATCGTAGAGCTGGAACCGTCGGAAAGACCCATGGTGTTGGGACCCTTGGGATCCTTGCCAGCATCGACGCGCTCCATCATTTCCTTGAGCTCGTCCTCGTAGACAAAGACGTAGCTCACACCGTCGATCATGGTGCTGTCGTCGGCGTACGAGGGCAGGTTGGCCGAGTAGATACCGTCGACATCCATACCGCGCATGGCGTTGACCGTAGCCACGATATCCTGAACGCTCATATCGGTTACGAGCATATCGGACAGCGAATTAACCAGGCCAAAGATCTTCGTGGCATCGAAGTTATTGAGAATCTGGTTGGCAAGGGCGCCAAGCACCTGACGCTGGTGGCGCATGCGCGTGTAATCGCCGTCGGCATAGGTGTAGCGGCAGCGGGCATAGGTAAGGGCGGTGGCACCGTCCATATGCTGCTGGCCAGCGGTAATCTTAATATCCAGGTGCTCGGGGTCGTCAACATCATCGGTTGCGTTAATGTCGATACCGCCAACCGAATCAATCAGCGCCTGCATACCGTCGAAGCTGACCTCGGCATAGTGGGAAATCTGAACACCGCACAGCTCGTTGACCGCCTCGACCATGGCCTCGGCGCCGCCAACGGTATGGCAGGCGTTGATCTTCATGGTCTCGCCCTTGTACTCGACCTTGGTGTCGCGCGGAACGGAAATGAGCGTCGCCTGCTTTTGCGTGGGGTCGATGCGTGCCAGGATAATCGAGTCGGCACGATACGTATCCTCGCCCGGACGGCCGTCGGTACCAAGAAGCAGCACGTAGAACGGATCCTTTGCCTCATCGGTGTCAACCAGAACCCGACGCAGATTGTCGGTAATGACATTAGAATCGCCGAGCTTGCCCATAATGGTGGCAAACCACAGGCCGGCAGCGGTAGTGGCACTCAACAGCACGCCAAGCACGACAATGAGCGCGACGTGACGAATCGTGTGGCTACGACGACGTTGGCGAGCGCGCTCGGAATAGCGAGCCACGTTATCGCGACTGTAGATCTTGGCCTGCGCACCAGTTGAGGGTCTTCGGGTGGTGGTATCTGCGAGGGGCTTTTTATTAAACATAGGCAACCTGTATTAGTAGATGACGGGATCGGGGACGGTAGCATGCTCGACATGCGCGCCGAGCGCCTGCAGCTTTTCGACAAACTGCTCGTAGCCGCGCTTGATGTGATGGATAGCCGAAACCTCGGTCGTCCCGTCGGCGATCAAGCCCGCTACGACGAGGGCCGCTCCGCCGCGCAGATCGGGCGAGGTAACCTGTGCACCCGAGAAGCCCTTGACGCCATGAATCATGGCATGATGGCTCTCGATACGAATGTCGGCACCCATGCGCACCAGCTCAGAGGCAAACATAAAGCGATTCTCGAAGATGTTCTCGGTAATAACGGAACTGCCGTCGGCAAGGGCGGAGAGCACCATAATCTGCGCCTGCATGTCGGTCGGGAAACCGGGGAACGGAAGCGTCTGGATGTCGACCGGCTTGATACGCTCGGCACGGTTCACATGGACGCCATCCTCGACGCGCTCGCAGTCGATACCCATGAGCTCCATCTTCTTGAGCACCATGCCCAAATGAATGGGGCAAAAGCCCGTGACATCGACACCGCGATCGTCCGCCATCAACGCACCGGCGACGATAAAGGTACCGGCCTCGATGCGGTCGCCCACCACGCGATGGATAACGGGATGGAGCTCTTCCACGCCTTCGATAGTCACGACGGGCGTACCGGCGCCAACAATCTTGGCGCCCATCTCGTTGAGCATGTTAGCGAGATCGACGATCTCGGGCTCGCGGGCGGCATTGTCGATAACCGTGGTGCCCTGTGCGCGCACAGAGGCCATGATGAGATTCTCGGTCGCACCGACGCTGGCGAACTCGAGCGTGACGGTGGTACCGCGCAGACCTTGGGGCGCATTAGCGTTGATGTAACCGTGGGCGGTATCGAACTCAACGCCCAGGGCCTCAAGACCAAGAATGTGCATATCGATCTTACGAGCACCCAGGTTGCAGCCGCCCGGCATGGCAATTTTGGCGCGATGGAAGCGGCCCAGCAGGGGCCCCATGACGGCGGTGGAAGCGCGCATCTTGGCAACGAGCTCGTAGGGGGCCTCCCATGAATCGACCTGAGAGGTATCAATCTCGAGCGTGTGCTCGTCGAGAACATCGATCGTAGCGCCCATGCCCTTGAGCACCTTGCCCATCACGTGGACATCGGAAATATCGGGCACGTTCTGCAGCGTCGTCTTGCCCGGCGCCAGAAGCGTTGCCGCCATGAGTTTGAGCGCGGAGTTCTTGGCGCCCGAGACGGGCACGGAGCCTCCGATGGCGTGGCCACCCTCAACGCGGATAATATCCAAGGTCTACCCTTTCAAAAAGCATGCCCGGGGTGGCTGGGCCATCCCGGGCATGATGTGTTCGCAAATGGTCGAACGCTAAATCGTTTGACTATTGGGCAAGCTTGAGCTTACACCATGCGATTTCATTATAGAGGTAGGCGCGGCGTGCATCATCCTCCGACAAATTACCCAGCTTCTCTTCAAAACCTTGAATATCAGCTTTAAGCTTGTCGGCATCGACGGTCGCCAAATCGCAAGCGCGCTCGGCGAGAACGGTCACGACATCGTCCGCAACCTGGGCATAGCCGCCGGCCACGGCAAACGTGTGGTCGACAGTGCCCATGGCCTTATCGGAAACGCGAACGTAACCGCGGTCGATCGTGCAGATCTCGCTGGAGTGAGCAGGCAGGACGCCAAACTCGCCATCCGTGGACGGAATCGACACAAACGCAGCGTCGCCCTCATAGGCGCAGCTCACGGGGCACACGATGCGGATACGCATAACCTACTTCTCCCCCATCTTGCGGGCGCGCTCGCGCACGTCCTCAATCGTGGAAGCATAGCGGAAAGCCTGCTCGGGCAGGTCATCGGCCTTGCCGTCGACAATCTCGGCAAAAGAGCGGACGGTATCCTCGACGCGGACGTAGACACCGGGGTTGCCGGTGAACTTCTCGGCGACGTGGAAGGACTGCGAGAGGAACTGCTGAATCTTACGGGCACGGTTGACCGTAAGGCGCTGCTCCTCGGACAGCTCGTCCATACCCAGAATGGCGATGATGTCCTGAAGGTCGGAGTACTCCTGCAGGAGCTCCTGGACCTTGACGGCGACACGGTAGTGCTCCTCGCCAACGATCGAGGGATCGAGAGCGTCGGAGGAAGACGCAAGCGGGTCGATAGCCGGGAACAGGCCGAGCGACGAAATGCTACGCGAAAGAACCGTGGTGGCATCGAGGTGAGTAAACGTCGTGGCAGGCGCCGGGTCGGTCAGGTCGTCTGCGGGGACGTAGACAGCCTGGACGGAGGTAATGGAGCCCGTCTTGGTCGAGGTAATGCGCTCCTGGAGGTCGCCCATCTCGGTTGCCAGCGTGGGCTGGTAACCAACGGCGGACGGCATACGGCCCAGCAGTGCGGAAACCTCGGAACCCGCCTGGGAGAAGCGGAAGATGTTGTCGATGAACAGCAGAACGTCCTGGCCGCGATCGCGGAAGTACTCAGCGGTGGTAAGGCCGGCCAGACCGATGCGCAGACGCGCTCCGGGCGGCTCGTTCATCTGACCATAGACCAAGCAGGTCTTGTCGATAACGCCAGACTCGCTCATCTCGAGATAAAGGTCGGTGCCCTCGCGGGTACGCTCGCCGACGCCGGTGAACACCGAGGTGCCGCCGTGCTCCTGGGCGAGGTTGTTGATGAGCTCCTGAATCAGAACGGTCTTGCCGACGCCGGCGCCGCCGAACAGGCCGGTCTTGCCGCCACGGATGTAGGGCTCGAGCAGGTCGACGGCCTTGATGCCGGTCTCGAAGATCTCGGTCTTGGTGGTGAGCTCGTCAAAGCGGGGCGCTGCATGGTGGATGGGGTAGAACTCCTCCACCTCGGGCATGGGCTTGCCGTCGACGGGCTTGCCCATGACGTTCCAAATGCGACCGAGCGTCTTGGGACCAACGGGCATCTTCATGGGCTCACCGGTATCGGTGGCGATGAGGCCGCGCTGCAGGCCGTCGGTCGAGGACATGGCGACCGTGCGGACGACGCCGCCCGGAAGCTGGCTCTCGACCTCGAGGATCGTGCTCAGATGACCGATCGGGGTCTCGGCCTCGACCGTGAGCGCGTTGTAGATCGGGGGCACCGCGCCGTCAAACTTGACGTCGACGACAGGGCCGATGATTCGCACGATGCGACCATCACCGGCAGTCGTCTTCTTGGTGGCTTCCTCGACCGCAAGCTTTACGGTGTTATTAGCCATTACTGTTCCTCCAATGCTGAGGCTCCGCCGACGATCTCGTTAATCTCGGTCGTGATCGAAGCCTGGCGCACGCGACTATACGTGCGGGTAAGGGTCGAGATGATCGCGGTGGCGTTTTCCGTCGCGGAGTGCATGGCCTTGCGGCGTGCACCCTGCTCGGCAGCCGCCGAATCGATCAGGGCCTGGTAGATGACCGTCAGGATATAAGACGGCACAAGCTTGCCGAGAACATGCTCGGGAGAGGGCACGAACTCGAACGTGGACGAGATGCGCTTAGGGGCGTCGGTCTCGTTCTTACGCGGACCGTGGGCCATAGCGATCATCTCGGGGTCGAGCGGCAACAGATGCTCGACGCGAAGCTCCTGATCCACGCGGTTCTTGGCGTGGTGGTAGACAAGCTCGACACGGTCAAGCTCACCGGCACGATACGCATCGCAGATATGAGAGGAGATCATGCGGGCCTGATTGAAATCGGGCTCAGAGGAGTTGCCCTCAAAGTGCATGACGACGTTTGCGCGGTCACGGAAATACGTGGCCGGCTTACGCCCGCACGCGATGATCTCGCACTCGATGCCGTCGTTCGCCCAAGAAGCGGCGAGCTTTTCGGCCGTGCGCTCCACCGTCGTATTGAAACCGCCGGCAAGGCCGCGGTCCGAGGCAATAACGACAATCAGGCCATGCTTGACGCTCTCATGCTTCTGCAGCATGGGATCGGTGCCCGAACAGGAGGCGTCGCCGGCGACCGTCAACATGACGTCGGTCAGCGCCTCCTTATAGGGCTCGGCCTGCTTGGAGCGATCGAGGGCACGACGGATCTTGGCCGTAGAGACCATCTCCATCGTGCGCGTGATCTGCTTGGTCGTGGTAACCGAGGAGATTCGCTTCTTAATGTCGCGAAGGTTGGCCATGGGGCTTAGTTCTCCTCTGATCCAGAAACATCCGAATGGTGCTTGGCCATGAACTGCTGCTTGAAGTCGCCGATGACGCGCAAGAGCTCAGCCTTGGTGTCATCATCGATCTTCTTGGCGCGAACCTTGTCGAGCAGCGAACCAAAGCCATTGTCCATGTACTCGATGAGCTCGGCACGGAAGGGCAGCACGTCGGCGATCTCCAGGTCATCCAGGAAGCCCTCGTTGCCAGCGAACAGCGTAACGATCTGCTCGCCAACCTCAAACGGCTTGTAACGCGGCTGCTTCAGGAGCTCGGTCATGCGAGCACCATGGGTCAGCTGCTTCTGAGTAGCCTCGTCGAGGTCGGAGCCGAACTGCGTAAAGCCAGCGAGCTCCTGGTACGAAGCGAGGTCCAGGCGAAGGTTGCCGGCAACCTGCTTCATAGCCTTGGTCTGCGCATCGCCACCGACGCGGGACACGGAGATGCCCACGTCGACTGCCGGGCGCTGACCCTGGAAGAAGAGCTCGGACTGCAGGTAGATCTGACCATCGGTAATGGAAATGACGTTGGTCGGAATGTAGGCCGAAACGTCGCCGTCCTGAGTCTCGATGATCGGCAGTGCCGTCATTGAGCCGTAGCCGTTCTTCTTGGACATCTTGACTGCACGCTCGAGCAGACGAGAGTGCAGGTAGAAGATGTCGCCAGGATAGGCCTCGCGTCCGGGCGGACGATGCAGCGTCAGCGACATCTGACGGTAGGCCACGGCCTGCTTGGACAGGTCGTCGTAGATGACGAGCACATGACCGCCGGGGTTGGTCTCGCTGGCGGGCTTGCCGTCCTCGCCGTTATACATGAAGAACTCGCCGATAGCGGCACCGGCCATAGGCGCGATGTACTGCATAGGGGCGGAATCGGCAGCGGTGGCCGAAACGATGATGGTGTAGTCGAGCGCACCGTGCTGAGCGAGGGTCTCGCGGATGTTGGCAACCGTGGAGGCCTTCTGGCCGATGGCGACATAGATGCAAACCATGCCCTTGCCGCGCTGATTGAGGATAGCGTCGATGGCAATGGCGGTCTTACCGGTCTTACGGTCGCCGATGATGAGCTCACGCTGACCACGGCCGATAGGCACCATGGAGTCGATAGCCAACAGGCCGGTCTGAACCGGCTCGCACACCGGGGTGCGGTCGATGACACCGGGGGCCTTGAACTCGATGGGGCGACGGTGCGTGGCGACGATGTCACCCAAACCGTCGATAGGCTGGCCGAGCGGATTGACGACGCGGCCGAGCATGGCGCGGCTCACAGGGATATCCATAATGCGGCCAGTGGTGCGGCACTCGTCGCCTTCCTTGATGGCGTCGACGGCACCGAACAGAACGGCGCCGACCTCGTCACGGTCAAGGTTCTGGGCAAGGCCGAAGACGGTCTCACCGGTATCGGAGCTCTTGAACTCCAGAAGCTCGCCTGCCATGGCGCTCTTGAGGCCGGAGACGCGCGCGATGCCGTCGCCTACCTCGTCGACCGTTGAAACCTCATGCGTATCGACCGTCGCGGAGAGGCTCGTGAGCTGCTCCTGCAGTTTCTTGGCGATATCCTGGGCATTGAGGGTTTCGGACATTAGGCTTCACCTCCGTACGAATTAGCAGAGTTTGCGAGGGTCTCCTGCGCGATGCGCAGCTGCGTCTTGACGGAAATGTCACGACGCTCGCCGCGGGCCTCGAGCACCAGGCCGCCCACGATAGACGGGTCGACCTGCTCGATAAGGAATACCTTGCGGCCGAAGTCCTGCTCGCATTTCTTAGTGATGGTTTGACGCAGCTCGTCGTCGAGCGGGATCGCCGTGGTGACGGTCACGCCCACTACATCCTCGTCTTCCTCGGCAACATACTTAAAGGCAGCTGCCACCTTGGGAAGAAGGTCGAGCTGGTCGCGCTTGGACATGGTGTCGAGCACGGCGATGATCTCGGGGCTGGCGCTAGCCAGGCGCTCGATCATCTCGAGGTCCTCGAACACATGGTTCTCGGCCTTAGCGGCTTCCAAAAGGGAGCGCGCGTAGGTCTCGAGCACCTTGTCCTGATAGCGGCTAGTCGGCATTCAGGCTACCTGCTTCCTGGATGTAGCGCTCGATGAGCTTCTTCTGCTCGGCCTCGTCGTCGAGTGCCTCGCCCACGATCTTGGTGGCGACGGCAACGGACAGGTCGGCGATGGAGCTCGCGGCACCGGCGTAGATGGACTTGCGCTCGTCCTCGACGGTCGTGTGGGCCTTGGCGATGATCTCCTCGGCCTCCTTCTGAGCAGCCTCGATGATACGGGCGCGCTCGGACTCGGCGTCCTTACGGGCCTCGAGAACGATGTCGGCAGCCTGACGGCGGGCGTCGGTGACGATCGAGTCGGACTCAGCGCGCTTGGCGATAGCCTCCTGCTTGGTCTTCTCGGCCTCGTCGAGGCTCTCCTCGATCTTCTTGCCGCGCTCCTCCATGGTTTTCATGATGCCCGGCAGGGCGACCTTGGCCAGCACGATCCAGATGATCAGGAAGGCGATAAGCGCCGGGATGAACTCCGCCATCTTAGGGATGAGGATGTCCGCACCGGCAGCGCCGTCCTCGGCGAACGCGGAAACCGGCATGAGCAGCGCGGCCGCGGACGCGGAGAGTGCGATCGCGCTCTTCTGGGATGAAAGATTCATACTTGACGCTCCGTGCTATTTAACGATCAGCGCGACAACGAAGCCGATCAGAGCCAGAGCCTCGCCGAAGGCGGAGCCCATGATGAAGACGGTGAACACGCGGCCCTGGACCTCAGGCTGACGGGCCATAGCACCCGTAGCACCCAGAGCAGACAGGCCGATAGCAAGACCAGCGCCGATAACACCGAGACCGTAACCGATAACTCCCACGATTCCTCCTTTGTCGTGCGTGTCTTATTTCACGCAGGATAACCTTTTTTATAACTGCCGGGCTCCATGGGTACGGGCACCGGCGGTTTAACGAATTGCCTTACCTTTTAAGGCGCGAACGGAGGTCTACTCCTCCTCCGCGACCTCCTCTGCCTCGGAGACATACACGGCGGTAAGGACCGTGAAGACGTAAGCCTGGATGGCGCCGACCACAAGCTCGATCGCATAGATCAGGATGAGAATGGCAAGCCAGGCCAGCGAAGGCAGGGCGCCGACGGCGTGGGCCGCGGAAACCTGCTGAAGCAGCGGCTGCATGAACATGCTCGCCATGATGGCGAACGAGCCCATGACCACGTGTCCTGCGAACATATTGCAGAACAGACGGACGGCAAGCGTGATGAGGCGCAGGAAGGTCGAAAAAAGCTCGACGACCCACACAAGCACGTTCATCGGGAAGCTCACGCCCTGCGGGGCGAGGCTCTTGATGTAGCCGATTGCGCCGTGAGCCTTGCATCCGTAGTAGATGAAGTACACGAAGGCGAAGATGGCGAGCGCGGCGGTGGAGCCGATTGCGCCGGTGCCGGGCTTCATTCCCGGGATCAGGCCGATCATGTTATTGATCAGGATGAACAGGAAAAGCGAGCACAGGAACGGGAAGTGCTTCTTCCAGTTCTCACCCACGACGCCCTTGCCGATATCGTTCTCGACGTACTCGATGATGTACTCGAAACCGTTGACGAAGAAGCCCTTGGGAACCAGGGTCTGCTTCTTCTTGAACACGGCCAGGACGATCAGGAGCACGATCGTGGAGACGATCAGCCAAAACGAGTACTGCGTGATGCCGCAGCTCAGATCGCCCACGACAGGGGTGGAGCTGAACTCGCTGACCAGATGATTAATCTCATCAGGCAGCTTTTCAAAAATTTCCACGACTTACCTTTCGACCTCATGAGGATCTCGCAGCGCCTTGGCGACGCGAACCGTGCAGGCGGCCATAAAGGCCACGAAGCCGATCGCCTCGCCCAGGAGGAACATACGAAATGCCTCTCCGAACAACGCAAACACAACCAAGGTAAAGACAAGCAACGCGATCGCCGAGACCGCGAGACTCACCATGCCCCTGAGCATGTCCGCATTCTGTTTATCGTCAAGAACCGGCTTGAGCGTAAAAACAAAGGGAAGGAAGGCAATTGCGCCCGCGATGGCGCCTGCAACGATAGCGAGCAGATCGGCTATCTGAAACACTGGCTTCCTCGCTTTCCTTTTTAACGCCTCACAGCACAGTCCCAGCCAAACATTGGTGACTATTGTACGAGCCAATCGCTAAAGTACAACCGTAAAACAAACGGTTAATACGCACCTGTACGTTTTCTTAAGGCCTTCTTTATGCCGCAGGTACGGTAATACGTTTTTTCGAACCCCTCAGCGCAAAACGTCCGTTAACAGAAGTGCGCGTGGACGACTTTTGCTCGCCCACGCGCACCATTTCTTCGTATTTGTGACCGTAGCCGACAAGGCCCAACGACTAGAGCGTACCGTAGATGCGGTCGCCGGCGTCGCCCAGGCCGGGAACGATGTAGGCGGCCTCGTTGAGATGGTCGTCGATGGCGCAGGTATAGATATGCACATCGGGATCCTTCTCGGTCAGCGACTTGAGGCCCTCGGGGGCCGCGACGATGCACAGCATGCGGATGTCCTTGACACCGCGCTCGCGCAGGTAGCTGATGGCCATCTCGGCCGAACCGCCCGTGGCAAGCATGGGGTCGACGACCAGGCAGATGCGCTGGTCGATATCCTTGGGCATCTTGCAGTAATACTCGTGCGGCTCGTGGGTGACCTCGTCGCGTTCCATGCCGATGTGGCCCACGCGAGCGGAGGGCACCAGGTCGAGGATGCCGTCGACCATGCCAAGGCCCGCACGCAGGATGGGCACGATGGCGAGTTTCTTGCCGGCAAGCTGTTTGAACGTGGCGGTAGTGATGGGGGTCTCGACCTCGACGTCTTCCATAGGCAGGTCGCGCATGGCCTCGTAGCCGTCAAAAAGCGCGAGTTCGCGCACGAGCTGACGGAACTGGTTGGTGCCGGTGTTTTTGTCGCGCAGGATCGACAGCTTGTGCTGGACGAGCGGGTGATCGACAAGCGTCACACGGGACGCATCGTAGGTGACGGTCATGGATTGATTGCCCCTTTCGTTGCGGCCGCAAAACGGCCTTGCTGACAAGGTGTGCAGCAATGTTGCCGCCGCACGCCATGCATTAGTTTAGCGGTTTGTTGTATCGAGCAGCCCATCGCAGCCCTACTGTGAGGTGTTGAGCGAGCGCCTGACTGCATCACGCCAGCCCGCAAGGTTTTGCTCGCGGCGCTCGGCGGACATGTGGGGAAGGAAGGTCCTAACGATCTGGGCATTTTGCTCCAGCTCTTCCAGGTCTTCCCAATAGCCGACGGCAAGACCCGCCAAGTACGCGGCACCGATTGCCGTGGTCTCCACCGTCTCGCATTGCAGCACGGGGATATCCAGCAGGTCGGCCTGGAATTGCATGATGAACTCGTTGCGCGAGGCACCGCCATCGACAGACAGGCGCTCAATCGAAAGCCCCACGTCCTGCTCCATGGCGCGCAGCACGTCGTAGCTCTGATATGCCATGGATTCGCAGGCGGCACGTACGATGGTCGCACGGCTCGAGGCGCCGGTCAGACCGCACACGATACCGCGAGCATGCGGGTCCCACCAGGGAGCACCCAAACCCGCAAAGGCCGGAACGAAGTAGCAGCCCTCGTTGTCGCTAATCGAAGCGGCGAGTTGTGCCGACTCGCTCACGCTCGAGATGATGCCCATGTTGTTGCGAAGCCAGTTCATCGTTGAGCCGGCGGCAAAAATAGAGCCCTCGAGCGCATAGCTGACTTTGCCGTCCGCAGCGATACCGATGGTGGAGACCAGGCCATTCTTGGATTCGACGATCTCGTCGCCGGTGTTCATGAGCATAAAGCAACCCGTGCCATAGGTGTTTTTGGTCTGGCCGGGACGGAAACAGCAGTGGCCGAACAGCGACGCCTGTTGGTCACCCGCCACGCCCATGATGGGCGGCATGTTGGTCATGATGTCGCTCGCGACGCGGCCGTAGTCGCCCGAGCTCCAGCGAACCTCGGGCATCATGGAACGTGGAACGTCAAAGAGTGCCAGCAGGTCGTCGTCCCAATCGAGCGTATGGATATTAAAGAGTGCCGTGCGGCTGGCATTGGTGTAGTCGGTGGCAAAGACCTGGCCGCCGGTGAGGTTGTAGATGAGCCAGGTGTCGATGGTGCCAAACATGAGGTCGCCCGCCGCCGCGCTTTCGCGTGCGCCGTCGACGTTGTCGAGAATCCACTGCGCCTTGGAGGCCGAGAAATACGGGTCGAGCGTGAGTCCCGTGCGGGAGCGCACCAGCCCTTCTGCGCCCTGCTCGACAAGCTCGTCGATCAGAGGTGCGGTACGGCGGCACTGCCATACGATAGCGTTATAGATCGGCTGACCGCTCACGCGATCCCAGACCACCGTGGTCTCGCGCTGGTTGGAGATGCCGATGGCAGCAATGCGGTCGGAGTGGATACCGCTCTTAAACTGGACTTCCATCATGACGGCGATCTGGCTAGCAAGGACCGCCATGGGGTCTTGCTCCACCCAGCCGGGACGCGGGAAGCTGGTTTTGACGCTGCGACGTGCCTGCGCGACGATGCATCCGTACTCGTCGACGATGGTCGCAAGTACCGAGGTGGTGCCGCAGTCGAGCGCCATGATGTAGGAACCGCCAAAGTCAAACGAGGCATCTTCCATGCCCAGGCTGCCCAGATTCAACGACATCGCTTAAACCTTTCTATTGCATCGGGTCGGACAGGACCCGTTCGATCTCTGATGCGGGAAGTGCGCCTTGGCGCAGGAGCTGGAGCTCGCCGTGCTGAAACGACACGATGGTCGAGGCGTCGCGACACGGGGTCTCACCGGCGTCGACGGCAACATCGACCCCCTCCAGGATGCGACCCTCCACCGTGATAAAACTTGCCGGCGCGGGCGCGCCATGCGTGTTGGCGCTGGTGCAGGCAAGGGGGCTGCCACAGGCGCGAATGAGCGCCTGCACCACGGGCGAGGCCGAAGCGCGAAGTGCCACCGTGTCGTCGGCAGCGCGCATAAAGGTCGGCACGCAGGGGGCTGCCTTGACCACGATAGTCAGGGCTCCCGGCCAGCATCGTCGCGCGAGTATGCGGGCATCTTCCGGGATATCCACGCCATAGCGGTCGAGTGCTTCGACGCCATCGACCAGCCAAGCGACGGTTTGCGTGAGTTCACGTTGCTTGAGAGTGAAGATACGGCGATAGCCGGTGCCGAGCGCAGGAACTGCGGCGCCATTGACGGCAGCCTGCGGATCGCGCGGCCACGATGGGAATTCGCTTGTATCTTGGGGCACGGCGTCCGAGAAGGCGTTGACTGCCACGGCGACACCGTAGACGGTCTCGGTCGGGATCAAAGCCAGGCCGCCGCGGCCGAGCACCTCGGCCGTGCGCTCGACGGCAAGCCGATGCGGCTCGCGCGTTCCCTCGTATACCCGATAGACCGTCTGCATGTGTATGCCAGCCCCTTACGCTCTGGTGCAAGTTTGTTTACTGTGGGGCATTCTCGCACGAAACGTTCAACCTATTTGCCCAGAGCGCATGTTGGTTTGGTGAGCGGCTCTAGTAGTCGGTGAAAGTGAGGGGGTTATTGGACGGCTACGAACTTCTTTGGCCTGCCGGCGTGGCGTTCTTGGGCGGCGTAGCGCTCGATGCTGTCTATCGTTATCATCCGACGGCCGTCGACGAGTTCAACATCGAGCTTTCCGGCTTTGACCAGCGCGGTAATCCGCGGAGCGGAGACTTTGAGGTCCAGCGCTGCGTCTTTAAATGTTCGGCACGCCGCTTCCCGAGCGTCCTCGTGGTCGATTTCGACTGAAAGGGCCACGACCTCGGCCGAGCGTTCGTACCCTGCCGGAGTCAAACCGTTGTTGAGGTCGTCGGCCAAAAACGCCATCAGTGCCTCGGTAGCATGGGCAATCGCTTCTTCGCGCGTATCGCCATCGGCAAAGGCGCCGGGAATCTGCGGGAAGCTAGCGCAGTAACCGTCGTCTTCTTTTATGAGAACGCAGTCATAGGTAAATCGCTGCCTCATTTTGCCTCCAACTACCATCCAGCTTGGCGACGAATACTTGCCCACGTGCCCTTCTTTGGTCGATCACCACCAGAGCCGTTCACGGTGACAACACGGTCACCAGAAACATACTTAGCATGACTACCGACTTGCGCGACCTTCACGAATCCATCGTGCTTGAGTAGGGCAATGATTTCCCGAAAGGTAGGAGGTTGCATGGGCCGACCTCTTTCAGCCGTCCTAATTATAAACTAATTTATAATTTTTGCTAACCAGTTAATAAATATTACTGGCGCTGCTTGGGCTCGGTGACGATGGCTCGGACGATGCGGGGGCGATCGGTAAGGTCATGGACGATACGCACGTCCGAAAGGCCTGCCTGGCGACAGAGCTCGGCCGCGGCATCGAGGGTACCCTCGTAGAGCTCGCAGGCAAACAGGCCGCCGGCGCGCAGCATGTAAGGCGCCGCGTTGAGCAGGCGGCGGAAGATATCGAGGCCGTCGGCGCCGCCCTCGAGCGCCAGGTCGGGCTCAAAGTCCTTGACCTCGTGCGGCAGCGAGCGCATGACGTCGGTCGGGATGTAAGGTGGGTTGGAGACGAGCACATCAAAGGTGCCCCACTCTTCGCGGGGAATGGAACTCACCAGGTTGGTGAGGCTAAAGGCAACCTCATCTGCCGTGAGGCCGAGGGTGTCGCGGTTTTTGGTGGCCAGATCGATGGCGCGCGACTCGATATCGGTGGCGGTGCAGGTAACGTGGCCGCGGCGCTCCCAGGCAAGGGAGAGCGAAATGCAGCCCGTGCCGCAGCCGACCTCGAGAACGCGGGCAGTGCGGGGCTCGGCTGGGGCAGGCGCAGCGGCATCCTGAGCTGAAACCGTCTCCTGGTCGGCACCCTCGATGGCGACGCCGTATTCGTCGAGCTCGGACTCGGCGGCTTCCGCGGCTTCGGCTTCTGCTGCCTGCGCGGCGGCTTCCTCGGCCTCGCGATCGGCCAGTTCCTCGGCATAGGCACGGCTGCCCAGTACGTCGCCGCCTAGCGCCGCCTCATCGGCAGCCGTCAGATTAGCGGCACGGCGCTCGGCAGTCGCCCGTTCGTCTGCCAGCGCGGCCTCGGCCTTGCGTGCCTCCTCGACCTCATCGTTCCAAGGCAGCTCAACACGCTGACGGGCAGCAGCCTCGGGGCTCAGCACCTCGGCATCCAGATAATTGAGGACTTCCTCGACGAGCATCTCGGTTTCGGGGCGCGGAATGAGCACACCGGGAGCGCACGCGACGTCAATCATGCGAAACTGCGTGCTGCCGGTGATGTACTGCAGCGGCTCGCCTTTGGCGCGACGAACGACGGCCGCATGCATGGTCTCGAGCTGGGCCGCGTTAAGCGTCTCGTCCATACGCATATATAGGTCAATGCGCGCCAGGCCCGTGGCGGCGCACAGCAGCCACTCGGCGGAAAGACGGGGATGCTCCTCGCCGCGCTCGGCCAGGTACTCCTTGGTCCACTCGAGACAACGCTTGATGGTCCAGATCTCGTTTGCCATGGGGCCCTCCCCTCTTAAGCGCCGGGCGGCGCGCGAATGTCGGAGCAGATTGTAAGCGAGGCCAGCGCTTGGCAAGGGGCGATTAAAGGCGATTATCGAGAATCAGCCCAGATTTTTGCTTGGAGCCCACCTGAAGTGTTCATTCGTCGACGTCTAAATCTGCATCCGTCAAGTTTTTGGCAAGGTTGACCCAAAACTGACCAATATCTAACCAAATACTTGCCAAATCACTTGACGCGCGACAAGGCAGAATTCGCCCCATGACTTCTCGAACGATATTTTGAGCATTATTTTCGATCGCAAACGAATGCCACTCATTGTTTTAAGCAGGTAAACAGCTCAATGCCTATCAAAGCTGATTGAATAACACCTCAAAGCAATGTACCCAACCTAGTCGTTGGGGACGTTCTTATTCGACTAGTCGTTTAAGAACGTCCCCAACGACTACTCATTTAAGTCTGTCCCCAATGAGTGCCCCGCCGCAGGTTGAGCATAAGTCAGCGAAAACGCCCCTAGGCGAGCAAGGTGACGTGAAAGAGGAGGGAAGCGTACTTCGGTACGCGACCGACGATTGAACGTCAGATTGCCGCCTAGGGGCGTTTGCAGCGTCGGGCCGTTACGCGGTTTGGTAAAACCGCGTAACCTACACAGCCTGTGCCAGCTTCTCGGCTCGCTCGGCGGCGGCGAGTGCCTCGATGGCGGTGCCGAGCTGGTCGCCCAGGAGGACGCCGTTGTAGGTGGAGTTGAAGCCGATGCGGTGATCGGTCACGCGGTCCTGGGGCTGGTTGTAGGTACGAATCTTCTCGGAACGGTTGCCGTGGCCGATCTGGCTTTGGCGCTCGGCACCGAGCTCTGCCTGCTGCTTCTCGAGCTCCATCTCGTACAGACGGGCACGCAGCATCTGCATGCAGACCTCGCGGTTCTGAATCTGGGAGCGCTGTTCCTGCGACTGCACCACGGTGTTGGTGGGCAGGTGGGTGATGCGCACGGCGGAATACGTGGTGTTAACGCACTGACCACCAGGGCCGGAGGCGCAGTAGGTATCGATGCGCAGGTCGGACTGGTTGATCTGGACGTCGATTTCCTCGGCCTCGGGAAGTACGGCGACGGTAGCCGTGGAGGTCTGAATGCGGCCCTGGGACTCGGTCTTGGGGACGCGCTGGACGCGGTGCACGCCGGACTCGAACTTCATGACGGAGTAGACGCGGTCGCCCTCGACCTTGAACTCGATGGACTTAAAGCCGCCGGCCTCGCTGGGGCTGGAATCGAGCACGGTGGTCTTCCAGCCGCGCGATTCGCAGAAACGCTGATACATCTTGTACAGGTCGCCGGCAAAGATGGCTGCCTCATCGCCACCGGCGGCGGAGCGAATCTCGACGATGGTGTTCTTGTCGTCGTTGGGGTCGCTCGGGATGAGCATGTACTTGATGTCTTCCTCGAGCTGGGGAAGCTTGGCCTCGTTTTCGGAGATGTCCATCTGGAGCATCTCCTTCTCATCGGCATCGGTGGTATCGTGGAGCATTTCCTTGGCAGCCTCGATGTCATCGAGCGCGCCGATGTACTCGCGCGAGGCGGCGATGAGGTCGGACTGGTGCGCGTACTCCTTGTTGAGACGCGTGAACTCCTTGATGTCGGAGGCAACGGCCGGGTCGGAAAGCTTCTTCTCGAGCTCCTCATAGGCCTTGATGATCTTTTCGAGCTTGTCGCGCATGGCGGGACTCCTTTATATGCGTGAAGGTGAAAATCGGCAGAATTGATGGGGCGCATGGCGCCACTGCGGGGGTAAGCCCAGCTAGAGCATGTCGATCTTCAGATACATGCGCATCCCTTCGCGTGTGGGGTACATAGTTGCGATCTAACCCATACATGATAGCGTGCGCAGGCAAACCTGCATATAACCCGCACGGAATGAGTGGACGTAGCCGTTGGGTACGTTCCTTAACGACTAGTCGTTTAAGAGCGTCCCCAACGGCTAACAAAGGGACTGTCGCTTTGTCAGATTCTAGAGCGTGTGGAGTAGGGCGATGAGGAAGCGTACGCCCTGGAGGTAGGCGCGGCGGGTGATGCGCTCGTTGGTGCCGTGGACGCCGCGGTCGCACTCGTCATCGTCGACCACAAACGCCGAAAAACGAATGCATTCGGAGCAAATGTGCTGGTAGTTGGCAGCGTCGGTCGCGCCGATCACGGTCGAGGGGACAATCGCCAACGGCTCGGATGATCCGTTTTCCTCCGTCCCCTTTGGATTGTGGAAATAGCGGGCGGCGATGACGCGGACGGTCTCGAGTCCCGGTCCGCCGATGCGTGGAGACGGCGAGGGCTCGGAGCTGCCGGGGCCCAGCTCCACTTCGACACGACCGGCAAGGTCCGCCCCGGCAACCGCCTCACGGCAGCGCGCCACAACGTCGGCCACGCTCGTGCCCTCGAGCATGCGGAAGTTAATGTTGGCCCACATATCCTGCGGCATTACGTTGGCGCCGGCGCTGCCTCCCTCGATCTGCGTGGGCGCGCAGGTGGTCGTCACCAGCGGATAGAGCTTTTTGCTGGCGAGACACTCGCACACGATGGCGTCCTTGTTGGAGGCAATCTCGTCGGCCGTGCAGAGCCCCAGCTCGACAAGCTGTGCGGCAAGCAGATCGGTCACGCGCGTCGGCCACTCGATATCGCAGATTGCGGCGATGGCACGGCTGAGCACCTCGAGCGACGTGCCGCCGTAGGGGTTAGACGAATGCCCGCCCGCGCTCTTCGTCTTGAGCACGATATCGGCATAGCCCTTTTCGGCCAGGTCGGCATGCATAAGCCAGCCCTCGCCCGCGCCGTACTCGGCAGCCGGAACGATGCGGTAGTCGCCCTCGTCGATCAGGAACTCGAGCTCAACACCGCGCTCCTCGAGCACGCGGCCGATAGCTCCAGCGCCGTACTGCGTGGTTTCCTCGTCCTGGCCAAAGGCGAGCAACAGCGAACGCTTGTGCTCCCAACCGTGCGCCAATGCATACTCAACCGCCTCGAGAATGCCTGCGACCTGATCCTTCATGTCGATAGCGCCGCGGCCCCAAATGTAGGTGTCGTCCACGTGCCCGCTAAAGGGGGCGTGCGTCCAGTCGGCCTCGGTACCCGGCACCACGGGGACCACGTCCATGTGGCCCATGAGCATAACGGGATTGAGAGCAGGGTCGGAGCCGACAAGCGTCACCAACAGCGAGTGGTCGATAAGCTCGACCTCGCCCGCCGCAAACACGCGCGGCCAGGCCTGCTGCATATAGGCGCGCAGGTCGTCGAAGGGCTGCCAGTCCACCGCCTCGGCATCCATGCTCGAAATGGTCGGAAACGACAGCACGCGGCCCAAGCGCTCGCACGCGCTGACCTCGTCTATATCGGCAAAATCGTCCTCATGCGCAAAGAAGCGCCAAACCTCGGCCATGACATCCTTTCGATTGTGACGACAAAGGCCGCCCCACGGGAGCGGCCCTGCAACGTAAGCGTTTGCGGTCGGTTATTTGTCCTCGAGATAGCGAGAGAGGAACTCACGAGTGCGCTGGTGTTTGGGGTTGCCGAAGAGCTCGGCCGGCGCGGCATCCTCGAGCACCACGCCCTTGTCCATAAAGACCACGCGGTCGGACACCGTGCGGGCAAAGGCCATCTCGTGCGTGACGACGACCATGGTCATGCCGTCGGCCGCGAGCTTGCGCATGACCTCGAGCACCTCGCCCACGATCTCGGGGTCGAGCGCGGAGGTCGGCTCGTCGAACAGCATGATCTGCGGATTCATACATAGGGCACGAGCGATGGCCACGCGCTGTTTTTGACCACCGGACAGGCGGCCAACGGCGGCGTGCGCGAACTTTTCGAGTCCCACGCTCGTCAGATGCTCCATCGCGACCTTCTCGGCCTCGGCCTTGCTCATCTTTTTGAGCGTGACGGGCGCGAGCGTGCAGTTGTCGAGCACATCCATGTTGTTGAACAGGTTAAAGCCCTGGAACACCATGCCGATGTCCTCGCGCAATTTGTTGATGTTGCAGCGCTCGGCCGTGAGGTCCTGGCCGTGGAACCAGATGTGGCCCGCGTCCGGGGTCTCGAGCAGGTTGAGGCAGCGCAGGAAGGTCGATTTGCCCGAGCCCGAGGCGCCGATGATGGTGACAACCTCACCGGAATTGACGGACAGGTCGATGCCCTTGAGTACCTCGAGTGAGCCAAAGCTCTTGCGCAGGCCCTCGACGCGGATAAGCGGCTCTTGGTTTTGCACGGCTGCCGCAGTGCCGGTAGTGGCGGTATCTGCCATGATGATTCTCCTCGTCTTGCGCCTAGTTGGAGCTGGGCAGCGTGGCAGGGGCCTCGGCGCCCAGCTTTTTGCCAAAGGCTTCGAGCAGGCGGCTCGCCACGAGTGTCAGGATCAGGTAGACCACGAGCGCCACGCAGTAGACCTCCATCTGGCGGTAGTACACGCCGGCGACCGTGGTAGTAGCGTACATAAGGTCGAACACGCCGATGACCGAGAGCACCGACGAGTCCTTAATGTTGATGATGAGCTCGTTGGTGAGCGCCGGAATCGCGTTTTTAATGCCTTGGGGGAACACGACTTTGCGCATGGCCTGCCACTGCGACAGGCCCAGCGAGCGCGCTGCCTCGGCCTGGCCGGGATCGATGGACTCGATGCCGCCGCGCAGGACCTCCATCATGTAGGCGGTGGAGTTGAGCGAGATGGTGACGAGGCCGGCGGTGAAGGTACTCCAGATCTGGTTGGCCTGAGCGGTCTCGAAGCCCATGCCGCGCAAAACGGTAAAGCCCGCGTAATAGATGAGCAGGCCCTGGACCATCATGGGCGTGCCGCGCACGATGGTGGAGTAGATGGTCGCAAAGCCGCGGCCGATACTCTTAAAGAAGCGCACCAGGTCGTTGTCCACGCGGTCAAAGGTCTGAATACGCAGGAACACAAAGAGCAGCGCCAGGAAGAATGCGATGACGGTACCGAAGGTCGCAAGCGCGATGGTGATCTCGATACCGCGGATAAAGAAGTCGCCACTCTTGTAGGTCATGTAGACCAGGCTCGACAAAAAGTCGCTGGGGTTGGAATCCGAGACAATGCTCACCTGCACCAGGTCGATAAACGACATGACGCAGCGGTCGATAAAGAAGATCGCCGCGATAGCGACCACAACATAGCTACCCAGGCGCGCGCCGCGGCGGAAACGCTCGGATGCGAACGGCGACTTTTCGCGATAGTCACTCCAGTGCATAAGCTTGGTGACAAGCGCCGCTGCCGACACGACAATCCAGGCCCAAAGAATCGCCCAAAGGCAATCCTGGAAGATACCGGTGGGGGCTAAGAAGCTCAGCGGTGTGGGGTTGCGCTGGCTAAACGCCAGGCCGAGCGCCGCGATGACGCTCGTGCCCAGGTATACATAACGGTGGTCGGCCTTGATAAAGGAGGCCAGACGGTTGATGGCTTTCATGCTGCCTCCCTATGCCGGCTGACGGTCGAGGCACGCGTCCCACATTTGGTCGCGCTCCTCTTGGCTAATGCCCTTGAGTGTCTTGTCGATGAGCTTAAGCAGTTTGTCCGAGCCCTTGCGGCAACCGACATTTGCCGTGACCTCCTGCTTAAAGCCCTCGCCCTCGGCAAAGTGGATGGGGACGATACCGGGATTTTGGGCCATATAGCCCTTTTCGTTCTCAGTGTTGTAGGTCACGGCGTCGCACGTGCCCTGCAGCAGATTCGAGAACACCGTGGGGACCGAATCGACCGGGTTCTTGTGCACAACGCCCGGAATCTCGTCGATGACGGTATCGAGCATGGTGTCCTTTTGGCCGAGCACCGTGGCACCGCTGAAGTCGCTGAGCTTGGTGGCGTTTTGGTAGGGCGAGCCCTCTTTTACGAACAGGCCAAAGTAGCCAATGAAGTACGGGTCGGAAAAGCCGACGGACTCCTCGCGCTCGGGCGTGGCGCTCATGCCGGCGATGATGAGGTCAATCTGGCCGTTGTTGAGCGAGTCGATAAGGCCCGAGAAGCTCTGCTTGACGGCAACGGGCTCGCCGCCGAGAGCCTTGCAGACGATCTTGGCGATCTGCACGTCGTAGCCATCGGCATAGGCGCCCTGCACGTTGTCGATGGGGATCGTGAACTCGCTGGCCTCGGAAACCTGCCAGTTGTACGGGGCGTAGGCCGCCTCCATGCCGATGCGGATCTTATCCTTGCCGATCACAGAATCGGACAGGTCGTCGCGACCGCCGCCCGTCGTGGACTGAACTACTTCCAGCGTGGAGGGACGCTGGCAGCCGGCAAGTGCGCCGGCGACGACAGAAGCGCTCGCAGCGAGAGCGCTACCCAAAAAGATGCGACGGCTGCATACCGGCTGTGGATGCGCGTCGCGTTGATGGGGAGAATGCATAATCTGCCTTCCCTGTTGAATCGTATGCTGACGACTTAACAGGATATACGCCAGCGACCAGCAGCGCAGCACAAGCTCGAAAAATTAATAGACACACGGTAGTCATTGGGAGCGTCGATGTTTTGGCAATGCCAGCGGGCGCCACCCAGAGCGAACAAGTTAGCATGAAAAAGGCAAGGCATAGACCTTCTGGTCATGCCTTGCCTTTTGAATGACAAATTGTCGCTCTGGGTGGCGCGCAGCGTCGACCGGTCCGTCGTTCGTTAGAACGGCGGAACCTCTAGAGCAGGGTAACGCTAAAGCTGCGAACGTCCGTCTCACCCGGTGCCAGCGTGATCGTGTTGACCTTGTGCTCAAAAACGTCGTCCTCGGTGTCCATGGTGGTATGACCGGTCCAGGGCTCGAGCGCCACAAACGGAGCGTCGTTGGCGGCAGACCACACGCCGATGTACTTAAAGCCCTCAAAGTCGATCTTGACGCCGTGGCCCGACTTGCGACCGCGCAGCGTGAGCGTGGAGCCCGGGGTATCGGTGAACATGATGGCGTCGTTATCGAAGCTGCGGTGCGTGATGGGCAGCACGTCCGAGTTGTCGGGGGCCTTGTAGCTGCCCTCGAACGTCATAAGGCCATCGGGCGTGATGATGGGGGCCTCGTTCGTCCAGGCCTCGGTAAACGCCAGCTCGTAATCCTCGAATGCCTCGTCCTCGGCACCGGGGGCGGGCACGTTGAATGCAGGATGACCGCCCACCGAGAACGGCAGGGCCACGTCGCCGGTGTTGGTGACGGCAAAGGTCTGCGTGAGCGTGGCGTCGCCGGTCAGGGCATAGGTCATGTTGAGCTTAAAGTGGAACGGGAACGCCTTGAGCGACTCGGGCGTGTCAGTGATCTCGTACGTTACCGAGGAGCCGTCCTCCGAAACCTCGACCAACTTGTGCTCGACGATGCGAGCGAGTCCATGGCGCGGCATCTCGCAGGTGCCGGCCGCAGATGTCGCCATGTTGTTGCGCAGCGATCCCACGATGGGGAACAGGATAGGCGCATGCTTGCCCCAAAAGGCCGGGTCGCCCTGCCACAGATACTCGTTGCCGTTGAGGGCAAGGCTCGTGAGCTGGGCGCCCATGGAATCGATGGCCGCGGTGAGGCCGCCGCGCTTGATGGTAGTGACGGTGGACATGCTACTTCCTCCAATAGTAAACAACGGTGTCGAGGGCTATTGTCCCACTCTTGGCGGCGGGGTTGAGCGACAGGTGCAGTTATTGAGCAATAGCGTAAAGGTCAAACCCGCCCTGCGGCGTGCTATCGACCGTATCGGGCGCCTGTGAATTAAAACTCACCGGAACCATGCGCTTTGAGGCACGGTAACGCGTGCCGTCGGTGGCGACGGGCGGCTCATCGACCGTGAGCTCGTAGTCGCCGGGCTTGAGCTCGATGCCGTCACCTTCGGAATTGACGTATTGGTACTCGTCGATCGCTTGCCCCTTGAGCGTGCGACCCACGATATGGACGAGCATCTGGCTGTCGCCGCGCGCGGTGTCCCACGTCGCGCCGTCCTTGACCTCGACCGATACATGCACCGAGCGCGTGCGGCTGAGCGATTGTTCGACGGACATCTCGACCTTGGCGGCGTCTTTTCGTTGTTGTTCAACATGGCTCCAGACGTTTCCAATTACCGAGCATGCGATAACGCCGGCCATGAAGGCGATGAGGATGGGGCCGAGCGGAGAGCGACGGCCCGCGTCCTCCTCGCGAGCCAGGTCGGGGCGACGTGTGGGCGCGGGTGCTTGGGCACCCTGCGAGGGCACGTCGAGAATGCTGAAGGATGCCGTACTGCCGGGGTCGATGTTATGGCGCGGCTGCGGGATCTTGGCCGGCGAGATGGACATGTCCGCCGGCTCACCGAGTGTGGCCGTGGCATCGGCCTTAGCTTCATCGGCCTCGGCTTGGGCCCAAGCCTGCTCAAAGGTCAGGGGCTCGGCGGCATCGGAGGCGGCGTCAGGCTCGACAGCAGCATCGTTGCCGGCCTCGTCCTCGTCGCTCGACACGTCACGCGGCGCGGGCTCGTCCCACTCCTCGTCCGGAGCCTCGCCCTCGCTATACCACCATTCAAAGTTATCGATATCCATACGGGGCGCCCCTTAAGCCTCGCAAATAAACACTTGCCAGCCTTATACCCCCAGATGGCACGGGAGCTCGCCGGCACAGACAGGAAAAGCGTCACAACATTCGACGCTTTTCCTCGTTTTCGAGATTTTCATCGAATGTTGTGACGGTTTGGGCGGCAGCCATGCCGCGAATGTGACAAAGGGACTGTCCCTTTGTCACATCTGGAGGGTAACGGGGATTTGGATGCAGCAGAAGTCCTCTTGGTGGGACTCGTCGTAGCTCGTGGTATCGAGGTAGCAAAAGTCGAAGGCGTTGCCGATAGGCTGGAGCGCGTGCTCGTCCATGCAGGCAACGATGGCGCGGATGCCCTCGGGCTCGTATGGCATGCCCCAGCGGCTCATGCACAGGTATGTGCCCTCGGGCAGCACTTCGATGCCGATCTCTGCCAGCTCGGCAGCGTCGCTCGGCAGCAGCTCCTCGGCACCGCGCGGCAGTACGGCAAAGGAGCCGGCACCGGCGATGGGATCGTCGGAATGCAGCGCCTCGCGACGCAGCATGGCGCCCCAACCGCGCATGGGGCGCGTGCCCGTCAGCGTGCGCATGCGCAGGATTGCCCGCATGAGCGTGGGGTGAAGCATCGAGCGACCGCGCTCGATATCGCCCGGAAACTCCTCAAAGACCACGTAGCGGCGCTCGAATTGCTTGAGTTCCGGACTGCCCTCGCGCTCGCGCCAGTAGACTGCCTCGTCGTAAAAGCTCAGGCGTTCCTGCACACTCGCGCGCTCAGCCTTGAGCCCGGCAATCTGCTTGTCGAGCGCCTGCACCCGCGAGCGCAGGTGATCGGTCATCTCGCCAATGTCGAACGTCGAGGTCAGGCGGTCAATCTCGTCGAGTTCGAGCCCCAGATCGCGCAGCATGCAGATCAGGCGCATGAGCGGGATCTGCGTAGGCGAATAGAAACGGTAGCCCTTTTCGTTCACCACGGCGGGCTTAAACAGGCCGATCTTGTCGTAGTAGATGAGCGTTTGGCGCGAAACGTTAAACAAGCTCGCCATCTCGCTAATCGCATACATGCCCGTCTGCATAAGTCCTCCCGACACATCCTTTTTGCGCACAAAGCCCGCCGCCCACAGGGGCAGCGGGCTCAGACACTACTCGTATCCTACCCTAAAGACGCCTATGACCAGCGCTTATAGTTTGCACATGACACGCCGACGGCCTCGAGCGCCTTGGCGGCGATGTGATGCACCGCGTCATCGAGCGTGGCGGGGCCGTTGTAAAACGTGAGCATGGGCGGCATGAGCATGACGCCCGGTACGCGCGCCAGGCGCGCCATGTTGTCGACATGAATGGCGCTGAAGGGCGTCTCGCGCACCATGAGCACCAGGCGGCGCTGCTCTTTCATCTGCACGTCGGCCGCGCGCAACAACAGGTTTTCGCTGTAGCCGCTCGCGATGCCGGCGAGCGTCTTCATGGAGCAGGGCGCCACGATCATGCCGTCGACCGGATAGGTGCCGCTTGCGATGGCGGCGCCGATGTTCTTGTTGTCGTAGACCACATCGGCATGGCACGCAAACTCGTCGAGCGTCATGCCGAGCTCCTGCTCGATGGTAATCTCTCCCCCGCGCGTGACGACAAGCGCCGACTCGGCACCGGCCTGACGCAGGCATTTGAGGCACTCAAGGCCCAGCGCGGCACCGCTGGCGCCAGACACGCCAACGACAACGCGACGGGGACGGACAGAAGACTCAGGCATGACAACTCCTAACAACAAAATGGCAGCTATAGGTCGGGCAATGTCAGCGAGCGCGCGTCTGGCGAGGCAAGGTGCCCCGAAACAAGAAGGCATAGGGCTTATGCCCATGCCTTCGCAGTTGAGGGGCAGATTGCCCGCCAGGCGCGGGCGCAGCGTCGAGTGGTCCGACGTTCGGTAGAACGCCGGAACCTTAGAAAGCAATCTCCTTGGCCCACTTGTCCTTGTCGATCTCCATGAACTGCGAGCGAATGAAATTCTTCTTGAGGTCGAACGGAACCGTGCAGTCGAAGATGGCCTTGCAGGCGATGCCGTGCTCGCGAATCGTGGGGTCGAACGCGGGGTCGTTGGACGGGTCGAGCACGTGGCAGTGGCAGCCGGGGATGGTGATGAGGTCGACGTCGGCCTGGAAGCGCGTGGTCATGGCCCACATCACGTCGCTCATATCGAAGATATCGACATCCTCGTCAACAAGGATGACGTGCTTGAGCTCGGAGAATGCCGAGAAGGCGAGCATGGCGGCGTTGCGCTGACGGCCCTCGTCATTTTTGCTCGACTTCTTGAACTGCATGATGGCAGCGAACTTGCCGCCGCCGCAGGGGGCAGCGTGGACGTTGAGCAGGCGGCCCGGGATGGCGGTCTCGACCATCTTGTAGATGGATGCCTCGGTGGGGATGCCGGCCATGGACACGTGCTCGTGCGAGGGACCGATACAGCTCTCCATGATGGGATTGACGCGCGTGGTGACGGCGGTGATCTTGATCACCGGGCAGACCTTGGCGCCACCGGTGTAGCCGGGGAACTCGGGCATGGCGTAGCCGTGGCCGTTGACGTCCTCGTTGATGGTCTCGTCGTGCATGAGGTAGCCCTCGAGCACATACTCGGCATTGGCGATGCACTTCTGCGGAACGGTGACGCAGTCGGCAAGCTCGACGGCGTGGCCGCGCAGGGCGCCGGCGATCTGCAGCTCGTTAAAGCCGAGCGGCGTGGTGGGCGCCTCGAAGCCACAGCACATGTACACGGCGGGGTCCAGGCCGATGGAGATGGAGATGGGCATGTCCTCGCCGCGCTGGCAGTACTCGTCAAAGAACGCGCCCAGGTGACGGCTACCCGGAGTGATCCACATGGCGAGCTTGTCCTTGTCGACGCAGGAGAAGCGGTGGATGGTCACGTCGGACTGGGAGCCGTCGGGGCTCGTGCCGTAGGCGAGGCCCATGGTGATGTAGGGGCCGCCGTCGACGGGCGTGTTGGTGGGAGCGGGGACGATCTTGCGCAGGTCAAAGCCCTCGTCGGTCGCCTTGTACACGACCTCCTGGCAGTCGACATGCTTGCCCTCGGCGATCTGCTCGGGCGCGATCAGGTTCTCGAAGCGCTTGCCGATTTCGAGGCCCAGGTGCTCCTCGTCCAGGTCGAGCAGGGCGGCAACGCGCTTGCGGCTGGCAAGCATGCCGATGCAGACCTTGGCATCGTCAAAGCCCTTGACGTTGTTGAAGACCATCGCCGGGCCCTCTTTGGTCGGGCGCATAACGGTGCCGCCGGCACCGACGTGACGATAGACACCCGAGACCTCGGCGTCCGGGTCGACCTGAGTGTCGGTCTCGAGCAGCTGGCCCGGCATCTCGCGCAAAAAGTCGAGCGCGGAGCGCAGGTCGTGGATCTGGGAAGCATCGGTAGTGGACATAGCATGCTCCTTTCGGGAGAGCGCCCGGCGGCGAGGATGCCGCCGGGCTGGGTAACGTAGTGGGGCCGCGGCGCTCATAGATGGGACGCTCGGCCACTCGCAGTTCGAGCACTCGGCTGCTTACAGCCCAAGCGCTCGACCGCTTACATCAGGCCAAAGAGGTGGAACCAGGCGGCCTCGACCAGCACGACGATAAAGACGACCACAGTGAGGGGAATGCCCATGCGCATAGCCTCTTTGGAGGTGTAGCCGCCGGCGTCCTTGCCTTCGCCGATAAGGATCGGCAGGTTATGGAACGGCAGGATGTAGTGGATGTTGATGGACGTGAAGACGATGAGCGCCACGGCGAGCGGGCTCACGCTGGAGCCGGCCGCGAAGCTGATGAACGCCGGCACGCACACGCTGAGCACGGCCATGACCGAGCCCATGAACATATGGATAACCATGGAGAGCGCGGCGACAAGCAGGGCGAACAGGAAGATGTTCTCGGGCACGGAGCTGGGGAGCACGACATCGGCGATCCAGGCGTTCATACCGGTGGCACCGCCCACGGAACCCACGGCCATGGCGGCCGTCAGGAACATGAGGGACTTGATGTCGACGGCGTTCCAGCTGGCGGGGGTGAGGACCTCGCCGATGATGGGCATGGCGAGGCAGACGCCGATGGCCAGGGTGACCCAGCCGATGTAATCGCCCGAGACGGTGAGCCACAGCGCGATGGCGATGACAAGCCACACGATGGTGCGAATCTCCTTGACGGAGAGCTTGCCGAGCGCGGCCTGCTTGGCCACGATCTGCTCGCGATCGTAGACGAGCTCCTTGCTGGGCTTAAAGAGGAAGAGGCCCAGGAACAGGGTGCACAGCAGCGCGACCAGCATAGGCACGCTCATGTACAGGAACCAGTCGACAAAGGACGGGCTCATGCCGCCGGCCTCGGCGCTGTACTGCGCAACGAGCGGGTTGAGCGTGGAGTCGCCTGTCAGGAAGAACATGGAGCCGGGGGCAGCAGCGGCAAACACAAGGAAGCCGAGCTTGCCGCGGTCGTCGTCACCGTAGCCGGCGGACTCGGCGATGACCGAGACAACGGCGAGGATGAGGAAGGCACGGGGGAACGGATGCGGAATGAGTAGCGACAGCACAAAGGTGAGCGCGAAAATCGAGATGATGAGCGACTTGGCATCGCGCACGAACTTGAGCATAAACGCATAGGCGATGCGCTCGCCCAGGCCCGACTCCTTGACCGCGCTGGCGATGAGGTAGGCGCCGATGACGAGCCACATGGTGGCTTTGGTCCACGAGCTAAACGTGGAGGCGACCGTCGCCGAGATGCTCGCGGCACCCGTGTCGTCCACGCACACCTTGAACAGAACGAGCAGCGCGCAATAGAGCAGGCCCACAAAGCCCGGCTGTGCCACGCCACACGCCCAGAACACCACCGTGGCGAGCGTCAACGCCAGACAGGTCTGACCGCCGACCGTAAGCTCGACCGTCGAGCTCAGCTCCGCCAAAGGAAGAAACTTCACCAGCAAAAAGACAACGATACCCAGCACAAAGCCAATTTCGCGCTTGGTGATCTTAAACGCCTTCTTTTCCGCTTCCATCTCCCCACCTTTCTTGTTGGGGGCGCTCCGGATTCGCGGCCACGCTGCCGCTTAAAAAGGGGCGCCCGTTATCGGACACCCCTTACGTTGCGCTGTGTTGTTGCAATACAGTCAAGCGGATTTTTTGGATGAAGAGCGATCCTCTGGGCAAAAACCGTCACAACATTCGACGCTTTTCCTCGTTTTCGAGATTTTCATCAAATGTTGTGACGGTTTGGATATGGCAAAGGGACTGTACCTTTGTTACATAGCGAGGGCCGTACGAATGGATGGGACCTCCAGAGCCTCGCGGAGCCAGGGGGCCAGCTGCTCGGGGTGACCCTGCAGGTAGCCTTTAAGCTCGGACGGGGCCACGCGGCGCACTTCCGAGATCTCCTCTTGGTTGATATGCAGCTCGCCCGGCTCAACATGGGCAAGGTAGACCTCGCACCATTCGCACTCGCAGCGGCCGTCGCCGTGGTCCTCGCGGTAGGTCACGTGACCGAGGTGTTTGAGCTGGTCGGGCTCGCGCGTGATGCCAAGCTCTTCGTTGATGCGACGTGCCGTGGCGGCCGCGACGTCTTCCCCGGGGAGCGGATGGCCGGCACAGCTATCGGCCATTCCCGCGAATCCGAGCAGATCATCGTACAGCTTCTCAAAGAGATTCCGGTACCC
>URUI01000015.1 GCA_900551015.1 uncultured Collinsella sp.
CATCTCCGAGCTCGGCCGCTCCACGCAGGGCGTTCGCGTCATGAACGTTGCCGAGGACGATCGCGTGACCGCCGTCGCCATCGCCGCCCACGGCAAGAAGAAACGCGCCGCAAATGCCGATGGCGCCGAAGAGCTGGATGAGTCGTCCATCGACGAGATGGAAGAGTAGCCAGCTTCAGGCATACGCAAACAAAAGGGAAAGCCGCTCCGCAAGGGGGTGGCTTTCCTGTTGCATGGACATGTTGCCGTACAGCAGCGCGGGGTGTGGCGTTGCGAGGAGCGAAAGGAGGGGAAGCGGCATGCTCGAACAGGAAACATGATTCGATTGGGTGATAGCCAATACCCACCTTGCTTTCCGATAAGGCTTATACCGGATGCGAGTTTTAAGATCTTGGAGCGGATTGCAGCAAGCTCGGAAACCAATCAAGGTGATATGGGGCTTAGTGATTCGATGGCAGCATGAGATGTTTCACGTGAAACATCTCAGTGGGAGGGTGCGGTTGGGCCGGATGATCACGTGGAATGTCGGTCTGCGGGTATGGTGGTCGCCGCAGTGCTATGAGAAGTCCTTTGGATCGAGGTCCTCCAGGAACGAGCGGAACTCCTCGAGTTCCGCTTCGGCGGAATCGTCCTCAATGGGCTTTCGAACGATATAAGGGTATGAGGCGCGTTCTAAGACGTCCTCATTGATATAGAGCGGGGCGTCTTCGCGCAACGCCAGAGAGAGCGCGTCGCTGGGGCGGGCGTCGAGCTCGATGAGCCTTCCGTGTTGGCGCAACGTCAACTTCGCGAAGAACAGCGATCCCTTCACCTTATCGATAAGGACATGGTCGACGCTTGCGTCAAGGTTGGTGAGGGCGTCGAGCAGCAGGTCGTGCGTGGTGGGGCGTGCAACCTTGGTATGCGTGACGGCCAAGTGCAGCTGAGCGGCTTCGGCAGCGCCCACCATAATGGGCACGATACGCGATACGCCGGGCACGGGGCTTTCCTCGATAGGCTGCAGCACGAGGATGGAAGGACCCGGTGCGCTTCCGATAATGATCTTTTGCACGGCCATGGGAACCAAGCTTGCTCCTAACCATAAGCGATTCGCTTATATATTATATCGAGCCCTTCAGAAGCCTCTTTATAAGGGATTATACGCGTGAATACGTCTCTGACCTGCGGTTTCTTCTGTAAAACAGCGGTTGGAAATAATTTTTCAAAAAGTTGAAAATTCTTCTTGACCATTCTTGGAAGACCTGGTTATAATAGACGAGCACTTTTCGAAGGGGCCCGTAGCTCAGTTGGTTAGAGCGCACGCCTGATAAGCGTGAGGTCGCTGGTTCAAATCCATTCGGGCCCACCAGTATTTGCGATAAACGCTCCACCGTGAGCCGAGTTTGCCGGTGGAGCGTTTATTATTGTAAAGTGCGAGTTGGGGGTTTAGCTCAGCTGGGAGAGCGCGGGCTTTGCAAGCCTGAGGTCAGGGGTTCGATCCCCCTAACCTCCACCATGATGGACCTGTAGCTCAGTTGGTTAGAGCGTCCGGCTGATAACCGGGAGGTCACAAGTTCGAATCTTGTCAGGTCCACCATCAAAACTGTGAAGAGCCCCGGGGCGTTGCCTCGGGGCTTTTTTCTTACCTACTGAAAGTAGTCAAAAAGCCCCGTCCCAAATTAACTACTTTGATTTTGTGTGCTGTGCGAAAGTTTGGGTAGTATAGCTATTCAATGCGGCGGGCTGCCGCGTGTTAACCGCTACGTACCGGAGGTGTTCCATGGTTCGCGTCGACATAGAGACCATCGTCATGGCCGCCGGTCCCGTGCCATCGCTTATCGTGCTTCGTGAGCGCAGCAGCAAATCGGACTCGCCCGCGCCGCTGCGTTCCCTTTCCATTCAGACTGGTTCGTTTGAAGCTGCTGCCATCAGCCGCGGCATCGATAGCGGCCGCGCCGAGCGCCCGATTACCCATGACCTGCTGCTCGATACCGTTGACGCCCTGGGCGCCAAACTCGAGCGCATCGAGATCGTTCGCGCCGAGCCGCCGGTGTTCTACGCGACGATCGTCGTACTGGCCGATGGCGAGGAACGCAAGATCGACGCCCGCCCCAGTGATGCCATTGCCCTTGCCGTGCGCAGCAATGCCCCCATGTTTGTGGAGGACGACATCATGAATCGCCTGGGCACTGTTTCCACCCACGCCGAGGATGTCGACGACGAGCAGGAGTTCGAGAAGTTCGACGAGTTCGTCCATACGCTCTCCCCCGATGACTTCTAAATGCGGGGCGGCAGAGTTGCGGAGTGTTCGCTGATGGCCGGCGGTATGTCGGCTGAGGCGGCGGCCATTGCGCGCGAGGCCCAGATGCGCTCGGAGGCTTCTGAGGCGGCACGCATTGCCTATGTGACGCAGGCCCGCACGCTTCGCGAGCGCCGCGGCTCGTTTATCAAGATGGTTGTCGTCTCCGCCCTTGTCGCGGCAATCTGCTCGCGCCTTCGTGGTACAGTTGGTGCGCTTGGGTTTTCGATTTCAACAGGCTTGGTAATCTGGGGTGTGGTCGATGCAGTAATGCTGACCAACCAGATCAAGGTACTCGACAAGCGCGCGATGGATATGATGCGCGCCCGCGACGCTGCCGCCAAGATCGCTGCCGAGGCACAAGAACTGTAACGACGCCAGACTCGATGGGAAGGTCTAAAGATGGCACAGGATATGCAGGACGCCGGTAACGTCTCCGCCGAGCTCGACGCCATGGTGTGTGACCTGATTGGTGCGTTCTTGGACGACCTTGCCGCCGGCGAGAATCCGGGTGTAGTTGTGGCGATCGAGGACGCTGCTTCCAACCGTTATCTGGCGGCGCTCGATGAGGATGGCGAGGAGGCGTGCCTCGAGGCGGCCACCAACTTTATCTCCGAGCACAAGATGGGTCTTAAGGACGAGGGCCTGGGCCGCATCGCCCGCTATGCCATCGGCTACACCGGTTGTGTCGAAATTGACGGCGGCTATCACGACGCCCTGCTCGTGAGCTTCTTCGAAACCACGCTCGAGAGCGGTTTTTCGGCATACGTGCTGTATGAGGGCATGGGTGCCGGCGATGGTTTTATGTGGAGCGACCCTGAACCTGCAGGTGAGGAAACCCCTCTCATCTAAAATCGCTAAAATAAACGAGTTTTCGGTAAAAGGCTCAATATTCCCGCTGAGCGTTGTGTCGCTGGGCGGGCCGCATACGCGTGCCGTTTGTATATGGATAGAAGATAGGGGAACTACATGCGCGTAGACAATCTGAGGAACATCGCCATCATCGCCCACGTCGACCACGGCAAGACGACGATGGTCGACAAGCTCCTGCGTGCCACGGACGCCTTCCGTGCCAACCAGCAGGTCGAGGACCGTGTCCTGGATTCCAACGACCAGGAGCGCGAGCGCGGCATTACGATTCTCGCCAAGAACATCTCTATCGAGTACAAGGATGTCAAGATCAACGTCATCGACACCCCGGGCCACGCCGACTTTGGCGGCGAGGTCGAGCGCGTGCTGCGTATGGCCGACGGCGCCCTGCTGCTGGTCGACGCTTTTGAGGGCCCCATGCCCCAGACCCGCTTCGTGCTGCGTCACGCTATCGACACCGGCCTTAAGATCATGATCGTTATCAACAAGATCGATCGTCCGGGCGCCAACCCCGAGAAGGCCTACAACGACTGCCTGGACCTCATGGCCGACTTGGGTGCCACCGACGACCAGCTCGAGTTTGCCATGGAGCACGTGGTCTACGCCAGCGCCATGAATGGCTTTGCCCGTCTTGACCCCAACGACGGCAACATGGACATGTATCCGCTGCTCGACATGATCATCGACGACATGCCCGCTCCCGAGGTTGACGAGAACGCCCCGCTGGCCATGCAGTGCGTGACCATTGACCACTCCAACTTCGTTGGCCGCATCGGCATCGGTCGCGTGTACTCCGGCACCATCCATCAGGGCGATCAGATCCTGGTCGTCAAGAACGATGGCTCCAGCGCCACCGCTACCGTCAAGCAGCTCTTTACCTTCGACTACCTGGGCCGCACCGAATGCCAGGAAGTCGGCGCCGGCGACATCGCCGCCGTCGTGGGCATCGACCGCACCGATATCGGCGATGTCTACACCGATCCCGAGAACCCCGTTGAGCTCGAGCCCATCGAGATCGACCCGCCGACTCTGTCCATCGTCTTTGAGGCTTCGACCTCCCCGCTCGTCGGTCGCGACGGCGACATCGTGGGCGCCCGTCAGCTCAAGGAGCGCCTGTTCAACGAGGCCGAGAACAACGTGACCATGAAGATCGAGGAGCTCGAGGACAAGAGCGGCGTCGAGGTCTCGGGTCGCGGCATCCTGCACCTGTCCGTTCTGATGGAGTCCATGCGTCGCGAGGGCTTTGAGTTCCAGGTTGGCCGTCCCCGCGTTCTGTTTAAGAAGGACGAGAACGGCAACAAGATGGAGCCCGTCGAGCAGGCCGTCGTCGAGTGCCCGGACGAGTACTCGGGCAAGGTCGTTGAGGTCTTCGGTACCTCCGGCGGCATCATGACGAGCATGGATACCTCGGGCATCGTGACGCACCTCGAGTTTAAGATCCCGACCCGCGGCATCATGGGCCTTAAGAACCGCATCATGAACGTCACCCACGGCGAGGGCGTGTTCTACCACACCTTCTTGGAGTATGGCCCCTACGCCGGCGAGATCGGCAACCGTCAGAACGGCGCTATGATCTCCATGACCACCGAGAAGGCCGTTGCCTACGCCCTGGGTACGCTGCAGGAGCGCGGCCAGCTGTTTGTTGAGCCGGGCACCGAGTGCTACGAGGGCATGATCGTGGGCGAGCGCAGCAAGGCTGGCGACATGGTCGTCAACATCGCCCGCACCAAGAACCTGGGCAACCAGCGTTCCTCGACCTCCGATATCTCCGTCCAGCTGGTGCCGCCTCGCACCTTCTCGCTGGAGGAGGCGCTGGAGTACATCGCCGACGACGAGCTGGTCGAGATCACCCCCAAGAACATTCGCCTGCGCAAGCGTCTGCTCAACGCCACCGACCGCAAGAAGGCTGCCGTCCGCGCCGGCCAGGTCAACAAATAAGCGCTGGGGCTTATAACCGCCAATAAGAAAGGGCGTCGACCGCGATGGTCGGCGCCCTTTTTGGTGCAAGGGGGACAGGTTCGCTTGCACCACCACAAAGGTGCCTGTCCCCTTTGTGGTGGTTGGCGGCTAGGCGGTGGGGAGTTCCGGCGTATTAGCCGGCTGTTGCGACTTGAGGTGAGCGTTGCGCCAGATGATCTGGATAACATAGCCGAGCGTGAAGACAAAGGCCACGCCGCTGATGAAATCGCCTACGAGGGGGATTGCCGTAAGTGCACCTGCGATCACGCCGCCGGCGGCTGCCATGGCGTAGCGGTTCTGACTGTGTCCGACCATGCGCGCGATCGCGCACCCTGCAAAGGCACTCGACACCAGCGCGATGCCAATAACACCGCACATGAGGGCTCCGGCAAGCGACAGACCAGCGATAGAGATAATTAGCAGTAGGACGGCGGGGACGATAGCAATCGTGCCCAGAAGACCGCTCACCCCCAGGGGCATGGGGCGCTGGTGGAGCATGCCGGCGGCGCTGGCGGTTGCGCGCGGAAAGACGAGTTCGAGCAGTAGGGCGACAAAGCAGGCCGAGAGTGCCGCGGCGACGATACCGCCGATGACATCGTTAACGGTGGAAGTATCTTCGTTCTCGGTGCGGTCGATCTTGAGCGCGCCGACCTCGGCTCCCGCGGCGCGCTCGGGGTCCTCGGAGACGTGCGCGTTTACGGTGCCGGTGATGTGGGCGTTCTTGCCCAAGATGAGCTTGTCGGCCCAAACCTCGACATCGCCATCGACGGTGCCGTCGATGGTTACCGTATCGCCCGCGAGCGCTGCCGACTTGGTGGAGCCTCGCAAGGCAACCGTCTCGCCTATCGCGTAGAAACAGTTGGCGGTGCTGTCGGAATTGAGAACGACATGCTGGCCAGCAACGGTCATGCTGCCATCAACCGTGGTCTTGGCAATGTCGATGGTGCGCGCCGCCAGACGGACGGCGCCGCCCACCGTGCAGTCGCGGATGGAGAGGCTCTCGCCTGCTGCAATTATGTCGCGGCCGATGGACGCATCGTCCAAGTTGAGGGCCTGCCCTGCCCAGTATAGGTCACCTTCGACGCCGGACGAATTGGCGTCATTGTCGGTCGCAAGTACGTTGCCTGCGGTGTCCGTGCCGGCGAACGACGCCGTGGGAAGTGCAGTGAGCGCCAGCGCGATGAGCGCGAATAGGATGGTGATGCGGCCCCACGCTTTACGGCGCTGGGTCGACGGGAATTGATTGCGGGACATAGTGAATCCTTCGTCAGATGCTCGATATGCACTTAACAGGGTACCCAACGCGCGGGCGCTCTAAAAGAACCTCTCGGTTGCATTTCGAAGAATGAGCCCGCGCTACCTACTTTTTGCGATGCAAAAAGCGCGCGATGTCTTCTTCGGTGGGGCTTTTGATGTCAAAGCGCAGCGAGAGCCAGCGCAGACCCATGGTCACGACAACGCATACGATCAGCGCGGCAACATTGCTCATGAGGCCGCTCATGACGAGGGCTACATAGCTTGCCGATCCGGCGATGGCCGCGATGGCATAGAAGTTGGTGCGTTGGAAAATGCCCGGGACCACGCCCATAAAGCCGTCGCGCAGCATGCCGCCGCCCACGGCGGTAAAGAAGCCCATCATGATACATACGGCGGGCGCAAATCCGTACACCAACGCCTTGTCCGCGCCGGTTGCCGCATAGATCCCGACCGAGATGATGTCGAGCAGGGGAATGAGTTTTTCGGGCTTATCGACGATTGCCGGGAAGATATAGATGATGGCGGCTGTGGCGATGGAGAGCGGTAGTGCCATGGGCTGGTTGAGGATGTAGACGTTGCCGACCTGGAGCGTCATATCGCGCAAAAGACCGCCGCCCAGACCGCAGACCACCGCGAGCGCGACCGCGCCCACCAGGTCGAGCTTGTGCTCGCGCGCAACCAACACGCCCGAGATTGAAGCCGCGACGACGGCGAACATTTCGAGCCAAAACGGGATGGCGACCATGGCATCCGTGGCGTGTGAGGTAACGGTCATAGCGGCGACGACGGGCAAGATGGGGTCCTTTGGATTACGGATTTGGACAATGCCCGTACATAGTACATGTTCGGCGCCGATTGCGACCCTATTGCTCGGCAAACGGTCGGGACTGGGTGGGGGCGTGGCGTTGCTGGAATGCCAGGGGTCCAGAACATGTACGTCACGCTCCAAAAACGACATTTTCCGACATCTTTGAAGGCTGACGTACATGTTTGGATTGAGCTCACAGCATGAGTGAGTTGATTTACTCACATCCGGTATATTTCCCCACTTCAACGGACATAAGAGTTGGATACCGGCTCAGAGCGAGAGGCCCTCAATGGATACCCCTGTTCTCATTTCGCATAAAACTGCATGGCTTGTCCATCATGCACCCCAGAATTTGGTTCAGTCTCTTGCGCGGCACGACTACCAGATAGGCGCACAAGGCATTTCCACCCAACAACGCGTTGTGCGCATACGACAGGCGCTTACCGACTGCGGCATTCCGTCCGATATGCTCAAGACTATCGATATCTCGGTTGTATTCGAGTTCGAGCGAATTCGCACCAAAGGCGTCATTTGCCACATGCTTGGACAAAATCTTCCCTACGAGCATATTAACGAGTTGACGCCCGGAGTCTTTATCACCGACGAAGCCTTCACCTTCGTGCTCGCTGCCGAGTGGATGGATAGGATCGAATATCTCGAATATGGCTATGAAGTTTGCGGCGATTATCGCATGAGGCTCAATCCCGCCGACCCTTATACCGAGCAACCAGCCACCACCTCCAAGGATGAAATAATCGAACTGCTCGATCGGCATCCCGGCAAACCCGGTGCCACACGTGCACGGCTCGCGCTCAGGCATATCTACGATCGCTCGGCCTCGCCTATGGAGACCGCTTCGGCAATCGCCCTCTCACTCCCAACAAGCGAAGGCGGCGTTGGCATCCGAGGTATCGAACTCAACAAACCACTCGAGATCCCTCAACGTCTCTGGCATTGCGCCAAAGCTCGAACACTTAAAATCGATGCGCTCGTTACCTACAAGCGCAGGGAGCTCGGTATCGAATATAAGGGCGGTTTTCACGATGAGTTCGAGCGCAAAGGAGCAGATGCGGAGCGAGAGGCCGTTCTCTCCCAAATGGGATATCGAATCGTTACGCTCACTTCGGCTCAGTTCGGCAGCCAACTCGCCTTTCACCGCGCCATGAACAACATTCGCGAAGCACTCGGCATGCCTCGCTGTACCGACACCGGGCACCAGCGAGAGCAAAACGAACTACGCAAGGCTCTTATCCGCAACTGGAAAGGTATGCGAGACGAAGAGGCGCCTTCCGAATAGTGCCACTCCCGTGAGCTCAATCCAAACGTGTACGTCAGCCTTCAAAGATGTCGAAAAATGTCGGTTTTGGAGGCTGACGTACATGTTTTTGAGGGAAGGGCGGGTTCGAATCCCTCCTCCTCCGCCGTATTTGCTTGTAAGGGACTCTAAACAAAAAAGCCCCCGTTGTTGGGAGCTTTCTCAACCAAAATGGCGGAGGAGGAGGGATTCGAACCCTCGTGACCTTATACAGGCCAAACGGTTTTCGAGACCGCCGCATTCAACCACTCTGCCACCCCTCCGCGTGGGGTAAAAACAAAGCAGGCTCGAAGGCCTGCTTTGGAATTAACTGGCGGAGAGTCAGGGATTTGAACCCTGGAGACGCTTTTGACGCCTACACGATTTCCAATCGTGCTCCTTCGGCCACTCGGACAACTCTCCGTTAAATGCGAAAGTCAGTATACACGAGGAATCGCAAAGTGCAAACAGAAAAGTTGGCATTTTTTAAAACGCCTTGCCGCGCTTGGCGCTGCAGTGGGGTTTGAGGTGCCAAAAAACGGCATCCGACCAGCTCGGTTGATCAACTCAATTGTTCAAAAGGGGTATTCATAAGCGACTTGGCAATGAATTTAAAAATATTTGAGCGATGTTGTGGGCCACTGGTATGCATTTCGCGACCGCAACCATGCGCCCGTTGACCTGCGGCTTGGCTCAGCTTGTTCCCACGGCACCGTATCTTGTCAACAGATCCGTCAAGCTTTTGGTCAGCATTTGGTTGGAATGCGCATGAAACGTCGTGTGAGTATGGGCATATGTGGAGGTCATGAGGTTGTAGCTGCATATTCTTGCGGCCTGGGAGGTTGAAAGATATTATTACCAAGTCTTTTCCTGCTTCAGGCGCACCTTCACGACCTGAAGCCACATTTGCCCAGAGGAGGTGACAATATGAAGGCTTATGAACTGCTGTTCTTTGTTGACCCGTCGCTCGACCCCGAGACTCGTCTCGCTGTTATGAAGCGTATCGATACCACGATCGCTGAGGGCGCTGGCAAGGTCGACTCCGTTGACGAGTGGGGCAAGCGCAAGCTCGCCTACGAGATCAACGACCTCACCGATGGTGACTACACCCTCATCAACTTCCACGCAGATCCTACCCAGATCGCCGAGCTTGATCGCGTCCTGCGCATCACCGACGCTGTGGTCCGCCACATGATCGTCCGTCGCGACGACCAGGAGTAAGACTGTCGTTTTGGACTGGGCTTGTGCCCCAAGAGGAAGTAGTGAGTTATGAGCATCAATCGAGTGAACATCACCGGTAACCTCACGCGTGATCCCGAGCTGCGCGCCACCGCCGGCGGAACCCAGGTTCTGTCCTTTGGCGTCGCCGTGAACGATCGTCGCCGCAACCCGCAGACTGGCGAGTGGGAGGACTATCCCAACTTTGTCGACTGCACTATGTTCGGCACGCGCGCCGAGGCCGTGAGCCGTTTCCTGGCAAAGGGAAACAAGGTCGCGATCGAGGGCAAGCTGCGCTACAGCTCTTGGGAGCGCGATGGTCAGCGCCGGAGCAAGCTTGAGGTCATCGTCGATGAGATCGAGTTTATGAGCTCCCGTGGTGGCCAGGGTGGCTACGATCAGGGCGGTTACGCACCCGCAGCTCCCGCGCCCGCAGCACGTCCTGCCGCACCGGTGGCTACGCCGCCCGCGGTCGACGTCTACGATGAGGACATCCCGTTCTAAGGGTTGTTCACCTATTTTTGAGTGAGAGGCGGCTTCGGTTCGCCGAAGTTGCCAAACGAAAGGTATTTTGACATGGCTAATGATTTTTCTGCACGTCAGCCGCGTCGTAAGTACTGCCAGTTCTGCAAGGAGAACACTGAGTTCATCGACTATAAGGACACTCAGCTTCTCCGTAAGTACATGACCGACCGTGGCAAGATCAAGCCCCGTCGCGTCACTGGCGCTTGCACGCAGCATCAGCATGACATCGCCAACGCCATCAAGCGTGCCCGCGAGATGGCTCTCCTGCCGTACACCGTCCCCGTGGTTTCCTCTCGTGGCAACCGCGACCGCGGCTAAGAAGGGAGACGCATCATGAAGGTTATTCTTCTCGATGAGATCAAGGGCAAGGGCGGCGAGGGTGACGTCGTAGAGGTCGCTCAGGGTTACGCTGAGAACTTCCTGTTCCCCAAGAAGCTCGCTGTTGCCGCCACCAAGGGCAACCTCAAGCAGCTTGACGAGCGTCGCAACAACATCGCCAAGCGCGAGGCCGTCCGCCTGGCTACCGCCAACGAGACCAAGGCTGCCTTCGAGGGCAAGACGGTCACCGTTGACGTCAAGGTCGGCGACGAGGGCATCCTCTTTGGCTCCGTTACCGCCGCTATGATCGCTGACGCCATCAAGGCTCAGCTCGGTATGGACATCGACCGCAAGCGCGTCGAGCTCGGTAAGCCCATCAAGGTTGCCGGTGCCCACACCGTTGCCATCTCGCTGTACCGCGAGATCAAGGCCGAGGTTGTCGTTCTCGTCGGCGTTACCGCCGAGGAGCTCGCTGCCGAGGCTGAGGTCGAGGAGGCCGCTGAGGTCGCCGAGGCCGAGACCGCCGAGGTCGAGACTGAGGCTGCTGCCGAGTAGCATTTGCTGCAACGCAACAATCTTGTTCTAAGAAGGGCGCTCTGGGAAACCGGGGCGCCCTTTTTGTTTTTTTGCGCTGAGTGAGTGTCATGGCGAACGTTGCGTCGAAGTCCTATATACGGGACCGTTCATTCGTTTCGTTCGGTGATGATTGGCGGCGTGCGGCCCGTTTTGGGACCGTGGCTGATACTATGGATGCTCGCAAGCGATATGAATGAGGATGCTCATGGCATACGACGATAGGGAGACGGGGCTGACGGTTGAGGACCGCGGCTCCAAGTTGGGTCTTCCTCAAAACCAAGATGCAGAGGCCAACGTACTGGCCGCTATGCTGCTATCGCCCGAGGTGGTCGAGGAGGCCCAGGTCGAGCTGCAGCCCGATGACTTCTACCGGCCCATTCATAAGACCATCTATACCGCGATGGTCGATATGTACAACAGCCGCATTCCCATCGACTCCATCTCGCTGATCGATTACCTGAGAAGCATTAACAAGCTTGATGCCGTGGGCGGCGAGGCCTATATTTTGGAGTTGATGGGTCAGACCCTGTCGCTCGTCAACTGGCAGCACCATGCCGCTATCGTTCGCCGCGATTCGATGCTGCGTGAGCTGATCGGCGCCACCAACGAGATCAACGCGCTGGCCTATAACGCTCCCACCGATACCAAAGAGGTCGTGGAGCTGGCCGAGAGCAAGTTGCTCAAGGTCACGGCGCGCGAGGTCAAGTCGAGCTACAAGACGCTGACCGAGTTTATGGTCGAGGCCTATAACGAGGCCGAGGAAGTGTGCCAGGCAGGCGGCCAGGCTGCGGGCGTGCCCACGGGCTTCCCGTCGCTCGACCGCATGCTCATGGGTTTTCGCGAGGGCCAGCTCATCATTATCGGCGCCCGCCCTGCTGTGGGTAAGACGTCGTTCGCCCTGAATCTGGCGCTCAACGCTGCCGCTGCCGGTTATACCGTCGGTTTCTTCTCGCTGGAGATGTCGGGCAAGGAAATTGCCCAGCGTTTGATTTGCGCCTATGCCATGATCTCGATCAGTGATTTTCGCACGGGCCGTATTAGCCCCGAGCAGTGGGCCAATATCAACGAGGCCACGCAGACCTTGTCCAAGCTCGATGTTCTGATCGACGATACGCCCGGCACCACGGTGACCGAGATCCGCGCCAAGAGCCGCCGCATGCTCCACAACAAGGAGAAGGCCATCATCATCCTGGACTACCTGCAGCTGGTGAGTCCTCCGCCGGGACGTCGCTCCGAGAGCCGTACCGTCGAGGTCTCCGAGATGTCGCGTGGTCTGAAGATCATGGCCAAGGAGCTCAAGATCCCGCTCATCGCGCTGTCGCAGCTCTCGCGTCAGGTCGAATCCCGTACCGGCAAGCGTCCGCAGCTTTCCGACCTTCGTGAATCGGGCTCCATCGAGCAAGACGCCGATATCGTTATGTTCTTGGACCGCTCCGCCGACGAGGCCGAGGCCTCGCGCGACGATCGACCCGACGAGGGCGTTACGCGTATCGTCGTGGCCAAGAACCGTTCGGGTCCGATCGGCGACGTCGACCTGATGTTCCTGCCGGCATCCACCAAGTTCTATGAGCTTGATGGGGCACATGCCGAGGAGTAGGACAGGCGCCCGTTGCACGGGTATACTGGGAATGTTTTGTGCTTCTGCGTGCCGGCGTGGCGCGTAGACAGTCCATGAATGTAAGGAGTAAACATGCCGTCAACCGTTTTGGTCGGTGCCCAGTGGGGCGATGAGGGCAAGGGTAAGATTTGCGACCTGGTCGCCGGCGACTTCGATGCCGTCGTGCGCTACTCGGGCGGCAACAACGCCGGTCACACCATCGTCGTCAACGGCAAGAAGTACGGCCTGCACCAGGTGCCCTCCGGCATCATGTATTCCGACCACGTGTCGGTGATCGGTAACGGCTGCGTCGTCAACCCCAAGGTTGTCCTTGAGGAGATCGACATGTTCGAGGCCGACGGCATCACCACCAAGAACCTCAAGATCAGTGGCAACGCGCATGTCATCATGCCGTACCACATCGATCTGGATGGCGCCTTTGAGCAGAAGCTCGGCAAGAAGAACATCGGTACCACCAAGCGCGGCATTGGTCCGTGCTATCAGGACAAGATGGCCCGCATTGGCCTGCGCATGCAGGACATGCTGGACGAGGCGCTGTTTCGCGACAAGCTGGAGACCGCTCTCGCCCGCGTGAACCCCGAGCTCGAGCTCATCTACAACCTGCCCACCTACACCGTGGACCAGATTTGTGACGAGTACCTGCCGATGGCCGAGCGCCTGCGTCCCTACATCACCGAGACGAGCCTGCTGCTCAACAACATGATCGATGAGGGCAAGGACCTGCTGTTTGAGGGCGCCCAGGCGACGCTGCTCGACATCGACCACGGCACCTATCCGTACGTGACGTCTTCCAACTGCACCGCCGGCGGCGCCATTACCGGCTCCGGCGTGGGCATGAAGAACGTCGACCGCGTGCTGGGCGTCATGAAGGCCTATATCACCCGTGTCGGTTCGGGCCCCATGCCCACCGAGCTTTCCTATGAGTCCGAGGCTGGCCACACGCTGACCGAGGAGGGCTATGAGTACGGCGTGACCACCGGTCGTCGTCGTCGTTGCGGCTGGTTTGACGGCCCTATCGCCAACTATGCCTCGCGCGTCAACGGCCTCACCGACATCGCCGTGACCAAGCTCGACGTGCTTTCGGCTTTCGACACCATCAAGGTGTGCGTGGCCTACGACGTCGATGGCGAGCGCTACACGAGCGTGCCCGAGCATCAGGTGCGCTTTGAGCATGCCAAGCCCATCTACGAGGAGCTCCCCGGCTGGAAGTGCGACATCACCGGTTGCCGCAGCTTTGATGAGCTGCCGCAAGAGGCTCAGGACTACGTGGCGTTTATCGAGGATCTGGCACACACCCGCGTGACGTTCATTGGCGTTGGCGCCGGTCGCGAGCAGATCATCAACCGATTCTGGAAGTAATCGGTTTATACGGTTATTGCGATATACCCCTTTGCAGCCCAGACGGGCGGCCGAGGGGTATATTTGCTTGCAAAGGGCTCGCGCGGAGCGGGCCATTCATCCATAGAGGAGGCACCCTTGAAGGCGGACACTCAAACCATCGACATCCTGTTGTTGGGCAGCGGCGGCCGTGAGCATGCTTTGGCAGCCAAGCTCGCAGCATCACCGCGCGCCGGCAAGCTCTACATCGCGCCGGGTAACGGCGGCACCGCGAGCTGCGGCGAGAACGTGGTTCTCGACGATTGCGATCCTGTGGCCGTGGCGGCGTTTGCCCAGAGCCATGGATGCGGACTCGTCGTGATTGGCCCCGAGGCTCCGCTCGTGGCGGGCGTTGCCGATGCCGTCCGCGCGGCGGGCATTCCCTGCTTTGGCCCGGGTGCCGAGGGCGCCCAGATGGAGGGCTCCAAGCTGTTCTCCAAGCAGCTCATGGAGCGCGCCGGTATCCCGACGGCAGCCTACGGCTCGTTTACCGACGAGGCTTCGGCTCTCGCCTACGTGCACGAGCAGGGCGCCCCGCTGGTCGTCAAGGCCGACGGCCTTGCCGCGGGCAAGGGCGTTATCGTGGCGACCGAACTTGAGCAGGCCGAGGAGGCCGTGCGCGAGTGCTTTGGCGGCACCTTTGGCGATGCCGGCAACACCGTGGTTATCGAGGAGATGCTGACCGGTCCCGAGTGCTCGCTGCTGGCCTTTACCGACGGCAAGACCGTGCGCCCCATGGCTACCTCGCAGGACCACAAGCGCGCGCTCGAGGGCGACAAGGGCCCCAACACCGGCGGCATGGGCGTCTACAGCCCGGTGCCCATCGTGACTGACGAGGAGCACGCCATCATGGTGAAGGTCATGGAGCAGACCGTGGCCGAGCTCGCTGCCGAGGGTATCGATTACCGCGGCTGCCTGTACGGTGGCTTTATGCTCACGCCTGCCGGTCCCAAGGTACTGGAGTTCAATGCCCGCTTTGGTGATCCCGAGACTCAGGTCGTGCTGCCGCGCCTTAAGAATGACCTGGTCGAGGTCATGCTGGCTTGTGCCAACTGCGAGCTCGATCAGATTGAGCTCGACTGGCGTGACGAGTGGGCCGTGGCCGTTGTCCTGACGAGCGCGGGCTATCCCGGCAGCTACGAGAAGGGCAAGGTCATCACCGGTATCGCCGACGCCGAGGCCATGGAGAACGTGACCGTGTACCACGCGGGCACTGCCGTGGTGGACGGCCAGCTCGTGACCAATGGTGGCCGCGTGCTTGCCGTGACCGCGCTGGGCGACACGTTCGAGAACGCTCGCAACCTTGCCTACGAGGCCTGCGAGAAGATTGATTTTGAGGGCAAGACCCTGCGTCACGACATCGGCCTGCGCGCGCTGCGCGGCCGCGACGCCTGGGATGCCTAAAATCCGAGAGGAATGAGACGGATGGACGAGAAGAACGAAGAACTCGTGGACGCGCAGATCGTCGAGGAGGACAGCCGCATGTATGGGCACGCCGAGGGCGAGCCTGGTGGCGAGGTCGCTGACGAGCCGGCGCTGGTGCTGGGCGACGACGACCCGCACGATGCCGAGCTGCACGAGAAGATTCTTTCGGAGGAGTGCGCCTGGAAGGGCAAGATCCTCGACGTCCACCGTCTTGAGGTTGAGCTGCCCAACGGTCGCCGCAGCGCCCGCGATATCGTTCGCCATCCGGGTGCGGCGGCCGTTGTGGCGCTGACCGAGAGCGGCAAGATCGTACTGGTGCGTCAGTACCGCACCGCCATCGACCGCGTGACGGTCGAGATTCCCGCCGGCAAGCTCGATCCAGGCGAGGACCCGCTCGATTGCGCCAAACGCGAGCTGCATGAGGAGACGGGCTTTAGGGCCGGTCGCATTCGCTTTTTGACGTCGATTGTCACGTCCTGCGGTTTTTGCGATGAGATCATTCATGTCTACCTGGCCACCAAGCTCGAGTTCGACGCGCCCAACCCCGACGATGACGAGTTTGTCAACGTGGATCTGGTGCCGCTGCACGAGCTGATCGACGCCGTACTCGACGGCAAGATCGAAGACGCCAAGACCGTCGTGGGCGCCTTGGCCTGCGATAGCATCGCGCACCGCTTGGGCGGAGCGGAGCTCTAGGTTACGCGGTTTTACCAAACCGCGTAACGAGTCGACGCTGCAAACGCCCCTAAGCGGCAATCTGCCTTTCAATCGTCGCTCGCGTACCGAAGTACGCGTCGCTCCTCTTTCAAGGCACCTTGCTCGCTTAGGGACGTTTTCGCTGACGCTGCCAGAACATCGGCGTTATGCTTGTTGGGACGCTTTGTTTTCAGCCTGACCGGTTCAACCGGATTTCTCACGCTATTTATTTCTCTTCGAGGATTGCATGTTTAAAAGGTTTCTTTCGTATTACGAGCCCCAGATGGGGCTTTTTGTTGCTGATACTGTTTGTGCTCTGGTGCTTGCCGCCATTGACCTGGCGTTCCCCATTATCCTGCGCAATTTGACCGGTGGGCTGTTTACTCAGGGTCAGGCTGCCATTATGCAGGCGCTCGGCATGATCGCGGTGGGTTTGGTGTTGATGTATGCCGTCCGCTGCGCCTGCCGCTACTTTGTGAGCTATTGGGGTCACGTGATGGGCGCGCGCATGGAGTCCAAGATGCGCGAGGACCTGTTTGACCAGTATGAGCGCTTCAGCTTTGCGTACTTCGACCGCAACAGCTCGGGCGACATGATGAGCCGCGTGGTCAACGACCTGTTCGATATCTGCGAGGCGGCGCATCACGTGCCCGAGTGGATCATCATCTGCGGCATCGAGATTATCGGCTCGTTTGTGATCCTCTTTACCATCGCCCCGGTGCTGGCGCTCGCCATGGCCGTGGTGACGGCGGCGTTTGCGGTCATCATGTTTTGGCAGAACATGCGCATGCGCGAGGTCTTTAGCGACAACCGCAAAAAGATCAGCGGCATCAATGCGCAGCTGCAGGATTCGCTGGCGGGCATGCGCGTGGTCAAGAGCTTTGCCAATGAGGAGACCGAACGTTTCAAGTTCCGCGCCTCCAACAATCGCTATCTTTCGTCCAAGGAGAACATGTATCACGCCATGGGCGTCTATACCGCGACGTATGGCCTGCTCTCGGGTGTGCTCTATGTGATCGTGGTGCTGCTGGGCGGTTGGCTGGTTGCCCAAGGCCAGCTGCAGGCAGTCGATATGGCAACCTTCGCGCTCTACATTTCGCTGTTCTGCACGCCGCTCGAGACACTCGTCAATTCGGCCGAAATGTATCAGAAGGCTATCGCCGGCTTTAAGCGTATGGACGAGGTACTCTCGACCGCGCCGGATATCCAGGACAAGCCGGGCGCCACGGATCTGCAGGTGACTGCCGGCGCCGTGGAGTATCACGACGTGTGCTTTAACTACGAGGATGTTGAGCTGGGCGAGGGCGATGCCGACGAGCGTCCCGTTATCGACCATATGGATCTGTCTATCAAGCCCGGGCAGACCATCGCTTTGGTTGGCCCTTCGGGCGGTGGCAAATCGACGACCTGTTCGCTGCTGCCGCGCTTTTATGACGTGGCCGCCGGATCCATTAGCATCGACGGCCAGGACGTGCGCGATGTGACGCAGCAGAGCCTGCGTCGCGCCATCGGCCTGGTGCAGCAGGATGTCTATCTGTTTGATGGCACGATTGGCGAGAACATCGCCTACGGCAAGCCGGGCGCTACGGCAGGAGAGATCGCCGAGGCCGCCCGTCGCGCCAACATCGATGCCTTTATCGAGTCGCTTCCACAGGGCTATGACACGGTCGTGGGCGAGCGCGGCAGCCGTCTTTCGGGCGGACAGAAACAGCGCGTTGCCATCGCGCGTGTGTTTCTCAAGAATCCCAAAATCTTGATCTTGGACGAGGCGACGAGTGCTTTGGATAACGAGAGCGAGGAGGCGGTCCAGGAGTCGCTCGAAGAGCTGGCACGCGGCCGCACCACGATTATCATCGCCCACCGTCTCTCGACCATTAAACACGCCGATGAGATTGCGACCGTTGAGCATGGTCGCGTTGTGGAACGTGGCACGCACGAGGAGCTTCTCGCCCGTGGCGGCACCTATGCCCGTTACTATCGAATGCAGTTCGAAGGTGCGCGTGCGCACGAGCTCGACTGATTGATATGACAGGAAGTTTATGGCTGACAAGAACCCTTTGACTCCGGAAGAAGTGACGGAGTTATTCTCCGAAATCGATGCATCCGGTGTCTTGGATCCCACGCTTGCCAAAAAGCGCACCGAGCGCATGCGCGAGAAGGAGGCGGCGGCCAAGCGCGGTGACAAAGCGGCGCTAGCGCAGCTGCGCAGCGAGGACCGCGCGAGCCAGGCAAAACATATCGACCCGCTGTCCGAGGACGATCCTTCGGGTTCGCAGGTGAGTCATACCATTACGAAGACCGCGATGGCCGTGGTCATTGGTATTTTGGTGCTGATCGTGGGCATGCAGATTGGCTACGGCGTGATGCGTCGTCTGAACACCGCCAACCTGTCCGAGAGCGTTTCGGTCGATACCGTTTCGACGGCGCTGAAGGGCGGCCTCGAGTGGGGCAACGGCTTTACGCAGTTCCCGCTCGATTTTTCTGTCGACGAGGCCGATGAGCGCACGGGCACGGTTGAGGTGACGGTGTTGGACACGTCGTCTGCCAATGAGCTCGAGCTGCTGTCCAACGGGCAGATCCAGGCCGCGGCGCTTGCGACCAACGCCCTGCTCAACGACAAAATTGACCGCGTGGTGTATAACGTTCACGCCTATATCGACGAGGATAGCAACATTCAGCACGATTCCTTTTTTGGCATGTTTCCCGCGCGGGGTCATCAGAGCGCCATTTTGACGTTCGTGTGGACCAAGAGCTCATCCAACGTCACGAGTATCGACTGGAAGATGCGTATCGTAAGCATGGACGACACCATTGCCGAGCGCATTCAAAAACAGGTGAACTCGGTTTCGTCGCTGATCGAGGACCCGGTGGTGAGCCAGACCAAGATTGACGAGGAAAAGGCCGAACGTGACCTGGAGCATCGTCTGCATGGCCGCGAGATTTTCCGCGGCGGCAAGCCCGATCGCTCACCGTCCGATCTGCTGGAACAGGACAAGAAAAAATAAGACGCCATCATCCCGTGTGAGCCACAAGCCCCGCGGGATGATTTTTAATCCCCGTCCCAGAAAAATCATTATGCATAGAAAGTCATAATTATCATTTCGTAAACATTTCGATGAAATTAACGCCATGAGGCATGCTTGCGGTTACAATACCGCGAGGCCTAACTACACACCTTTAAGCCGGTCCTGTGAGACCGGGAAGGAGAATTATGGCGAACAACCATACCGCGGGCGCTGCCGCCCGCACCTTCGCGCCCAGCGAGCTTTGCCAGCGTATGCTGGCCAAAACCAGCAAGGGCACCTGCGGTTCCTGTATCCTGTATCTTGAGGATGGGACCATTTTTTATGGACGTGCATGCGGCGCCGAGGGCACCGCGACCGGCGAAGTCTGCTTCAACACCTCGCTTGAGGGCTACTTTGAGGTCATGACCGACCCGAGTTATGCCGGCCAAATTGTAACCATGACCTATCCGCAGATCGGCAATTACGGTATCGACGAGACCGATGTCCAGTCGGCCTTCCCCGGCGACGCCGTGCGCCCTGCGAGCGCTCCGGCTATGCGCGGCATGATCGTTCGCGACATGTGCGCCACGCCTTCTAACTGGCGCTCGGCCGTCAGCGTGCCGGAGTACCTGCGCGCTCACGGCATCGTCGCTATCGAGGGTGTCGACACCCGCGCTCTGGTGCGCCATCTGCGCGACAATGGTTCCAAGATGGGCATTATCTCGACAGAGATCTTCGACGTCGACGAGCTTGCCGAGCGCTTGTCCGCTGCGCCCACGCTGGTAGGCGAGAACCTGGTCAAGACCGTAAGTTGCCCCGCGCCTCACGAGTTTGTGGCCGCCGACCTGCCTGCCACGCATGACTTTGCGCTTGCGGCTGCCGCTCCTGCCCGTCACAAAGTGGTCGCCTACGACTGCGGTGTGAAGCGCGGTATTCTGGAGGGCCTGGTCCGTGCCGGCTGCGATCTCACCGTCGTGCCGTGGGATACGCCCGCCCAGCAGGTGCTCGACATGAATCCCGATGGCGTCTTTTTGTCCAACGGCCCCGGCGACCCCGATGCCGTGGTGGAGACCTATGAGCAGGTACAGCAGCTGATCGGCAAGGTGCCGGTCTTTGGCATTTGCCTCGGTCACCAGATGATCAGCCTGGCCTGCGGCGCCCAAATGGAAAAGCTTAAATTCGGTCACCGTGGCGGTAACCAGCCGGTTATGAATCTGGTGAGCCGTCGCGTGGAGATCACCGCGCAAAACCACGGCTTTGGTCTGCTGTTCCCCAGTCTGGGCAAACTGATTCCGGAGCTTTCCGGCGGCGAAACCGAGCATGCGGCCGATGGCGACCTGCGCGCCTGGGTGCGTCGCGGCATCGCGCCGGTCGTGATGAACGAGCGCTTTGGTCGCATTCGCCTGACACATGTGAACCTCAACGACGGCACCGCCGAGGGCATCCAGCTGCTCGACGCCCCGTGTTTCTCGGTCCAGTACCACCCCGAGGCTTCGCCTGGCCCCACCGATGCCCACTATCTCTTTACCGCCTTTACGCGACTCATGGACGGCGAGGAGAACTACCTGGACATCGACACCGCGAAGGACCGCCTGGCCGGCTGGAATTTCGCCGAGTCCGAGAACGCTGCGACCGAGGAGAACTAACATGCCGAAACGTACTGACATCAAGCGCATCCTCGTTATTGGTTCGGGCCCCATCGTTATTGGCCAGGCCTGCGAGTTCGACTACTCCGGCGCCCAGGCCTGCAAGGTACTCAAGGAGGATGGCTTTGAGGTCATCCTGGTCAACTCCAACCCGGCGACCATCATGACCGACCCGGGCTTGGCCGACCGCACCTATGTCGAGCCCATCACCGCCGAGTTTATCGAGCGCGTGATCAAAAAGGAGCGCCCGGACGCGCTGCTGCCCACGCTGGGTGGCCAGACCGGTCTGAACGCCGCCGTCGAGCTGGCGAAAGACGGCACGCTGGACAAGTACGGCGTCGAGATGATCGGCTGCGACCTGGCCGCTATCGAGCGCGGCGAGGACCGCAAGCTCTTTAACGAGGCCATGGCCGAGATCGGCCTGGAGGTCGCGCGCTCGGGCTATGCCTACAGCGTGGCCGACGCCGAGGCTATCGCCGAGCGCGTGGGCTATCCCTGCGTGCTGCGTCCGAGCTTTACCCTCGGCGGCGCCGGCGGCGGCATCGCGCACACCCACGAGGAGCTCGTCTCCATCGTGAGCCAGGGCCTTGAGCTCTCGCCTGCCCATGAGGTGCTGGTCGAGGAGTCCATCGAGGGTTGGAAAGAGTATGAGATGGAGGTCATGCGCGACCACGCCGGCAACGGCATCATCGTGTGCTCCATCGAGAATCTCGACCCCATGGGCGTGCACACCGGCGACTCCATCACCGTGGCGCCGGCGCAGACACTAAGTGACCTTGAGTACCAGCGCATGCGTGTCGCGTCGCTCGCCATTCTGGAGAAGATCGGCGTCGAGACCGGCGGCTCCAACGTGCAGTTTGCCGTGAACCCCCAGACCGGCCGCCTGATCGTCATCGAGATGAACCCGCGCGTGAGCCGTTCGTCCGCACTGGCCTCCAAGGCCACGGGCTTCCCCATCGCCAAGGCCGCCGCTCGCCTGGCCGTGGGCTACACGCTCGACGAGATCGTCAACGACATCACCAAGGCAACGCCCGCCTGCTTTGAGCCCACGATTGACTACTGCGTGGTCAAGGTGCCGCGCTTTGCCTTCGAGAAGTTTAAGGGTACCGACCCCACGCTCACCACGCGCATGAAGGCCGTGGGCGAGATCATGGCGATCGGCCGCACCTTTGAGGAGGCCTTCGGCAAGGCCATGCGCTCACTGGAGGACGGTCACCAGGGCATCTGCGCCGGTGGCAAGGAGGGTGCCGACAAGCTGAGCGACGATGAGCTCGCTCAGGCCGCGGCAACCCCGACCGAGCACCGCATCTTCTTTGTGGTCGAGGCCCTGCGCCGTGGCTGGGACATCGCCCGCATCCATGCCATCTGCGGTATCGATCCGTGGTACCTCAATCGTATCAACGACATGGTGCAGGTCCAGGAGAGCATCCGCGGCCTGCGTGTGGAGGATATCGACGCCGACGCGATGCGCCTGCTCAAGCAATACGGCACGAGCGACGCCGAGATTGCCGCGCTGACCGGCTCGGACGAGCGCTTTGTGCGCGCCTATCGCAAGGGTCTGGGCGTGGTTCCCAGCATGAAGACGGTCGATACCTGCGCGGCCGAGTTCTCGAGCGCCACGGAGTACCACTACAAGACGTACGAGAACATCTACCGCACGAGCCCGGATGCCAAGAAGTGCGTGGCTCCCGACGAGACCACGCCGGCGGACAAGCCCAAGGCGATGATCCTGGGCGCCGGCCCCAACCGCATTGGCCAGGGTATCGAGTTCGATTACTGCTGCGTGCACGCGAGCTACGCGCTGGCGGCCCGCGGCTTCGAGACCATCATGGTCAACTGCAATCCCGAGACCGTCTCGACCGACTATGACACGTCCGACCGTCTGTACTTTGAGCCGCTCACCTACGAGGACGTCATGGACGTTATCGATGTCGAGCGCCCCGACGGCGTCGTGGTGACGCTCGGCGGCCAGACTCCGCTTAAGCTGGCGCGCATGCTCGAGGAGAGCGGCGTGAACATTATGGGCACCAAGCCCGACGCCATCGATTTTGCCGAGGACCGCGAGCGCTTCGCCGCTCTGCTCGACAAGCTGGGCATCATGTACCCGCCGGCGGGCCAGGCCACCTCGTTTGAGGAGGCCGAGGCCGTGGCCGCGCACATCGGCTATCCGCTTCTGGTGCGTCCGAGCTATGTGTTGGGCGGCCGCGGCATGATGATCGCCTACGATGCCGAGCATCTGCGCGATTACATGGCAGAGGCTGCGCGCATTAGCCCCGACTACCCGGTGTACCTCGATCGCTTCCTGGAGGGTGCGATTGAGTCCGATGTCGATGCCCTGTGCGACGGCGAAGAGGTCTACATCGGCGGCATCCTGGAGCATATTGAGGAGGCCGGTATTCACTCCGGCGACTCTGCGACCTGCATCCCTCCGTTTAGCTTTAGCGAGAGCCTGCAGGCGAAGCTCCGCGAGACCACGCGCCGCATCGCGATGGCGCTGGGCGTACGCGGCCTGGTCAACGTGCAGTATGCCATCAAGGGCGAGACCGTCTACGTGATCGAGGCCAACCCGCGTGCCAGCCGTACCGTGCCGTTTATCTCCAAGGCCACCGGCGTGCCGCTGGCCAAGTGCGCGGCGCGTATCATGGCGGGCGATTCCATCGCGAGCTTGGGCCTGCCGAGCGACGAACGTCAGCTGGACTGGTTCTGCATGAAGGAAGCCGTCATGCCCTGGGGCCGTTTCCCGGGAGCCGACGTTATCCTGGGGCCCGAGATGAAGTCGACGGGCGAGGTCATGGGTATCGCCAAGAGCTATCCCGAGGCATACGCCAAGACGCAGCTGGCGATCGACTACAAGCTGCCCGACCCGAGCGCCGGCAAGGTATTCATCAGCGTGTGCGACCGCGACAAGCGCCACATCCTTTCGGTCGCCCGCATCCTGCGCTACCTGGGCTTTGACATCTGCTCTACCGAGGGTACGGCGCGCGTGCTGCGTGGAGGCAACGTGACGTGCGAGATCGTGGAGAAGATTAGCGGCCCGCACGACGGCGAGCGCCCCAACATCGGCGACCTCATCGCCGATGGCAAGATCGCGGTGATCATCAACACGCCGTACGGTCCGGGCTCGCGTGGCGACGGCTATCTGTTGCGCACCGAGGCGGTGCGCCGCGGCGTAACCTGTGTGACCGCGATGTCCGCTGCCAACACGTACGTGAGTGCCATCGAGGCCGTGCGCGAGGACCAGCAGGGTCACGGCAGCGCCAACGACATGGGCATGGACGTCATCGCCCTGCAGGACCTGCCGCAGCATACGGTGTAGGTTGAACTGGCCGGCCGGGGCGGAGGGGGCTGAGTTTCCCCCTTCGCTCCGGCTGCAAGCAGAGTCGCTCAGTGGGAAACTCAGCCCCCTCCGCCCCGGCCTACGGTGACTCGGCTGCACCGTGTGCTGCCGAAGGGGCTTTGCGCGATGACTAGGGCTGAAAAAGAAAGTGAGTGTGGGCTCCGCCGTTCGTTCGAACGGCGGAGCCCACGTTTTGGATTTATTGGGCTGTGGCGGTGAAGGTTGTTTTGTCGGCGGCGATGTGCACGTGCAGCTTTGCCTGACCGTCGCAGCTGATGAGCACGCCTACCTCGAACGGGGTTCCCGTCTTGTCGTAGGTCGAACGCACGATGCGCATCGCCGCCTTACCGGTGTTCTGTCCCAAAAGGCGTGCCTCATGCTTGTCGAGGTTGACCGCCTCGTAGACGGCATCGACACTTGCGGGCAGGATGCCGGTCTTTTCCGCGATGTAGGCGTAGAGCGAGCCATCCACGTCTTTGCGTGTGAGCTCGGGGCAAAGTGACACGGGGATATAGACGTAGTTGAGCTCCATGGGTTTGTCGTTGGCGAGACGCAGACGGCGAATCTCCCAGACGGGTGTCCCTTTGGGCACTTTGAGCCCGGAGGCGATGCCGCGGATGGCCGGTATGCTTGAAAATGCGAGAATTTGCGAGCTTGGAACCCGTCCCGCCTCGCGCATCCGCGCGCTGAAATTCAGGGCCAGGTCGATGCCGGGTGCTGAGGTTTGGGGCTTGATGAACGTGCCCTGCCCACGTTTGCGCACCACGCGCCCCTCGATGACGAGATCTTGGAAACAACGGCGCACGGTCGCGCGCGATAACTCCAGCCGCTCACAGATTTCGAGCTCGCGTGGCAGCGGCGTCTTGGTGTCGAACGCCTGGCTGGCGATAAGCAGAGCGATTCGATGTTTAAGTTGGACATAGAGCGGCGTATCACCGCTGCGATCGAAGGGTTCGGAGGCGAGAAACGAGATCATGTCCATGGGGTACCTCCATGTCGTGAGCATACGTGACATGGTCTGACACTGCGGGACAAACCGGTGATGTCAGGCCCGATTCTTGTTGGTATGTATGGTACACAAGGAACATAAAACCTTTATCAGGCAATCTACCTGCTATTTTAAAAATAATTGGAAGAAAAAATAATTTAGGCACAAAAATAGTTGCTACCGTTAACCGATGAATAGTTGCCGTTCGCAACTATTTTCTTGTACCGAACATGCCCCGGCGCAACAATAATCTCAGCAAAAAGCAAAGCCGTGCGACACACGGCAGGTCGAGAGGAGACCGCATGCGGTATCTGGTAATGGTCAGTCACGGAACGCTCGCTCCCGGACTGCACAGTGTCCTCAAGATGCTCGGCAATGACGCCCCGAACATCTTGTCGACGAGTCTCGTGGACGGCATGGGCGCTGACGAGTATGTCGAGAACGTCAAGGCGATGCTCGCTCCCGTTACCGCCGATGACGAGGTTGTCCTGCTTGGTGACATCCTGGGCGGATCGCCGCTCACCAATGCCATGAACACGCTGGCCGAGAAGGGCCTGCTCGCCCACACCATTGCCTTCGGCGGCATGAACCTGCCCATGGCTATGACCGCCATGATGGGGCTTGCCACCATGGACCTGGATTCCCTCAAGCAGATGATGCTGCAGGAGGGCAAGAACGGTATGTCCGAGCTCGTTGTCCCGACCGATGACGCCGACGACGAGGACGACGACATCTAGGCCGCACCAAGGTTTCATCTAGCTGCAAACGTTAGGAAGAAGAGGCCGCGACCGCAGGCCTCATGAAGGAAAGGGGAGAACGTATGATTTCGTTCATCCGTATTGACGACCGTATGATCCATGGACAGACCGTTACCCGTTGGGCCCTCGAGTATCCCTGCGACGGTCTTATCGCCGTCAACGACGCCGCGGCGTCCAACCCCGTGCTCAAGGAGGCCTACAAGAGTGCCTCGGGCAAGAAGACGTTCGTGTGGACCAAGGAGCACTTCAAGGAGGTCTCCGAGAAGGTTCTCAAGTCCAACACCAAGTACTTCCTGATCACCAAGAACCCGCTCGACATGAAGGAACTTCTCGTCGATTTTGGCTTTAAGCCCGGCATGGACCGCATCATCGTCGGTCCCTGCAACGATCGTCCCGGCACCACCAAGCTCGGCAACAACCAGTCGATCACGCAGGAAGAGGCCCAGGCGCTCGAGGATCTCACCAACGCCGGCTACATGGTCGAGTTCGCCCTTATCAAGGAGAAATCCATTGGTGAGTGGCCAAAGTTCCGCGGTCAGTTTGGCTTCTAGTTAGGCGCCAGCCGCATTTTGGTACCTACAGCCCTGGGGGAAAGGGGCTGAGGAATAAAGAAAGGGGAAAGCATGGCAATCAATGCATTCCAAGCCGCGCTGTTCGGCCTGTTCGCCTGCCTGGCATCACTGCCTGGCATGGGTGGCACGACGATCGGCAACTACACTCTGGGTCGTCCTCTGGTCGCCGGCCTCATCGTCGGCATCATCATGGGCGATATGCAGACGGGCATCCTCGTCGGCGCTGCCATCCAGGTTGTCTACATCGCTCTCGTGACCCCCGGCGGAACCGTCTCCGCCGACGTCCGCGCCGTGTCCTATATCGGCATCCCGCTGGCGATCCTCGCCATCAAGAACTCGGGCATCGATCCCGCCTCCGCTGAGGCTGCCGGCATGGCCGCATCCCTCGGTGCCGCCGTCGGCACGCTCGGCACTGTGCTCTTCTATGGCACCGCCACCATTAACCTGGTATGGCAGGGCATGGGCTGGAAGTGGCTCGAGAAGGGCGACCTCCACAAGCTCTACCTGGTCAACAACGTTCTGCCTTGGATCGGTCACATCGTCTGCTCATTCCTCCCGACGTTCATCATCACCATGGGCGGCACCGCCATGGTCGACCTCATGAAGACCTACATGCCCATGGACGGCATCGCGATGAAGACGCTGTTCACCGTCGGCTCGCTGCTGCCTACCGTCGGTATCGCCATCCTGCTCAAGCAGGTCATCTCCAAGCCGACGGACTTCCTCACGTTCTTCTTCGGCTTCACCCTGTCCGCTGTCATGGGATGCAACCTGATTGCCGCTGCCGGCATCGGCTGCTTCTTCGCCCTGATCAACTATGAGATCGCTTCGCTCAAGATCGACCTCGCAAACGCTCCCAAGGCAGCTATCGCCTCGGGCTCCGATGATGAGGAAGAGGAGGACATCTAATGGCAGAGAAGAAGAAACTCTCTAAGAAAACGCTTGCCAAGTCGTTCCGCAACTGGTCCTATGGCAACCTGACTTGCTTCTCGCAGGAGCACATGCAGACCTTCGGTTACCTGTGCGCCATGCTTCCGATCGTCGAGGAGCTCTACGACACGCCCGAGGAGCAGAAGCAGGCCCTCCAGACCTACTCCGCGTTCTTCAACACCGAGCCGCAGATCGGCACCATGATTGTCGGCGTCACCGCCGGCCTCGAGGAGGCTCGCGCAAACGGCGAGGCCATCGACGACGACGCCATCAACGGCATCCGCGCCGGCCTCATGGGCCCGCTCGCCGGCCTTGGCGACTCGCTGATCGTCGGTACCCTGATCCCGATCCTGCTCGGTATCGCCCTCGGTCTCTCGACCGGCGGCTCTCCGCTCGGTGCCATCTTCTATATTGTCGTGTGGAACCTGCTCATGTACCTCGGCATGCGCTTTGCCTACAACCAGGGCTATGAGCTCGGCGGCAAGGCGGTCGAGGCACTGGTCGGCCCCAAGGCAAAGGCTCTTCGCGATTCCATCGTGATGGTCGGTACCATGGTCATCGGTGCAGTCGGTGCTACCTGGGTCTCCATCACCTGCAGCCCCAACCTGGTGCTGCCCGGTGGCGGCAAGTTCCAGGACACGCTCGACGGAATCTATCCGCACCTGCTGCCCATGATCTTCATCATCTTCTGCTGGTACATGATGACCAAGAAGAAGGTCAACCCCATCGTCATGATGCTGATCCTCGTTGTGATCGCATTTGTGGGCGTTCTCGTTGGCTTCTTCGATCCGGCGCTGAGCTACTAGTCATCATCCTTTGACCCCCTGCAAGGCCGTGCGGCCTCAACCGCACGGCCTTCTGATTTTACGCCGCCCTTCAAGGGCAATATGGCCAGCGACCTCCATCGCCTACACGACACCCGCTATATTGCTCTTGAAAGATGACGTATTCGATAAACGATGCACTTGCGCATGATGCGCACTTTGCACGAGGAGGACCATATGCACGAGAAACACGGACACGACCTTTCGCGCGACGACTTGATCCGCGAGGCAAAGATGCAGACCGATGCTATTCAGCGGCTCAACGTTTGGCTGCGCCTGGGCTATTCGCTCGTGGCGATTGGCTTTTTGATGGGGATGTGGGGTATGCAGGGCGGCCCCGGCTGGGGTGTCCCTGTGGGCATCGTGTGCCTGGTGGTGGGCACTCCGCTTTCGATTGTGCTTAAGGTTGGCACGACCAACGCCAAAAAGAATGTCGAGCGCATGCTCGAGGCCGCGGGTATCGACGTTGAGGAGCTTATGCGACGCAAGAAGGACGAGCGATAGACTTCCGTGTTGGGGTATCATAAATAATTGTTGCGAATGTTAACTAATGTACGGCAAATGATGGTTTTATGGCCCTTCTAGAGTTGCAAAGGACAATATCCCCGGTGGATTACGATGACGTCGCTCGAAAACTGATTGTTTACTCACGTTCCCTTGCCAAGGGGTCCTTGAGTGCTGCCGGCGGCGCCAGTGTGGGCGAGGCACCGGTTTTACAGTATCTATCGGGTATTGACGGTGATGTCATTCCCTCCGAGATTGCCAAGAAGCTGAAATTCTCCCGTGCGCGCATGTCGCATATCTTGGATTCACTCGAGAGCAAGGGTTATATTCAGCGCAGGACTGATCCAAACGATCGTCGGCGTGTGTTGGTGAGCATCACCGAGGAAGGCCGCGATTTTGCGGCGAAAAAAAATGCCGAGAGTGTGGCATCGCTCTCGAAGCAGCTCTCAGCGCTCGGCGAGCACGATGCTCAGGAGCTCGTGCGCATCCTGAATAAAGCCTACAGCCTTACCTATGATGCCGACGACTACCTGGACAATCTATAAGGATGAAGGCAGACATTTAGGTGCATCTTGAAATGCACCCGGGACAGTTGTGCCCATTGACTACCGTCAGCATCTCATTCCAAACCAAATCAGCCAACGTACGGCATAGCAATCTCCGGTAGGTCGCAGGGCGGCGGTCGAGCTTTTCTCTCGGGAAACTTCGCGAAGCCCAGTTCCCGAGGGAAAGGTATGGTCTGTGTAATACCAGATAAACAGTACATTTTTGCTAGATTGGTATTTGACTGAAGAACCAATTGGTATGGCTTATTAAGCCCACCTTGCCGTTGACGCTCATTTTACTGCCGCTGGTGGACTTCCGAACTTGGTTGCGCAAGTGCTCCCATATATTGATATGACCAAGTAGGTGGCTATCTGATTACTACCAGTTGGCCCCTTGGTAACGGGTGGCCCCATTGTGCGGAATGTACCGAACATCCCCGTTTGATACGTTTTCCCATGCTGCCGGGGGGCGTCCTCGGCACCTCAGCATCTCGGAAGAAAGGAGACCAGGTGCGCAGGAATTCCATTTTTACGAAACGGTGGGTGAAGGGAAGCGCGGTCCTCGTTGCCACTGCAGCGACGCTCGTGTTTGCCAATCCCCAACAGGCGATTGCCACGCCACTCAAGGGCGTCGACTCAGCGACCGTGTCCCAGTCTGCCTCGAATGTCGTCGACATCGATTTCGCTGACGGCATCAAGGGCCGTATTACGTTCCTCGAGGACGGTATTTTCCGTTATAACGTCGACCCCAAGGGTGAGTTTTCCGATTACGCCACACCGCGCAGTAAGTCCCACACGGCTAAAATCCAGGCTCAGCCCGATACCTCGGACACCTACAGCAAGCCGAGTGCGACGGTTGCCGACAAGGGCGACACTATCGAGATCACCGGCGGAAAGGCGACCGTGATCCTGGACAAGGCGACCGGCAAGATGAGTATCAAGTCAGGCGACCGTGTCGTGGTTTCCGAGTCCGCGTCCCTCGACCTTGATAAGAAGGGTACCGTCCAGACGCTCGCCAAGGAGAAGTCCGAGAACTTCTTTGGCGGCGGCACCCAGAACGGACGCTTCCTGCACACCAACCAGACCATCGCCATCTCCAACACGAACAACTGGACCGATGGCGGCGTTGCCTCGCCCAACCCGTTTTATTGGACGAGTGACGGCTACGGCGTACTCCGAAACACGTTTGCAGAGGGTTCCTACGACTTCGGTTCCACGGACTCATCGACGGTCACGACTTTGCACAGCGAGAATGAGTTTGATGCCTACTACTTCGTGGCGACCAACGAGGGCGCTTCGAACGTGGCAACCGAGATGCTGCAGGACTACTACAAGGTGACCGGTAACCCGGTACTGCTGCCCGAGTACGGGTTCTACCTTGGTCATCTTAATGCCTATAACCGTGATGGCTGGTCAACGACCTCGGGTCAAAAGAAGTGGGAGACCAAGGGCAGCAAGTCCTCGAGCGAGAAGGGCGACGTTAAGTACGAGTCTGGCATGTCGACGGGCTACAAGCTCGACGGCACACTTGCGGCCGAGACGCTCAACGGTGAGGGCCCTACGGTTGATACCGAGAACATGAAAGCGACCGATTTCGACCGCCAGTTCTCTGCTCGTCAGGTTATCGATGACTACGAGGACAACGACATGCCGCTCGGCTGGTTCCTGCCGAACGACGGTTACGGCGCCGGCTATGGCCAGAACGGTTACTACAAGACCGGCGGCGTCAACTCCGACGGAGCGAGCTCGGCCGACCGTCTTAACGCTGTGCGTGCCAATGTCGACAACCTTAAGAAGTTCACCGAGTATGCCAACTCCAAGGGTGTGAGCACGGGCTTGTGGACCCAGTCCAACCTTGAGCCCGACAGCAACCCTGAGACCCCGTGGCATCTGCTTCGCGACTTCGACGCCGAGGTCAAGACGGGAGGCATCACTACCCTTAAGACCGACGTTGCCTGGGTTGGATCTGGCTACTCCTTTGGTCTTAATGGCATCAAGACAGCTTATGACACGGTGACGACCGGCGCTAACAAGCGCCCCAACATCATCACGCTCGATGGTTGGGCCGGCACGCAGCGCTTTGGTGGCATTTGGACCGGCGACCAGTATGGCGGTAACTGGGAGTACATTCGCTTCCATATCCCCACGTATATCGGTCAGAGTCTTTCGGGCAACCCCAACATCGGCTCCGACATGGATGGCATCTTTGGCGGCGACCCCATCATCTCTGCGCGTGACTACCAGTGGAAGACGTTCACGCCCTCTATGCTTGACATGGACGGTTGGGGCACCTACCGTAAATCGCCCATGACGCACGGCGATCCCTACACAGGCATCTCGCGCTTCTACCTCAAGCTCAAGGCGCAGCTCATGCCCTATATCTACACGAGCGCGGCCTCGGCGGCCAACATCGACACGGGTAACGGCGATGCCGGCCTGCCCATGATCCGCGCCATGCTGCTTTCCGACAACTCCGAGTACGCCGCAAGCACTTCGACGCAGTACCAGTATATGTTCGGTGAGAACTTCCTAGTGGCACCGGTGTATCAGGATACCCAGGCAGACGAGAACGGCAACGACATTCGCAATGGGATTTACCTCCCCAACTACGGCACCGACGAGAATCCCACCATCTGGATCGATTACTTCTCGGGTAAGCAGTATCGCGGCGGCCAGGTTCTCAACAACTACGAGGCTCCGCTTTGGAAGCTGCCGCTGTTTGTGAAGGCCAACGCTATCGTGCCGATGTACGCCGAGAACAACAACCCCGAGGCCGTGAGCGACACCAACACCAAGGGTACCGACCGCAGCCAGCGTATCGTCGAGTTCTTCGCCACCGAGGGCGACGGCACCTTTACGCAGTACGAGGACGACGGCTCCTCCATCGAGAACAACACGACTGAGGACGATTCCTACGGCACGATCGACAATATCTCCTACGGTGAGCATGTGAGCACCGTCTACAGCTCCAAGGCCGCAGGCGGCACCGCGACCTTTACCGCCGAGGCCTCGCAGGGCGGCTACAACGGCTACGACTCCAACCGCACCACGACCTTCGTGGCCAATGTGTCCGCCAAGCCCACGAGCGTTGTCGCCAAGAACGGCGGATCCGCACTCAACGTGGTTGAGGTCGACTCGCAGGAGACCTTTGACGCCGCGACCCCCGAGGCCGGCCAGGCGGTCTACTTCTACAGCGAGACCCCCAACCTCAACCACTACGGCAGCGATGCGGACGGCACCGAGGCCGAGCAGGGCGAGAGCTTCAACAACACCAAGATCACCACGAACCCCAAGGTCTACGTCAAGTTCGCGAAGACCGATGTTGCTGCAGCGGCGCAGACGCTTGAGCTGGGCGGTTTCGTGAACGCCGACGCCACGCTCACAGCCGATCGCCTCAACGAGAACCTCTCCGCACCCACGAACCTTGCTGCCCCCGAGGACGCCACGACCCCAACGAGCATCAAGCTCACCTGGGGAAAGGTCGATGGTGCTACCTCCTACGACCTTAAGGTCGACGGCACTGTGTTTGCCGTGGGTGATGCGGCCGAGTTCACGCACACCGACCTCGCCTACAATAGCAAGCACACCTACCAGATTCGTTCGCGCAACGCCGAAGGTTACTCCGCCTGGAGCGATGTGCTCGAGGCGAACTCCGCACTCGATCCGTGGCGGAACGTCCCCGACGCCGAGGAAATCACCTGGGAGGGCTCACTTTACGGCAGCCATAAGGCCGAGCTCGCCTTCGACCATGAGTTCCAGTCGGGCGACGGCGGTTTCCACTCCGGTGGCAACGATCTGGGCAAGGCGCTTACCGTTGACTATGGACGCGCTTACAAGCTCGATAAGCTCGAGTACTATCCGCGCGATGACGCCGGCAACGGCACCGTGACCAAGATGCGTGTTGAGACGAGTCTCGATGGCGTCCACTGGACGAGCCAGGAGGTCGATTGGGCACGTTCCGCTGATTGTAAGACGGTAGCGTTTGACGGCACCGTGGCCGCCCGTTACGTGCGCATGACACCGCTCGCCTCGGTCGGCAATTTCTTCTCCGCGTCCGAGATTGCCATCTACAAGACCGACGGCACGGATGGCTTCGCCGTGGGCTCCAACCTCAACAAGGCCACGATCTCCGACGGAGACTACTCCAACATGAAGAACTATCTGGGCCTCGAGAATCGCGAGCCCGATACCCCGACGTTCGGTTCGCAGATCCGCGACCACT
>URUI01000016.1 GCA_900551015.1 uncultured Collinsella sp.
CTGCCCTCGGGGTCCGCCAGGCGCTCGAAGGCGGTCGGCGGGCGCACGGGCTGTTGTTTGGGTTTAGGCACGGTGTCCTCCAACTTGGTCGTTGCGTTCGCGCGCGGTGGCGCCGGCGGTAAAGCTTAATCCCTTGACGAGCGCGTTCTTGCCGTACTTGCCTTTCACGGCCAGGACGGCGCGCGCCAGGTCGCGCTCGCGCTCATCGGCCTCGATATCGCTGAACAGATCGATGGTGGTAAATTCCTCGGGCATGAGGTTGCCAAATCCAAGGTTGATGCGCTTGACCGGTCGTTTGGGATCGACGGTCTGCGCCCAGAGCTCATCGAAATAGCCCATGATTTTCTTAAACGAATTAGTGCGCTCGGGCAGCTTTCGCGAGGCGTTGGAGTGCGCAAAGAGTGCGGCATAGCCACCACGCGGTTTGCCGCCATGCTCTCCCACAAAGATACCATCGATTGCCTGCGCTTCGCGCACCAGGCGACGCCTTTCGTCATCGCGCTGGACGGGCTTGGGAGCACGGGGCGCGAGCTCGGAGCCGTCGGTCGCTGCGGGTTCGATGCCCGAGGTACTCGAGCGCAGGTGTCCGCAGCCGTCTATATACTGCGCCGTGCCGCTGGCGTTGAGCCGGCGTATGTCGGCGCGCTCGCTCGCGTAGCCCACGAAGAGCGAGATGCTGTCACACGCCACGTGCTTATCGACCAAGTCCAGTACGGCGTTGTCGACCATCTCGCGCAAGACGGTGTAGGCCTGCTCGTAGGCATAGCCCTTCGAGAGCACCTGTCCTGTGGTGGTTGAGGTTGCCTGCGGGCGATAGGCTTGGATATCGGCGATGGTTGTCGGCTCGCGCCCGAAGGCGTGGTCGATGAGATATTCGGCATTGACGCCGAGCTCATCGTAAAGCAGGTTTTCGTCGAGCGCCGCGACGCCCATCAGGTCGTAAACGCCGTACTTTTCGAGTCGGGCTGCCACACCGGGGCCGATACCCCAGATATCGGTGATGGGTCGATGCGGCCAGATCTCCTTGCGAAATGTTTCGTCGTCGAGTTTGCCGATGCGGCTGGGTACGTGCTTGGCGGTAATATCGAGCGCTACCTTAGCCTGGAATAGGTTGGGGCCGATGCCGACGGTGGCCGTGATGCCGGTGCGTGCGACGACCTCGTCGCGCAACATGCAGGCGAACCCTTCCGCATCTGTGTGATAGAGGTCCAGATAGGGCGTCACGTCGATGAAGCATTCGTCGATTGAATAGACGTGAATGTCTTGCGGGCTCACGTATTCTAGATAGATGCCGTAGATTTGCGCCGACACTTCCATGTAGTGCTGCATGCGCGGTACGGCCTTGATGTAGTCGATGCCGTCGGGAATCTCGAACAGACGGCAGCGGTTGTGTATCCCGAGGTCCTTCATGGCCTGCGTGATGGCAAGGCAGATGGTCGTGCGTCCGCGCGATTCGTCGGCAACGACCAGGCACGTGGTGAGTGGGTTGAGCCCGCGGTCGACGCACTCGACGCTGGCGTAGAACGTCTTAAGGTCGATGCAGATATAGGTATGCTGCCCGCGCTCCACTCGCGCCCTCCCGTCAAACACATGTTCTTATCGAATACCTGTTCGATAATACCCGCTTGCGCGGACACCGTCAAAACCTGCCAAAAAGGGACAGGTTTGTTTTGGTCGGTAAAACGCTTGGCCTGCCAAAATAAACCAGTCCCTTTTTGGTCGGTCATGAATCGGGTTTTAACGCAGCCCTAAAGAGCGCGAAACAGCTCGGAAAAGCTCCCTTCGTAGCATGAGCCTAACGATTGGTACCACCTACATGCACGGAAGGGTTGTGGAAACGATGGTCAACTATGGGTTTGGTATGCCGACGCGCCTTGTCGCGGACGGAGATGTGGCTCGCTGGTGTGGACGATTGGTTGCTCATTATGGTGGGACCAAGGCGTTGGTAGTGTTGGGCGGCGACAAGCATACGCGCGACGAGCTTGTCGCTTTGGCGCTCGGCTCGCTCGACCGGGCCCTGCTCGAACGCGTGCTCTTTCGCTGTGGCTCGGTTGGAAGCGATGGGGGAGATGAGCTGGTCGACGAGGCCGTGGCCCTGGCGACCGACGAGGGCGTGGACTTTGTCCTGGCGATCGGTGATGCCGATACAGCCGGCTTTGCGCGCGAGCTCGCCCGCCGCATGGCGGTGCTCGATGCCGGTGAGGACGGCTTTGTCCCCTATGGATGCATTGTATCGGAGGGCAAGGTGCCCGCTACGGTGGGCGCCGGCGAGGTTCCCGTTTTTGCCATCATCGCGCCCGAGTTGCTGGAGGGCATCGGGTCTCCCTTGCGCGAGCTGCTCGGTAGCGTGTGCGCCGCGGCATAATACCTGCCAGGAAGGGACAGGTTTATTTTGGTAGGTAAAGCGTTTGACCTGCCAAAATAAACCTGTCCCTTTTTGGTCGGTCGCCGTTTAGGGGCGGATTGATAACGCTCGCTGATTGTAGTCTTGACCTGCGCTAGAATAGGGCTATCTGAATATCCGGGCGTGCATGGAGGTGTGCGCCCGTATGCTGAGGAGGACTTTATGGCAACTGTTGCCGCACCTATCGACGCCACGTCGACCGCCGCTTGGAAGGCACTCGAGGCTCATCAGGAGAAGCTCGAGGCCGAGGGCATCGACCTCAAGGCCTGGTTTGCCACCGACGCCGAGCGTGTGAACAAGCTGAGCTTTGACGCCGGTGACCTGCACTTCGACCTGTCCAAGAACCTGGTGACCGACGAGACCGTCAAGCTCCTGTGCGACCTTGCCCGCGAGGTGAAGCTCGAGGAGCGCCGCGACGCCATGTTCTCTGGCGAGCACATCAACACCACCGAGGACCGCGCCGTCCTGCACACCGCGCTTCGCCGCCCGGCAACCGAGAAGGGCCAGCTCATCGTCGACGGCCAGGACGTCGTCGCCGACGTGCACGAGGTTCTCGACCGCATGTATGCCTTCGCCGAGCGCGTGCGCTCCGGTGAGTGGAAGGGCGTAACCGGCAAAAAGATCGAGCACCTGGTGTCCATCGGCATCGGCGGCTCCGATCTGGGCCCGGTCATGGCTTACGAGGCCCTGCGCCCCTATGCCGACGCCGGTATCGATTGCCGCTATATCTCCAACATCGACCCCAACGACCAGGCCGAGAAGCTCAAGGGTTTGGATCCCGAGACCACGCTCGTGATCATCGTCTCCAAGACCTTCACCACGCTCGAGACCCTCACCAACGCCCGCGAGGTCAAGACCTGGATGCTCGAGCAGCTCAAGGCTCAGGGCGCCATCGACGGTTCCGATGAGCAGAACGCCGAGGCCGTGGCCAAGCACTTCGTTGCCGTCTCCACTGCACTCGACAAGGTCGAGGCCTTCGGTATCGATCCGGCCAACGCCTTTGGTTTCTGGAACTGGGTTGGCGGCCGTTACTCCGTCGATTCCGCCGTGGGTCTGTCGCTGATCGTCGTGCTCGGCCCCGAGCGCTTCCAGCAGTTCCTCGAGGGCTTCCACGCCATCGACGAGTACTTCTGCAACACCCCGCTCGAGAACAACGCCGTCGCGCTGATGGGCCTGCTCAACGTCTGGTATGTCAACTTCTTCGGTTCCAAGAGCCACGCCGTGCTGCCGTACTGCCAGTACCTGCACCGTTTCCCGGCCTACCTGCAGCAGCTCACCATGGAGTCCAACGGCAAGCATGTCCGCTGGGACGGCAGCGCCGTGACCTCCGACACCGGCGAGATCTTCTGGGGCGAGCCCGGCACCAACGGCCAGCATGCCTTCTACCAGCTGCTGCACCAGGGCACCGTGGTGGTTCCGGCCGACTTCATCGCCTTCGCCAACACCGCCAACCCTGCAACCGACAACGGCCAGGACGTGCACGAGCTGTTCCTGGGCAACTTCCTGGCCCAGACCAAGGCGCTCGCCTTTGGCAAGACGGCCGATGAGGTGCGCGCCGAGGGCACGCCCGAGCAGATCGTCCCGGCTCGCTGCTTTGAGGGCAACCGTCCGACGACCTCGATCTTCGGCGACACACTGACCCCGTTCGCGCTCGGCGAGCTCATCGCCCTGTACGAGCACATCACGTTTGTCGAGGGCACGGTCTGGGGCATCGACTCCTACGACCAGTGGGGCGTCGAGCTTGGCAAGCAGCTTGCCAAGCAGATCACCCCGGCCTTCCACGACGACGCCGCCAAGGCCGAACAGGACGCTTCGACCCAGGCGCTCATCGAGTTCTACCGAGCTCACCGCAAGTAGGATTCGCTGCGAAAACTAACGCATAGCCGACAAGGGCCCGTATCCGTTGGGATGCGGGCCCTTTGCTATTTGGATAGGATGGAATGTATCGGGAGGCGCCTCGACGGGCATCGCAATCGTCGAAGGCGCGCCGTTCATGTTTGGGACAATATGACATTTTTCCCGTTGCAAACAACGCCGCCGTGGGTGTTCTGTATGATGGCTCAGACAAGGTTGTTCAATGTCAGGGAGGCATATATGGCAATCAAAGCCATCGCAATGGATATCGACGGTACGCTCACCAACGACCAAAAGGTCATCAGCCCGCGTACGCGCGAGAAGCTGCTCGTGGCGCAGGAGTCGGGCATTAAGCTCATCTTGGCTTCGGGCCGTCCCGCATGGGGGCTGCACGCCTTGGCGCAGGAGCTCGACCTTCAAAACCATGACGGTCTGCTAGTTGCCTTTAATGGCGCGCATGTGGTCGACGCTCAGACCGATGAGGTGCTGTTCGATCAGGCTATGCCTGACGACGAATTGCATCGCCTGATTGATCACCTGCGTAATTTTGACGTGATTCCTATGATTTCGCTCGGTCGCGATTTGCACGTCGAGGACTCGTACCATTGCATGATCACGCTGCCTGACGGCTCGCAGAAGAATATCGTCAAGTATGAGCGCGACGCGTGCGATCTTAAGATTCGCGAGGTCGAGAGCCTGCACGAGGTCGCTGATGCTTATCCCGTGGACAAGCTACTTACTGCGGGCGATCCTGCCTATCTGCAAGCGCATCACGAGGAGATGTATGCGCCCTTTACCCAGACGCTTTCGGGCATGTTTACGGCCGACTGGTACTTTGAGTACACGGCGCCTGGTATCGACAAGGCCCGCGCGCTCGAGGGTGCCCTGCCCAAGCTCGGCATCGATGCCAGTGAGGTCGTATCGTTTGGCGACGGCCAGAACGACAAGTCCATGATTGAGTGGGCCGGCACCGGTGTCGCCATGGGCAACGCCGTCGATGAGGTTAAGGCTGTGGCCCAGATGGTGACCGCCAATAACAACGAAGATGGCATTGCGGTGGCGCTGGATAAGCTGCTGGGCTAGAATCGCCGATAATGCATGGTTCGGGCGCCTGCTCGCGGGCGTCCTTTTGTTAGGGAGGGTGCCGTGTCCGCATTTCCGTTCGACGCCGTTATCTTTGACATGGACGGCGTCATTGTCGATACCGAGTATTACTACCTGGGCGAGACTGCCGCGTTTGCCAAGGAGCTTGGGCTTAACCTGACTCAAGAGGAGTTGAATGGGCAGGTCGGTACCTCGCATCAGTTCTTCCTGCATATGCTGGTCGATTGGTTTGAGCGCGCCGGTAAGGGGCATTTTACTGGCGAGGAAGCGTTGGCCCGTTGGGACGAGTGGGCGCATAAGCGTCCGCGCGACTATCAGGCTTTGATTAACCCAGGCGCCGTGGATACGATTCGAGAGCTGCCGCGCCGCGGCGTTCGCGTGGCGCTTGCCAGCTCGTCGCCCATGGTTAGCATCGAGGAAGTGCTCAACGCGTGCGGGCTGTCGGATGCCTTTGAGTATGTGGTGAGCGGCGAGCAGTTTAAGGAGAGCAAGCCCGAGCCCGACATCTACCTGCATGCGCTGGATCTGCTGGGGCTGCCCGCGAATCGCTGCTGCTGCGTTGAGGATTCGGTGCCCGGCATCACTGCCGGCAAGCGAGCCGGCCTGACAGTCATTGCCAAGCGCGAGGAGCGCTTTGGCTTTAGCCAGGATGCCGCGGACAAGATTATCGACCAGCTGCCGCAGCTGCTCACGCTTTCTTAGGAGCGCGGTAGTTGCGCGTTTTTCGGGTCAGATGAGTAAATAGCCAACATTTTGGTGCGACACCTAGCATACTTTATGCTATTGCGGGCTCAAGGGCTTGTTGAATGCCCTTGAGCCCGCTTTTGACTTAATTGTGCTGGGAGAGGGTATATGCCACCGACTGAAGGGCTAACTGACGGTAAAGCAGCGATACCGCTGTACCAACAGGTTATCGATATCATTAAAAACGAAATCAACTCCGGCGCCTACAAGGCAGGCGCGCGGATACCCAACGAATTCGAATTGGCTGAGAGCTATAAAGTTGGCCGCGTTACCGTGCGGCGCGCTATTGAGGAGCTCGTCCAGCAGGGCTATCTAACGAAGCGACAGGGGAAAGGCACGTTTGTTAATGCCCCCAAGCTCAAGCGCAAGATTCGCCAGAAGGATGACGTCCAGAGTTTTTCGGACGCATGCCGCGTTAACGGAATGGAACCGGGGGCGTGTGTCATTTCGAGAAAGATACTGCCGGCGGATTCCACCGAAGCACAGTTCTTTGGTGTTCCCGTTGGAACTGACTTGATTTGCGTTGAGCGCGTGCGCACTGCCGATGGCGTCCCTGTCATGCTCGAGAACAACATTTATGTTTACGAGGACAACGCCTATCTATCAACGGCACCTCTATCTAACCAATCCATTTTTGAGTTCGTGTGCAACCGGACGGGCCGCACGCCCGCGTTTACCGACCCGTGCACGCTCGAGATCGCGTGCGCGTCGCCCGAGGTCGCTCGACTGTTGGCAGTTCCCGTTGGCGAACCCTTGTTTTATATGGAAGCCTTCTTTTTCGATGAGCAGCGGCGGCCGTTTATCATCGGTCGTCAGCGGATCGTTGGGTCTCGCTACGTTTTTGACATCTAGGACATTGCGAATGGAAACGCCCGGTGGATCATCTCACCGGGCGTTTCCATACCGTTCACGGCGCAAACGCAACCGTTCAACCGCGTTGCGGCAATCAGTTTGAAATTATCTTGATGACGAGAAAAGCTGCTGGTAATCTATGGAACGTCATAGAACGTTTGCATTGTGCAAACGTTGAAGCGAGATGCGATGCAGTCTCGAGTTCTTTGGAGGTATCTATGTCAGATACGAAGGCGAAGAAGACAAACAGACGTTTTAAGTTCAAATTACCGCATGTCTATACGATCATGTTCTTGCTGATCGTTGTCTTCGCGGTCCTGACTTGGATCGTTCCCTCTGGTCAGTATCAGCGCAAGACGATTTCGACAGCGGCGGGCGAGCGTGAAGTCGCCGTTGCTGGAACCTATGAACAGGTCGATAAGAACTACACCGATTCCGAGACCGGCGAGACCATCAATCTGGGCCAGGATATCTTCGCGGTCCTGCAAGCGCCCACCAAGGGTATCCAAGAGGCTGCCGACGTCGTTGCGTTCGTCTTATTGATTGGCGGATCGTTCGCAATCATCACCAAGACCAACGCTTTGAATGCCGGCATGAGCCGTGTGATTAAAAAGCTCAAGAACAAGGACATCCTCATCATTCCCATCACGATGACGTTGCTGTCCATTTGCGGCACTACGTTTGGTATGTCTGAGGAAGCCCTGCCGTTCTATGCCATCTTCATTCCCATCATGATGGGTATCGGTTATGACTCGATGACGGCATTCATCATCTGCTTCCTTGGTCCTAACTTGGGATATTGTGCTTCGACCATCGACCCGTTTAATGTTTTGATCGCCCAAGGCATCATTGGCATCGAGGGTAATCCGCAACTGTGGCTGCGCGCCGTTTCTTGGGTCATCTTCACTGCCGTCGGTATCGCATGGGCCATGCGCTACGCCATGCGCGTCAAGAAAAATCCCGAGTCGTCCATTGTGTACGAGGACGATAAGCTCAAGCGTATTGAGTTTTCCGTGACCGATGCCTCCATCGAGGAAGAATTCACTATCCGTCAGAAGCTCGTGCTTATCGATTTTGCTTGCGGTATGGGCATTATCGTCTGGGGTCTTGTTACCCAGGGCTGGTACATGAATGAGATTTCCGCCGTGTTCCTTGGCATGGGCTTGCTTGCCGGTATCCTGGGCGGTCTTGACCAGCAGACGATCGCAGAGGAGTTCGTTAAGGGTCTCGCCGACTTTGCGTACGCTGCCATCGTTATCGGTATCGCTCGCGGTATTCTGGTCATCGCCGAGGGCGGCATGATCATCGACACCATCCTCCAGGCGCTCGCTACCGCGCTTGCCGGTGCACCCGCCGCCGTCTACACCACGTTTATGTATATCGTCCTTGGCCTGCTCTCTTTGCTGGTTCCCTCGAGTTCTGGCCTGGCGGCGCTCACCATGCCCGTTATGGGCCCCCTGACCGAGCTCATGGGCCTCAATCCCGAGGCGGCCGTCACCGCGCTCCAGTTTGCCAACCAGACCATCAACACCATCAGCCCCGTGGCGGGCATGACGGTCGCCGGCCTTGCCGTGGCTAGGATTTCGTTTGGCCAATGGTGGAAGACCATTTGGAAGTTCTTCATTTTCATGGTCGTCTTTGGCCTGATCGTAACGGCAATCTCTGGCATGCTTCCGGTGTAGGTGGTTGTGATGTCTGATCGTTTGACGGTCCTGACGTCTAAGAGCGTCTTTACCGGTACGGGGGACCTGCCGTTTGAAGGTTTCGTAGCGGTCCGTGGCAATCGAATTGAGGCTGTTGGCACCAAGTGTGAGCTAGCTTCGTATTTGACCCAGGCGGACGAGGTAGTTGACCTGGGCGACCGCACTGTCATGCCTGGCCTGATCGATGTGCATACCTTCTATACAGGTTGGGCGCTGCGAACGTTGGGGTCTGATCTGTCCGGCATCGCCGATGCCAAAGAGGCTGTGTCGCTCTTGCGTGCATGGAAAGAAGATCATCCGGATTGCGCGGCGGCTTTTGGCCACAACTTACCCGAAACGTTGGCATCGGATGCCGAGAACGCAAATACGGCAGCTGTGTTTGACGATTGTTTTGGCGATATCCCTGTCGTCTGCTTTACACCGGGTGCGGAGACCTGCGTTCTCAATGCTGCCGCCAGTGCGCGATACGGCTTTACACCCCAGGCGTGCTATGCCGAGAAGATCTGGCGCATGATGAGCGATTTCCTCGCGCTGCCCGAGGTGCGTGCCGGGTATTCGGACTACATGAGCATGCTTAACGAGCGCGGCGTTACCGCCATCAAGGAGATGGCGTTTGATGACTACTACGGCTTTGCCGACGAAATGGCTCGCCGTGAGGAATCTGGTGAGCTGACGGTTCGCGTCTCTATGATGTCGCAGCCGGTGGGTGCCGGTGCAAATCTGGCATATGCCCGCGAGGCGCGAGAGCGCTTCCGGGGACCGTTCGTTCGTTTTTCTGGCTTCAACCGTATGACCGATCGCGGCGTATGGGCGGGGCTTGCCGAGATGATTGACCCCTATGAGGACACGGCCGATGCGGGCGCTGCCGGCAAGACGGTCGTCGAGGAGCCAGAGTGGGATCTGATTGAGAACGAGCTGCGTGCAATTGATGCTGAGGGCTTCCGATACTCCTTGCATTGCCAGGGCGATGGCGCCGTTCGCCGCACCGTGGCGCTCTATGCCTCGCTGCCTCGAGACGAGCATGGACGGATGCTTCGCCGCCATGCGATTACCGATCTCGAGAACTCTGACCCGACCGATCTTGTCGAGTTTGGCAAGTTGGGTGGAATTTGCGAGGTCTATCCGCAGATTCTGACGCTGGACCGGCGCGAGGATTGCCTGTCGATGATGCGTCGACAAATTGGCGAGACGCGACTTTTGCACAGCTGGAATCGCCGCGGCATGGAAGATTCCGGATGCACAGTGTGCTGTGGAACGGATTTGCCACTGCTGATTCCGAGCCTGGGCGAGTCAATCTACAGCGCGTGCGGCGGATTCTTCGCCGACGGACTGCCCGTGAATGAGGTCAACACGCTGACGCTTGTCGAGCTCTTGCGCGCTTGGACTGCCGGGGGCGCGTACGATCTGATTCGCGAAGACGAGCTGGGTACGCTTGAGGTTGGCAAGCTTGCCGATATCTGCGTGCTCGATCGGGATGTGTTCGACCTCGATTATCGCGACGCACGCGATCTTGCGGTTGATATGACGATGTCGGACGGACAAATCGTGTTCGATCGAAATAAGGAGGCATAAGATGTCTGAATCCAAACCGACGCTGCGTCGCGAGCAGATTGCGGGCATGAATATCCACTACATCATGTGGTCGCTCGATTACTTCCTTGATGTGCAGCAGCGCTTGGGCTTTGAGTCCATTGAGCTGTGGTGTGCGGAGCCGCATGTGACGCTCGACCATACGGGCTACTTTGAGGCTGAGGTCCTGGCGAAAAAGGCTGCAGACCGTGGGCTTAGGTATCGTACTCTGTGCCCCGAGAATGTTGTCTATCCTTGGCAGTACTGCGCACGCAAGCCGCTGCATGAACAGCGCAGCCTGGCGTACTTTAAACACGGCATTGAGCTTGCCGAGGTACTTGGGTGCGACCGTATGTCCATCAACTCGGGCTGGGGCGACTGGGACGAGGACCGCGAGGAAGCCTGGAAGCGCAGCCGCGAGCACTTGTCCATTCTGGCGGAGTATGCCGGCGAGCACGGTCTGGTGCTTACGATGGAAAGCCTGCGTCCCGAGGAGAGCAACCTTGTGACGACGGTTTCCGATGCGAAGCGCATGATTGACGAGGTCGCGAGCCCGTACTTACAGCCCATGGTTGATACAACCGCGATGGGCGTTGCAGGCGAGACGCTCGAGGACTGGTTTGCCGCCTTTGGTGATGGGGCAATTCACGAGATGCACTTTATCGACGGCGACCCGTATGGCCATCTGGTGTGGGGCGATGGCAAGCACGATATGGACGCCTTCGTCGCCACACTCAACGCCCATGGTTTCGACGGCATGCTGGGCCAGGAAATCACGGATGGTCGTTACTACGATGACCCGGCAGCGGCAGATGCCAAGAACATGGCCGCATTCGAGAAATATCTGATTGACTAAAACAACTATCGGCCACGCAGCCAATGTCATTGATTGCGGACCAAACAAGAAAGGAACTGGATTTGAACGCACACGATCTGATCAAAGAGGCAATTGCCGAGAAGGGCAAGTTCGACAGCGTCTACTGGATTGCTTGCGGTGGCTCCATGATCGATTTGATCCCGGCTCATGAGCTTCTGCAGCGCGAGGCTACCACCTTCACTTCGTATATCTATACCGCGCGTGAATTCGACATTATGCGTCCGCGTCGTCTAGGCGAGAAGTCCCTGGTCATCGCTTGCAGCCACAGTGGCAACACCCCCGAGGTCGTCGAGGGCTGCGAGATTGCCCTTGCCGCCGGCGCTACGGTGATCGCCCAGACCGACAACGCTGGATCCAAGATTGACTCCGGCAAGTGGGCCACGTGGGTCTACCCGTGGGGCGAGGGCGTGCCGCAGGCCGAGGTCCCCGCTGGTATTTCGCTGTCGCTTGCGGCAGAGCTGCTCGATCAGCAGGAGGGCTACGCCGATCTTGCCGATATGTATGCCGGTATCGCCGAGATGGATAAAATTCTTCCCCCGGCACGCGAGAAGGTAAATGCCGAGCTGGGCGATCGTTTTGCCAAGCTTTGCCAGGAGCACGAGTTCTTCTACATTCTGGGCAGCGGTCCCAACTTTAGCCAGACCTACGGTTTCGCTATCTGCTCTCTTATGGAGATGCAGTGGCAGCACTGCAGCTACATCCACTCTGCCGAGTACTTCCACGGCCCCTTCGAGGCTACTCAAGATGGCGTTTTTTACTTCCTGCAGATGGGCTCCAGCGAGTGCCGTGCTATGGACGAGCGCGCCCTGGCGTTCCTTAAGACACATACCGATACGCTGATGGTGCTCGATGCCAAGGAGTACGGTATGGAGGCCGTGCCGGCGAGCGTCCGTGCCTATCTGGACCCGGTGCTGTTCTACGCCATGAACTGTGAGCTGCGTGCCGCACGCGGCAAGGTGTTTGACCACGATCCCGATTTCCGTCGCTACATGGGCGTTGTCGAGTACTAGAAGGGTAAATACCATGGCATTTAACGTTAACGCGCTCGGATTTGGCGACAACGTCGTCGATCGCTATGAGCATATCCACACCATGTATCCTGGCGGCAACGCGGTGAACTTCGCCGTTTATGCCAAGAAATGCGGTGCCGCACGCTCCGCATACATGGGCATTTTTGGCAATGACGCTGCTGCCGAGCATGTCATTGCAAGCCTCGAGGATGAGGGTATCGAGCTTGACAAGTGCGAGCAGATGATTGGCGAGAACGGAGCGGCTCGCGTGACCGTCGTTGACGGTGACCGTGTCTTCCTTGGCTCCAACGAGGGCGGTATCCGTGGCGATGCGCGCTATGTTCTCGATCGCTTTGACCTTGCGTACATGAAGCAGTTCGATGTGGTTCATTCGGGCAACTATTGCTTTACCGAGCGCGAGCTGCCCAAGTTGAAGGCTGCGGGCGTCACGGTTTCTTTTGACTTTTCGGACGACTCCACCGACGAGTACTACGAGCAGATTGCGCCCTACGTCGATTTCGCTTTCTTTAGTGCGGCGGATGCCGCGAGTGAGGACGAGATTCGCGAGCGTCTGGCATGGGTGAAGGGCCTGGGTCCGCGTTTTGTGTCGGCTACGGCGGGCGCCGAGGGCTGCATTGCTTACGACGGCGAGCGTTATTACCGCCAGCTGGCTAAACCGATAACGGACATGAAGGACACCATGGGGGCGGGCGACTCGTTCCTCACCTCGTTTTTGATGTGCTATCTCGATTCCGCCAAGCGTGGTGAGGATGGCGCCGAGGCCATCGAGCGCGCGCTCGACTTTGCTGCCGGGTTCGCCTCGACCGTGTGCGGCATGGAAGGCTCTTGGGGCCACGGAGCGCCAATCGTCGAATAGCTTAAGAAAGCGTTCGGCGGTCGGGCTATGAGGCCTTGGACAGCCGATGCAAAACAATAAGCGAAACGCGAAAAGGGGGCTCGCCATGTGGTGGGTCCCCTTTTGATCATTGGAGAAGACCATGGGTATTAAAGCGTGTGCGGCTGGTTTTTGCTGTGCGGACGTCTATCAAAACATCGGCGTGTTCTATCCGACTGGTAACGGCATTGACTGGGGTATCCATCTTGCACGAATGGGAGTTTCGGTATCCGCCGTGTCGGTTGTCGGCAAGGACGAGTACGGAGACAAGATGAGAGAGGCACTGGCCGCTGAGGGGTTCGATATCTCACATCTGCGGGTGGAGGATGGCGACACCTCGGTGATGCTCATGGCATTGAAAGACGGCGTCGATCGCGTACATCTCGAGGCGATCGATGGCGTAATGGAGACATATCGACCGAATGAAGACGACCGGGCGTTTATCCTGGAGCATGACATCATTCATACCGACCTGTTTGGCAATTGTTTGGACCTCCTGCCCGAATGGCATGATGCGGGCAAGACGGTGGTTATGGACTTCTCGGTGTTCAGCCAGGATCCCGAATATGCATGTGAGGCTCATTTTCCTTACGTAGACTATGCGTTCATGTCGTTTGAAGAGGACACTCCGGAGCTACGAGACTGGGTACGCCACGTGCAGGGATTGGGACCGCGCGTTGCGGTTGCCACGCTTGGCGAGAAGGGAAGCATTGCCTATGACGGTGAGCGTTTCTATGAGTGCGGGATCGTACCGGCGGAGAAGGTCGTTAACACCGTGGGCGCCGGCGACTCGTATATTGCCGGGTTTACCAAGGGCGTGGTCGATGGCCTTGATATTCCGGCGTGTATGAAGGCGGGCGCTGAGCTGTCGTCCCGAGTGATTGGCTCGTTTGAGCCGTACTAGGGTCAAATGCCTGGAAAGGAGTATGAAATGGTTATCGACATGTTGGTCCATCCTATGCTCTACGGCGAGATCTGTACGCCGGGTGATGAGCCTGATGGATTCGGTTTTTGGTCACGAGAATATGGTATGGGGCATATGGGTCCCATGGATTGGGATGAGCTTCAAGTCGAGATGGACGTCTGCGATGTGCAGAAGAGCGTGCTCATGCCGCTCGATGTAACCACGGCATGCGGAGGACACTTTGGCACCAATGACCAGATTGCCATGCTGGTTGCCGCGCATCCCGATCGTCTGTGGGGATTTGCGAGCGTAGATCCGCAGGTGAGCGGTGCCGCAGACGAATTGGGGCGCGCCTTTACCGAGTTGGGGGCAAAGGGGCTTTGCCTGCATCCGGCAAAGCAGGGTTTTGCCCCCGATGATGCCGTGGCCGAGCCGCTTTACGAGCTGTGCGAGCGCTATAACAAGCCAGTGGTTTTTCATGCCGGTATGTCTTGGGAGCCGGGCGCGGAGCTCTCGCGCAGTAACCCGCTTGCATTTGAGCACACAATCGCAACGCATCCAAATGTGCGCTTTAGTTTGACCCACTTTGGCTGGCCCTGGGTGCGCGAGACCGTGGCGATGCTGCTCAAGTATCCCAACTGCTACGCGGACACCTCTATCACTTACATCGATTCGCCCGAGGAGATGATGCAGCGTCTTTTCACGGTCGATATGGGGCCGCTGTGGTATGAGCGCGCGCTATCGCACCAAGTGATGTTCGCCAGCAATACGCCGCGTTTCCGTGCATTCAAACTCAAGCGGGCGCTCGATACCGTGCCCATGCGCGATGATGCGCGAGAAAGGCTCTACTGGGGTAATGCCCTGCGTTTTCTTGAAGGGGATGAGTAAACATGGTGACGCTCGAGACATTGAGCTATCTATCGACTGCTCCGGACCAGTTCATCGATATTACCGAAGACGTGCACGCCGCCATCGAACGCAGCTCGGTGACCAATGGCTTGGCAGCGATTATTTTGTCGCATACGACCTGTGGAATCGTGGTAAACGAGGGGCTGCCCTGCGTGGAGACGGATCTTATGGAGACGCTTGATCGCATCGCCCCACTCGATGCCCCCTATGCGCATGCACACTTCCTGCCGAGCTATGGAGCTACCGGCAACAACTCCTGTGGGCATATCAAGAGCATGATTTGTGGAAACAGCTGCTTCTTTCCCGTCCAAGATGGCCACATCGTGTGCGGAGGTGCCCAGAACATCTATCTTGCGGAGTTTGACGGTCCGCAGAAGCGAAAAGTGTACGTGGAGGTGCTGGGGGAGTAACGTCCCTGCAATAACCCTATGAAGGAGCACGTTATGTCGTTTCTAACCTCGATGTTCAAGACCGAAAAGCCGGTTATCGGAATGCTGCACCTGCGTCCTCTGCCAGGTGATCCGTTGTATTATCCGGGCGGAAGCGTGTCACAGGTCGTGGAAGCCGCCAAGCGTGATCTCGAGGCGTTGCAGCAGGGCGGTGTCGATGGCATTTTGATTACCAATGAGCTCTCGATGCCCTATGAGCAGCACGTTTCTCCCTCAACCCTTGCATCGATGGGCTATGTTATCGGGGCTCTATCCCATGATCTGTCGACTCCTTGGGGAGCTGAGGCAATTTACGATGGTGATGCCACAATCGAGCTGTGCGCTGCCGTCGACGCGCAGTTCACGCGCTGCAATTTTTGCGGTGCCTGGGCCGGTGATCTCGGGCTGATTAACCGAGATTTCGCTCGCACCATGCGTCGCAAGGCGGCGCTGCGCCTGGACGACCTCAAGCTTTTTCACTTCATCACGAGCGAGGGGGAGGTTTATCTCAACGACCGCACGACTGCGGACATTGCCGATTCACTTCTCTTTAATTGCCTACCGGATGCGATGGTCATCGGTGGTTCGGCTGCCGGTCGTGGCGCTTCGGGCGAGCTTGCCGATGAGGTCCGCGAGCGTGTTGGCCAAGTACCTGTGGTATGTGGCACCGGTTGTCGCGAAAATACCGTGGCTGACGTATTTGCTCACTACGATGGTGCGTTTGTCGGCACGTGCTTAAAGCGCGACGGAAAGCTGGATGCCCCGGTTGATGTTGAGCGGGTAGCTCGTTTTATGGCTGCCGCTCGTACGGCGCGAGGGGAGTAGGTACCTATGGCGCTCTATCTGGGTATTGATATTGGGACAAGCGCCTCTAAAGGCGTTTTAATCGATGATCGATGCAACATCGTTTGCCAGGCCTCTTGTGGACATGAGACGGACAACCCGCGTGATGGATGGTACCAGCATGATGCGGAGGCAGTTTGGTGGGGCGATTTTTGCCGCTTGTCGCGCGAGCTGGTGGTGCGATCGGGGGTTAACGCGGCGCAGATCGGATGCGTCGGCCTTTCCGCATTGGGTTGCGACTGCGTGCCGGTCGATACCGAGTGCAACGCGCTGGCGCCCGCGATTTTGTACGGAGTCGATGCACGTTCGAAGCCGCAGATTGACGAGCTTCTTTCCGAATATGGGTCAGATCGCGCACGCGAGCTTTTCGGACACGATCCCTGTTCGTCAGATATTGCTCCCAAGATCTTGTGGTTTAAGGAGAATATGCCCGAGGTGCACGAACGTGCCGCGAAGTTCCTGACGGCGTCATCGTTTCTGTGCGCAAAGTTGACGGGGCGTTTTACGGTGGACCGTTATTTGGCGGAGGATTTTCTTCCCCTATACGACCGCTACACCTGGAAGGTTGATGCTCGGGAATGTGCTCGTTTCTGCCGGCCTGACCAGATGGCTGAGGTAATGTCGGCTACCGATATTGCCGGGGTGATTACGCGGCGTGCGGCTGAGGCGACGGGGCTCGCGGCAGGGACACCTGTCTTAGTGGGAACGGGCGACTCTGGTGCCGAGGCTATTTCGACGGGTGTATTCCGTCCCGGCGATATGATGGTTCAGTTGGGGAGTACGGCGTATTTCATCTACCTAGCTGATCATATGGTCGATGATGCCCGCCTGTGGCCAGGGACGTTTATCATTCCCGGAACTTATGGGATCTGCGCGGGGACCAATACGGCGGGCGCACTCACATCGTGGCTGCGCCAAGAGCTGTATCGCGACGCCGTAGAGGCCGAGGGCCACGGTGGCCCCGATGCCTATTCGGTTATGGCGCATGATGCCGCCGATGTGGCGCCGGGTGCCGATGGGCTCCTGTGTCTGCCGTACTTTGCGGGGGAGCGTACTCCGCTCAACGATCCCGAGGCGCGTGGCGTCTTCTTTGGCCTGACCGGAAGGCATACGCGAGCCCATATGGTTCGCGCCGCCTTGGAAGGCGTCGCGTATACCGTTGCATCCCATGTCGACATTATCGAGCGACAGCATGGACTGCCAATTGGGCGCATTATGCTTGTCGGAGGTGGAACCAAGAATCCAGTTTGGATGCAAGCTATCGCCGACGTATGCGGGCGCGAGGTCTCGGTTGCCAAGGTTACGGTGGGCGCATGCTTCGGTGATGCCATCATGGCAGCTCTCGCAGGTGGCGCCTATGCATCATGGGATGAACTCGCCCAAGTCCTTGGCGTTGCGCAAACAATCGTGCCCGATATGGCTGCCCACGAGTTATATGCGTCGCGCCGTCATATCTTTGACGAATTGTATGCACGCAACTGTGATCTCATGCACGAATTGGTGTAATGCTGCCGAATTGTACTGCCTTCCAAAATAGGGACTGCGTTGTGCGATTCGCATGTCCCTTGGCATTTTTGCCCACAGGGGTTAGCGAAGGTCAAAAACAGAGTGCGCATTTGCTAAAACTGCCGACTCGATGCGCTTTGCGTCACAGTTTTTGAGTGAGGCAATGCGCATCGAGGTCCTTGTGAGCGATCTGATGAGCGATTGCGCGCTTGTTTCTGTGTTTGGCTCGACCGGCGCATCGGTCTCGAGCAGTAGACGGTCGAGTGGAATCTGTCGTGCGTATTCGCGACCGCGCTTGGTGGCGAGCATGCGTTCGTTGACGGAAAAATAGCAGCCTGCATTACGCGCGCGGACGAGTTCGTCCGAAGTGCCGCTAAACCAGTGGAAGATGATAACGGGGGAGTCGGAGTTTGGGATGAGTAATCCATGCGATTCGAGGATGTCCAGTACGGTTCCCGCCGAACGAACGGCGTGAATTGATATCACGCGCCCGGTAAGAGGATGCTGCACGAGTGTATCGCAGAGCCGGTCAAATGCCTGTATTTGTAGCGGCTCACTTCCGGCAAAACGAGCGGAAAAGTCGAGTCCGACTTCGCCGATGTAGCGCTCTTGGGCAGCAACTTCGCAAAGCAGATTGACTTCGGCAGGACCGCAGCGGCCGTCGGCGAGCCACCAGGGATGGAGGCCGATGCCCTTGATGACGGTGGGAAGGCGACGGGCTCGCCCATGTGCGTTAGCGAAGTCGCGTGGATCGACGCCGCAATCAAATAGACCCAAGCCCAGTGCCGTTGCCTCATCAGCAACGGCGTCCGGGTGAGCCATTAAATCAAGATGGCAGTGTGCATCAAATAACCGGGGCTCCATCTCGGCGCGCTCCGCTAGTCTAGGCGCTGGCCATCGGCGCGCACGCGCTCGGTGCCGCGGACACTGATCTGGCGGATAACCTCTCCGGCGATCATCTGGCCCATGATGGGCGGCATAAAGCTGGCGGTTCCCAGCTCGGTGCGCTCGTGGATATTGGAAGGGTCGCGGGGCTGCGTCTTAACCGATTCCTCGCAGCTAAACAGTACATGTAGGCTCTTGATTCCGCGCTTCTTGCATTCTTTGCGCATGATGCGGCTCATGGGGTCACGTACCGTATCGAAAATGTCGGCAAAGCGGAGGCACTCGGGATGGAGCTTGTTGGCCCCGCCCATGGAGCTAACCAAACGAATGTCGTGGTCCTGAGCATATTTGGCAATGGTGAGCTTGGCCGAGATGGTATCGATGGCGTCGACGACGTAGTCGAGCTTGCCGTCCGTCTGCTCCAAAACGCTCGTGAAGAACTCGTCGATGTTGTCGCTCAGCAGGTATTCGGTGCGCTTGATAACGGTGGCGGCGGGATTGATGTCGTGGATCATGGCTTCCATTACGTCAACCTTGCGCTTGCCGACGGTGCTGTGAAAGGCGATAGCCTGGCGATTGATATTGCTTGGTGCGATGATGTCCTTGTCCAAAATGACGAAATGTCCAATGCCGCCGCGGGCAAGTGCCTCGCAGCAATTGGAGCCCACGCCTCCGCAGCCGAGCACCAGCACCGTGGCGGCGGCGAGTTTGTCGAGCGCCTCGCGGCCCATGATGATTTCGAGCTTGGTATCGCGCGTCTCGACGAGAGCGGCTGTGGTTTCGGCCATAGACATCCTCCGATGGGGAAGCGAATCGTGTTTTAGCTATCGCCATTATAGGTATTATTACGATTCCATTTGAACCCTTGGGGTTTGTTGAAATGGGATCGGGATTCGCATAAGATTGAAGCAGATGGCGCCCGTTGCCGCGGGTTAGCCAACTCCAAAACACGTTTGTAGCGTGAGAAGTGGCCGTCTTCGCATTACGCGGGGGCGGCTATTTTTTGAGTGTAAGATTAGATAGTTAGACAAACATCTAAATATCGAGTATAGTGTGCGCGTCGAACGAAATGCTGAGAGGAGGTCCTATGCCGGGAGAGGGTTTTAAGGCGCTGGCCGATCCTACACGGCGTCACATTTTGGAACTGCTGCGCGAGGGCAATCGCACGGCTGGGGAGCTTGCCGAGCATTTTGACATCAGCAAGCCGTCATTGAGCCATCATTTGGCGACGCTCAAAAACGCCGGGTTGGTGACCGACGAACGTCATGGCCAAAACATCGTTTACAGCTTAAACACCACCGTCATGCAGGACTTGATCGGTTGGTTTATGGGCTTTACAAACACGGAAGGTGATAAGGATGAATAACGAAAACAAGGGCATTCACGCCACGGGGGTATCGTCGCGCGCGTGGGCCATGCTTGTTGTGGTCTGCGCTATTAATGTTGCCGCGCATCTCTGGGTGATGCCGAGCTTGCCTGCGCAGATTCCCACGCACTGGGGCGCGAACGGCGCTGTCGACGGTTGGGGTCCTAGCTGGATGGCATCGGCGCTCGGCGCGTTGCCGCTGGCGCTTCTCGCAATGTTCCGCGTGGTGCCGCGCATCGATCCCAAAGGTGAGGCATATCGAACCTCGGGCAAGTTCTATCAGGGCTTCGTAATCGCCTTTACCTTGTTCATGTGTGCCGTAAGCTGGCTGGGAGAGCTTACGGTCTGGGGCGTGGTGCCGGCGGTCGGTTCGGTCAACGTGCTGATTTCCGGTGCTATCGGTTTGCTGTTCATCGGCGTAGGCAACTACTTGCCGCGTGTGAAGCAGAACTATACGCTCGGTATCAAGACGCCTTGGGCGCTTGCCGATCCCGAGAACTGGCGCCGTACGCAGCGCTTTGGCGGTGCCTGCTTTATGGTGCTGGGTGTTGGCCTGATTGCGATGGGCGTGGCAGGTGCGGTGCTTTCGAATGAAGTCGTCGCCGCGGTGATTGCGGTTCTGGCGTTTGGTTCGGTCGGAGCCGTCTACGTCTACTCGTATCTGCTGTGGCGCAAATCTCAGCGGGCTGTTCGTTAAGGTTGCGGAAAACTAGCGTACGCAGTTCATGGTATGTTCTGGGGGATTTTTCCCAGGTAGTATTAGGGGGTATGGGCAACCATGCCCCTTTTTCGTTACGTTTCAGAGCTGATTTCCTCATTTCGTTTCCACTAAAGCGAAACAAGAATAGAGAAACAGCAGGTAGAAAGGATAAAACAGGCAAATGGCAGAGTTTATCTACCAGATGTATCAGGCTCGTAAGGCCCATGGCGACAAGGTGATCCTTGACGACGTGACCCTGAGCTTCTACCCCGGTGCCAAGATCGGTGTCGTGGGCCCCAACGGTATGGGCAAGTCGACCCTGCTCAAGATCATGGCCGGCATCGAGGAGGTCTCCAACGGCGATGCCAGGCTCACCCCCGGCTACACCGTGGGCATCCTGCAGCAGGAGCCGCCGCTCGACGACAACAAGACCGTCATCGAGAACGTGCGCATGGCGTTTGGCGACATGATCGCCAAGGTCGATCGCTTCAACAAGATCGGCGAGGAGATGTGCGATCCGGACTGCGACATGGACGCCCTCATGGCCGAGATGGGAAAGCTCCAGGACGAGATTGATGCCGCCGACGGCTGGGATATCGATTCCAAGCTCGGCCAGGCCATGGACGCCCTGCAGCTGCCCGATTCCGACATGCCGGTCAACGTGCTCTCTGGCGGCGAGCGCCGTCGCGTGGCCCTGTGCAAGCTGCTGCTCGAGGCTCCCGACCTGCTGCTGCTCGACGAGCCCACGAACCACCTGGACGCCGAGTCGATCCTGTGGCTCGAGCACTTCCTGCACAACTACCAGGGCGCGGTGCTTGCCGTCACACACGATCGCTACTTCCTGGATAACGTTGCCGAGTGGATCTGCGAGGTCGACCGCGGTCACCTTTATCCCTACAAGGGCAACTACTCCACGTATCTGGAGACCAAGGCCGCCCGTATCGAGGCACAGGGCAACCGCGACGCCAAGCTCGCCAAGCGCATGGAGGCCGAGCTCGAGTGGGTGCGCAGCTCGCCCAAGGCCCGTCAGGCCAAGAACAAGGCCCGTCTGGCCCGCTACGAGGAGATGGAGGCTGAGGCGCGCGCTAGCCAGAAGCTCGACTGGACTGACATTCGCATCCCTGTCGGCCCGCGTCTGGGCAACAAGGTGCTCGAGGCCCATCACCTGCACAAGGAGTTCGACGGTCGCGTGCTCATCGATGACCTTTCGTTCACCCTGCCGCGCAACGGCATCGTGGGCGTCATCGGCCCCAACGGTGTCGGTAAGACCACGCTGTTCAAGACGATTGTGGGTCTGGAGCCGCTGACTTCGGGCGAGCTCGAGGTGGGCGAGACCGTCAAGATTTCTTACGTCGACCAGAACCGTTCCGGCATCGACCCCGATAAGAACCTATGGGAGGTCGTCTCGGACGGCCTGGACCACATGATGGTCGGCGAGACCGAGGTTCCGAGTCGCGCGTACGTGGCGAGCTTTGGCTTTAAGGGCCAGGACCAGCAGAAGCGCGCCGGCGTACTCTCCGGTGGCGAGCGCAACCGTCTGAACTTGGCGCTCACGCTCAAGCAGGGCGGCAACCTGCTGCTCCTCGACGAGCCCACGAACGACCTCGACGTCGAGACGCTGTCCTCGCTCGAAGCGGCGCTGCTCGAGTTCCCGGGCTGCTCGGTGGTCATTAGCCACGACCGTATGTTCCTGGACCGCGTCGCCACGCACATTCTGGCGTGGGAGGGCACCGACGAGAATCCGGGCAACTGGTATTGGTTCGAGGGCAACTTCGAGGCCTATCAGGCCAACCGCATCGAGCGCCTGGGCGAGGACGCAGCCCAGCCGCATCGTATCCACCGTAAGCTGACGCGCGACTAGTCGAGCTCAGGTGGCCTAACGAGAAAGGGACGATAACCTTGAGGGTTATCGTCCCTTTTTGTTACTTGGTAGAAGGCTCTACTTTGTCGATGGCCCAGGTGGCTCCGAGACCGCCGGTGGTGTTGCGGCGGATGCGCACGGTGACTTCGTGGCGCTCGCCGGCCTGCGTGTAGCGCAGGGGGAAGCTTGCGCGGTTTCGCGCGGCCTCGATGGTACCGCGCTCGCGGGCGATCCAGTAGTACTCGCCGACAATGCCGAGCGTGTCGGCGCCGTAGGGGAGATAGGTTGACAGCTGGTGCAGAAGCGGGCCGGGGCAGAAGACCTCGGTTGCGAAATCGACGGGGAAGTCCTCGGGGATGGCGGGCGCTGCAGGTACGGGGGTTGGGGCCGCTGCGGGTACCGAAGCCGGCGCCGGTGCGGGGATTTGGTTGCAAGCAGAGGCGGGCACGGATTCGATGACGGGTGCGGGCTCCAGCGTCGTTTTCGGCTTGATCGTGGAATCTGCGGGCTTCACGGTGACGGGCGCGTCTGCAACTGCAGTTTCAACCTCAACCTGCGTCGCGTTCTCGTTCTCGACGCTCGACTTTGCCTCGATGGGCGTGGATGCCATGGTGGTGATGCCGGCGTTTGCGTTCTCGGGGTCATAGACGACCGTGAGTGAGATGGCAGGCTGCGGTGCCTCGGGCTCCGATGCCACCTCGGTAGCGTCTTGTTTTGCGGGCTTTTCGGGCTGATCGTCCTCAGCCTCGTCGCCAAAGACATCGCTGTTTTGGAACGCAGGCGTTTCAGGTTGGTTAGTGGCTTCTTCGATTGTCGGCTTGGGAGCCTCGTTGAGCTCCGCGGTGGCTTCCTGCTCGGATATGACTATGGGATCGGTTGTGGCGGCGATTTCGGTTTCGGCTTCTGCTGCTACCTCAATAGCGATTTCGATCTCTGCCTCGGGCTCGGGTTCCGGCACGGCTTCAACCATGGTTTCTGGCTCGGGACGCTTAACGTGCTTGGGACGCACGGCCTTGAGGTCCTTCTCGCCGCGCTTTTTCTTTTTATAGGACTGCTTGGCTCCCTTGGCAGCCTTGGGCTTGTCCTCGCCTTTGGCAAGGGCGGCATCCCAGACCTCGTTGGCGATGACGGTGGCATACAGGCGACCGCCCTTAAAGACGGTCAGCTTAATGCAGTCGTCGAGCTCCTCGAGCAGCTCGCGCGTGGACTCAAAGCCCAGGTCATAAGCGGCCATGTCGTCGTCGGCGAGTGCCTCCTCGACCTGCGTCATAAACGTTTGCTTGCCGCACCCAATCGCGTCGCGCAGCAGGCGATACAGATAGATGTGATTGCCCAGCGATAGCGTGGGCCTAACTATTGTCTTGCTCATGGCAAATCTCCTCTTTACACACCAAAGCATCTTACCGTCGCGCGGGGCTTGCCATCTCGTCGCCCAAGGCAAACGGGCGCGACCGTTGCCGGTTCGCGCCCGTTATGCAGGTCGGTTATCTATGAGAGACAAACGTGCTTAGTTGCCCGATGCCGTGTCTTGGCTCGAGCTGTCAGATGCCGTGCCGGAAGCGGTTCCGCTCGAGCTGTTGGTGTTGCTATTGTCGGTAGACCCCGTGCCCGATGCATTGCCGCTCGTCTGGTCGCCCGTGCTCGGTTGAGAGCCGTCAGTCGTTTGGCTTGAGTCAGTCGTGCCGGATTGCGTGCCGCTGTTGTTCGCAGAGGAATCGACGCCCTGCGATTGATCGGGGGTGTTCGATGACGAGTCGGTGGATGAGGAGTTGCCCTGCGAGTCGTCCTGCTGGCTTTGCGATTGACCGGTGCTATCTGCGTCGTGCTCGGTCGTGCGCGACGAAAGGATCGGCTCGGGACGCTCGCCCAGACCCTCGCCGGCGGTGGTGATAAGGATGGCGCCAGCGCAGGCGATGACCGCGACGATGGCGATGGCGATCGAGAAGACGATGACCTTCTTTTGCGTCTGGCTGCGCTCTGCCGCCGCCTTGGCGCGCAGGCTGTTGGGGGCGACGCGCGCCGTGGTCGCGCGCCCCGCAATCTGGCGCATCTCCTGCGTAGTCGCGGCGCCGCCCAGGTGCTCCTCGGCATTAAATTCAACGGGCTCATAGGCGCCGGCGGGGTAGTCGACGTCGGGGTGCGTGCCTTTGAGGGCTTTGGCGCTGGCAGAGATAAAGTGGCGGTAGACCTGCGAGGACACAACGGTGATGACCGAGCTCACGGCGGCACCAATTACTGAACCCGCGATACCGATCTTGGAAGCAAGCGCGACGCTCGTGGCGGCGGCTGCGGCGCCGGCGATGATCTGGGGAATGGAAATGTCGTCGAACAGGCCCTTTTTGGGCGCGATGGCCATGGTCTGTCCGATGGAATGGTTTTCGTGAACGCCGTTGTTGAGCGCGGCCGGTGTCATGACGCGCGTACGCGGCGCGTCGGTGTACTTGGTTGTCATACGGGGCCCTCCCGGTGTAAGTCTGCTTCGTTTCATGTAGCCATCAGAGTACCCACCAGATGTGAATCGTACGTGACATTTAACAGATACCATCAACTCATCAATAGCTCACCAAGTTGGTGGGATGCGGTTACACCCGGCGGTTGAACTACAATAGGGTTTGCTAATTGTTGTGAATGGCGTCTACGCACGGGAGCATTCTTATGAATCTTCACCTTTCTCAGTCTGATGGCTTTTTGCGTGTGGCGGCGGCCTCGCCCAAGATTCGCGTTGCCGATGTCGAGGGCAATGCCGAGGTTGCGCTGGCGGCTGTTCGCGATGCTGCCGAGCGTGGCGTCCGTGCGCTGGTGCTGCCCGAGCTTAACCTGTGCGGCTATACCGCGGCCGACCTGTTCCATAATCGCACGCTGCTGCATGCCTGCGAGGCTGCTCTGGTGCATATACTCGACGAGACTCGTGAGCTGCCGATCGTCTTTACCGTCGGTCTTCCCGTTGCGGTTGCCGAGAATATCTACAACTGCGCCGCCGTGTGCTGTGCGGGCGAGCTTTTGGGCCTCACGGCCAAGAAGTATCTGCCCAACTATGGCGAGTTCTATGAGCGCCGTTGGTTTGCTCCGGCACCTGCGGATCCCGTGTGGGTTGAATTTGCCGGTCAGGGTCCGGTCCCGCTGGGTTCGGGGCTTGTCTACCGTTGCTGTGATGAGGGCGCCGAGGATTTGGTACTCGGTATTGAGGTCTGTGAGGACCTGTGGGTGCCGGCACCCCCTTCGACCGAGATGGCGCTTGCCGGTGCGACGGTGATTCTCAACCCGTCGGCCTCGGACGAGATTATCGGTAAGGCAGATTACCGCCGCAGCCTTATCTCTAACCAAAGCGCGCGCCTGTACTGCGCCTATGCCTACGCAGACGCGAGTGAGGGCGAGTCCACGACCGACATGGTCTTTGCGGGGGAGAACCTCGTCTACGAAAACGGCTCCAAGCTCGCCGCGACCAAACTGCTTACCTGTGATATGGCCGTCGCCGACGTTGACCTTGACCGCCTGGTTGCCGAACGCCGTCGCTCGACGACGTGGACGCGCACCGACGATGCTCCGGAGCCCACGACCGTTGAGTTTTCGTTTGAGGGCGTGCTGGCCGAAGAACCTGTCCTGCGCGATGCCTGCGATATCGACCGCGTCTTCCCCCGCGCGCCCTTCGTGCCTGCCGACCATGGTGACCTGGCTGAGCGCTGCGAGACCATCCTCGACCTGCAGACCGCGGGCCTCAAGACCCGCCTTGCCCATACGGGTACCAAGGCGGCCGTCATCGGCCTTTCCGGCGGCCTCGATTCCACGCTGGCGCTCCTCGTGACCGTGCGTGCGTTCGACGCCTTGGGCCTGCCGCGCACCGGTATCACGGCCGTGTCCATGCCCGGCTTTGGCACGACGCATCGCACTAAGTCGAATGCCGAGTCGCTCGCTCGCGACCTAGGCGTGAGTTTCCGCGAAGTCTCGATCCATGCAGCTGTGGAGCAGCATTTTAAGGACATCGAGCACGATCCGGCCGTGCAGGACGTGACTTACGAGAACAGCCAGGCCCGCGAGCGTACGCAGATTCTGATGGATCTGGCCAATCAGGCTGGCGGTTTTGTCATCGGCACGGGCGACCTGTCGGAGCTGGCGCTCGGCTGGGCTACCTATAACGGCGACCACATGAGCATGTACGCCGTCAACGCGAGCGTGCCCAAGACGCTTGTGCGCCATCTGGTGCGCTATGCCGCTGATGTTTTTGGCGGGCGTATTGCCGAGGTCTTGCTCGATATCCTCGATACGCCGGTGTCCCCCGAGCTTCTGCCGCCCACGGGCGACGGCGAGATTGCGCAGAAGACTGAGGATTTGGTGGGCCCGTACGAGCTGCACGACTACTTCCTCTACTACCTGCTGCGTTTTGGCTTTGAGCCGGGCAAGATCTACCGCATGGCACTCAAGAGCTTCGAGGGCGTCTACGACGTCAAGACCGTTCACACGTGGTTGCGTACGTTCTATCGTCGCTTCTTTGCCCAGCAGTTTAAGCGCAGCTGCCTGCCCGATGGTCCCAAGGTGGGCTCGGTGACGCTCAGCCCGCGCGGCGATTGGCGTATGCCGAGTGACGCTAGCTCGCGTCTGTGGCTTGCGCAGATCGACGCGCTCAATCCAGTTGACTAAGGTTGGCTAAATTGAACCAATACGGGGGTTGCAAGCGTTACACTTTTGCAATCTGATGGCCCGTATCGCGCGGCGCTCTTGTCGGAGCGCCGCGTTTTTTATATCGAAAGGTGGCACCATGCAGGCATCGCAGCGTCTCGACCGCTTTGGCGCGGAGGTCTTCGCCTCGCTCAACAACAAGCTTCTCGCGCTGAAGGCTCAGGGCAAGACCATTTACAACATGAGCGTGGGCACGCCCGACTTTAAGCCGTACGACCACGTGGTCGAGGCGCTCACGCAGGCAGCCCAAGATCCCGAGATGTGGAAGTATGCCCTGCGCGACCTGCCCGAACTCAAGCAGGCCGTGTGCGATTACTATGAGCGTCGCTTTGGCGTTTCGGGCATTACGCCGTCCATGGTGCAGTCGTGCAACGGCACGCAGGAGGGGGTGGGCCATTTGGGGCTTGCCCTGCTCGATCCGGGTGACACCATTTTGGTTCCCGATCCGTGTTACCCGGTCTTTGAGGCGGGTGCCAAGATCGCCGATGCCAAGCTCGAATACTATCCGCTGGTTGCCGAGCACAATTACCTGCCCTATGTGGCGGGTATCGATCCCGAGGTGGCCGATCGTGCCAAGTATATGATCGTGTCGCTGCCCGCGAACCCGGTCGGCTCGGTGGGCACTCCCGAGGTCTACGAGGAGATCATCGCTTTCGCCCGCGAGCACGACCTGCTCATCGTCCATGACAACGCGTACTCCGACATCGTGTTCGACGGCGAGCCGGGCGGCAGCTTCTTGCAGTATCCCGGCGCGCTCGAGGTGGGCGTTGAGTTCTTCTCGCTCTCCAAGTCGTTTAACGTCACCGGTGCGCGTATCGGCTTTTTGGTCGGCCGCGAGGATGTGGTCTCGGCCTTTGCCAAGCTGCGCGGCCAGATCGACTTTGGTATGTTCTTCCCGATCCAGAAGGCCGCCATCGCTTGCTTGAACGGTCCGCGCGATGAGGTCGAGGCGCAGCGTCTGAAGTACCAGGAGCGCCGCGATGCCCTGTGCGACGGTCTTGAGGGCCTGGGCTGGGAGCGTCCAAACGCGCATGGCTCTATGTTTGTGTGGGCCAAGCTTCCCGGTGGTCGCACCGATTCCATGGCGTTTTGCGAGGAGCTCATGGAGAAGGCCGGCGTTGTGGTGACGCCGGGCGCGAGCTTTGGTCCTTCGGGCGAGGGACACGTGCGCATGGCGCTGGTCCTGCCGCCCGACCAGATTGCTTTGGCTGTCGAGGCCATTCGCGAGGCGGGCCTGTATTAGAAAGGTATTTCGACTCGTCAATAGCTCGAAACCGATTTCGTGCAGTTATTTTACGAATACTGCAAACAATTTCGGTAAACGGTCGATTTTTGGCTGCGAATAGGGGCATAATCAGAGTCCCGATTGGATGTATTGGGATTACGGCAAGCCGCTCGGGTCGTTCCCGGGCGGCTTGTTTGTGGAGAGAGATGGGAGTTTCTAATGGTTAACGAGAAGAAGGTCGCTATTGTCGGCTGCGGTTTCGTCGGTTCGTCTTCGGCGTTCGCACTGATGCAGAGTGGTCTGTTCTCCGAGATGGTCCTCATCGACGTGGACAAGAACCGTGCCGAGGGTGAGGCCCTGGATATCGCGCACGGCATGACGTTTGCCGAGCCGATGAAGATCTACGCCGGCGATTATTCCGATGTCGCCGACGCCGCCATGATCGTCGTCACCGCTGGCGCTGCCCAGAAGCCCGGTGAGACCCGCCTGGACCTGGTCAACAAGAACGTAAACATCTTTAAGTCCATTATCCCCGAGATTAAGAAGTCCGGCTTCGACGGTATTCTGCTCATCGTCTCCAACCCGGTTGATGTTCTGACCTATGCTGCCATCAAGATGTCCGGCCTGCCCGAGGGCCATGTCATCGGCTCCGGCACCGTGCTCGACACTGGCCGTCTGCAGCAGATGCTTGGTGCCCACGTCGAGGTCGATCCGCGCGATGTTCAGGCCTACGTCATGGGTGAGCACGGCGACTCCGAGTTTGTCGCTTGGTCCAGCGCTCAGGTTGCCGGCGTTCCGCTGAACACCTTCTGCGAGCTTCACGGTCATCTGGAGCACGAGGCTGCCGAGAAGCGTATCGCCGAGGACGTCAAGAACTCCGCCTACACCATCATCGAGAAGAAGCACGCTACCTACTATGGCGTTGCCATGGCCGTCAAGCGCATCTGCACTGCCGTCATGCGCGATGAGCAGACCGTCCTGCCTGTCTCCTCGCTCATGGTGGGCGAGTATGGCCTGTCCGATCTGGCCATCTCCATGCCGACCGTCGTCGGCCGCGATGGCGTCGTCTGCCGCGTCCCCGTGCCGCTGAACGATGACGAGCAGCATGAGCTCACCGCCTCCGCAAAGGCCCTCAAGGACATCATCGACAGCGTCGACTTCTCCTGCTAAATCAAGCTCGCTAGAGCGAAAAGCTACAATGAAGGCGTCCGAGCCCACACGGCCCGGGCGCCTTTTTGGTGCAAAGTAACCTGACCCCAATGCAGCATAGTTGATGGGAGGGCCATGTCGGATTTGCCAAATTTTTTGACCTATGCCCAGACGGCGTTTTATCCGTTTGAGGAGCAGCCGTTCTGTGCGGTGGATAGCCTGGTCTTTGCGTGGTTGTCCTATTTGCGTTTGCCGGGTGATATGGCGGAGCTGACGAACTGGCAGGGCCTAGACGTACGCGAGTTGCTGCGTGCCGAGTGCTACCGGGACATGATTGGTGACTTGTGGGACCCAGAGGGGAGCAGGGCCTTGTTGGAGGCCGTGGCAGCAAGCCCTCGTTACCGTGGCGTGCGCGTTTGCGGCTATCGTGCCGTGAGCGATGTGGTGGCGACAGAGCAGTTTGCAGCCATGGCGTTCCGGTTTCCGGCGGGGTTTAGTTATCTTTCCTTCCGGGGGACCGACAGTACGATTGTGGGCTGGAAAGAGGACTTTAACATGGCATTCCGGTGTCCTGTGCCGGCCCAGGAATCCGCGGCGCGTTATGTGGACGAGGCGGTGGATGCGATTGACGGGCCACTTTTGTGCGGAGGTCATTCCAAGGGTGGAAACCTTGCAGTGTACGGTGCAGCGATGTGTTCCGATGTCGCCCGTGAGCGAATTGAACGGGTGTATTCCCATGATGGTCCGGGCTTCGTCGAGGAGTTTCTGAACGGCAACGCCTTTGCCGATCTTTCCGGTCGAATCGACAAGACGCTACCTCGGTCGTCGATCTTTGGCATGATGTTCGAGACACAGGAGGACTATGCCATCGTTGAGAGCACCGAGTTCAGCCTGCTGCAGCATAATCCCTTTAGCTGGGTGGTTGATGGTCGCGACTTCGTGTACTGTGAGCGCCTGTCCGCCGGTGCTCGATACGTTGATGGCTCCATTCGCGAGATGTTGCTTGCAGTGTCACCTAGCGAGCGCGAGCGTTTTGTAGATGCGTTGTTCTCCGTGTTTGAGGCTACGGGTGCTGAGCGGTTTGCGGATATCGCCGGAAATCTGCGCGAGAGCCTGCCCGTGATGCTCCAGGCTGCGCAAGGCTTTGACGAGGATACGCGACGCTTTGTCTCGCAGACCATCGTGGCAATCCTTAAATGCGCACTGCTGCCCAAACGACCCCAGATCGACATGCCCGCTGCCGGCAAGAGTTTGGCAGAACAGCTCGAGGCTTGGCAGTCCGAGCTCCTGCGCTAACCATTGGTGCAAAGCAACCTGTCCCCGATGCATCAAGCTCCGATGCGCCTGGGGCGGGCTCGACCGCTATACTGGTTCGTGCCGAAATCGATCTAGAACGGAATGCCGTATATGAAAATCAATCACGCGATTCTGCATATCCTGGACTTTGACTCTGCCGTCAACGTCATGAGCCAGCGCGAACTCGATATCGAGAGCCGTACCGTGCGCAACTTTGTGACCACGCATCTGCGCCGCGCACGAACCTCGGCCGACAATAAGCGCGCCACGTTTGCCGAGAACTCCGCATTCGGCGGCGAGCTCAAGGGCTATTTCTTTGGCGAGCGCGAGTTCGTAGACCTGTCGCAGCAGATTGCGGAGTTCATTTCCTCCGAGCTTACCAAGGCCGAAAAAGCTGAGTCCACCGATGTGCTCGTGGCCGACTTTGACGACGACGAGGATGCCCGCTGGTTTGCCGTGATGCTGCTGGGCTCCAAACAGGCCTTTATGCACGAGGTGGGCCGCGAGGAGGGCGAGGTACGCAACGACATCGCACGCCACTATGCTATCCTGCCGAATCCTTCCCAAAAGGTGCCAAGCTATGCCATCGTGCGCGCGAGCACCATGGAGATCGGCTATGTGGACAAGAAGCGCAAGATTGCCGGCGAAGACCGTATGCTCATTCCCGACGGTCTGCTGCAGTGCGATACGGGCGTGTCGGGCAAGGAGGTCATCGACACCGTGACGCGCGTGGTCGAGGAAGTCGCCGAGGAACACGGCGCCAACACTGCTGTGGCGCTTGCTAAGGTCAAGGCTGCCGTTGCCGAGAAGGTTGAGGACGATGAGGAGCTGCCGCCCTGGGACATCGTCGATGAGGTCTTTGAGGACGAGCCGGTCATCAAGGAGAGCGTGCGCGCGGCACTGACCGAGGAGAAGGTGCCTGAGCGTGTGCCCGTGGAGCGCAAGCAGGTCGAGCGCGCGGCCGTGCGCAATCACAAGATTCGTACCGATACGGGCATCGAGATCAGCTTCCCGGCCGAGATGGGTTCGAATTCCGAGTACATTGAGTTCGTTAATGAGCCCAACGGCCTCATCTCCATCGAGCTCAAGAACATCGGCAGCATCGAGAATCGATAAACTGCTCTTGGACGTTGCAAAAATAAAGGCTGAAGCCTCGGATGGGGGCTTCGGCCTTTTTACTTGGGGCTTAATTACGCTACTGGTTGAGCATAAGTCAGTGAAAACGCCCCAGAGCGAGCAAGGTGACGTGAAAGAGGAGGGCATTGACCTTCTGGTCATGCCCGACGATTGAACGTCAGATTGCCGCTTAGGGGCGTTTGCAGCGTCGAGCTGTTACGCGGTTTGGCAAAACCGCGTAACTTCTACAGCTGGCGCAGGCCCTCTTCCAGGCCGGTCTTGCTGTTGGTCTTCTCGTCGCGCATCTTGATGACGCGGGCGGGGACACCGGCCACGACGGCGCCGGCGGGGACATCCTCGCTGTCGGACGCACGGCCATATTTCAGAAGATTTGCGATGCGGTTGATTAACACTGTGGTCTTGCCGCTTCCGGCTCCGGCCAGTATCAGCAGCAGCCCCTCCGTGGCCAATACCGCTTCGCGCTGCTTGTCGTTGAGTTTGGCATAGTCGGAGCTTATAAGCGCCCGCCGTGCCTCGATGTATCTCTTTTCAAAATCAGTAACCATAAATTCTATTTTATCACAAATTCCGTTTTCCGACAAGCTTAATTACGCAAAAATCAGCTGCACCAGCAGCATATAGCAGGCCGTGCCGCCAACGACACTTATAAGCGTGTTGCGCTTCCAGAGGTGCAGCGCCACTGTCACAGCAACGGCAATGAGCGACGGGGCAAAGCCGCCGAGGCTGCCGAAGCTCGCGCCGCGCAGGCAATATACGGTCAGTGTGGCGATTATCGCGGTGGGCAGGACCTTCCCCAGATAGCGCACGACCTCCGGCACCTCGCGCCCGCGGAATATCACGAACGGGAACAGGCGCTCGGCAAAGGTGCATGCCGCGCAGACGGCTATTATCAAAATTGAGCGTCCGACGTCAATGTTCATTTTCAGCGCCTCCCTCCAGCTTATTTCTCAGGATCAGCAGCACGAGCACCGTCACCGCGAGCGACGGCAGTAGGAAATTGTCTCTGCCTAGAATAATTATGCACAGCATCGACGACACGCCGCCGATGAGCGCGGGCAGCTTCATGCCGGTGGATTTTATCTGGTCAAGCAGAATGACGA
>URUI01000017.1 GCA_900551015.1 uncultured Collinsella sp.
AGCATCCTCTCGACCGTGTTCCTCTCGTGCCTCGTGAGCCTCCCGTACGACCTTCCGGACGGCTTGGGTCTGGACATGCCGGCCTCCCTCCATCGCGGGCCGGGGGATTCCGGCCCCTCTGGGGTTGCCTACCCGGATTCGCGCCTCAGGACTCAGCGCAACGCGTTGCGCTGAGTCCTGAGGCTGTTGCAATGAAAATGAGAATCAAGGATATTTCAAGAAGTGGTGTTTTTCAAAACCGACACAATTCACTAGAGCTTGGAAGAAAACATTTTTTTCAAAGGATTGCTTAGTCCTAAATAACATGCACTTTCGCTGGAGGGTCGCTGTTTGGCGGCCCTCTTTTTTGCGCTAGGGCGGTGGGATGGTAATATCGTTACGTTTGAACTGTTTCGATGTGAAACCGAGGAGATTCCCTCTATGAGTGCTGACTACCCGTCAATGACTACGGCCGAGATTCGCTCTAAGTTCCTCAACTTCTTTGAGGAGCGCGGTCTTAAGCTCTATCCTTCTTCGTCCCTCGTTCCCGACGATCCTTCGTTGCTGCTCGCCAACGCCGGCATGAACCAGTTTAAGGAGTACTACCAGGGTAAGAAGACCATGAAGGAGATCGGCGCGATCTCCTGTCAGAAGTGCGTTCGCACCAACGACATCGACTGCATCGGCGAGGACGGCCGTCATCTGTCCTTCTTTGAGATGCTCGGCGACTTCTCCTTTGGCGGCGTCTCCAAGCAGCAGGCCTGCACTTGGGCCTTTGAGCTCATCACCAAGGAGTTCAAGCTGCCGCTCGACCGCCTGTACTTCACCGTCTTTACCGAGGACGACGAGACCCACGACGTGTGGCGCTCCCTTGGCGTTGCCGAGGATCACATCTCTCGTCTGGGCGAGGACGATAACTTCTGGGCCGCTGGCCCCACCGGTCCCTGCGGTCCGTGCTCCGAGATCTACTTTGACATGGGCGAGGAGGTCGGTTGTGGCAGCCCCGACTGCAAGCCCGGCTGCGACTGCGACCGCTTCCTTGAGTTCTGGAACCTCGTGTTTACCCAGTACGACCGCCAGGAGGACGGCTCCATGCCGGAGCTGCCGCACCGCAACCTCGATACGGGCATGGGCCTGGAGCGCATGGCCGCTATCATGCAGCACAAGACCGCTAACTACGACGGCGATCTGATGCAGCACCTCATCAAGCTCGGTGAGGAGATCAGCGGCAAGACCTATGACACCGACGATTACTCCGGCGCCAGCCGCTCCCTGCGCATCATCGCCGACCACTCCCGTGCCGTCGACTTTATGATTTCGGACGGCATCCTGCCCGGTAACGAGGGTCGCGAGTACGTTTTGCGCCGTCTGCTCCGTCGTGCCGTGTTCCACGGCCGCCTATTGGGCATCGAGGGTGCCTTCCTGACCAAGTTTATCGACGAGGTCAACGCCCAGATGGGCGAGGCCTATCCCGAGCTGCTCAAGAACGTCGCGCTCGTTAAGGGTATCGTCGCCTCCGAGGAGGAGCGTTTCTCCACGACGCTCGACAACGGCCGCGTTTACCTGGACGAGGCCGTGGCCGCGCTCGCCGACGGCGCCGTTCTTCCGGGCGACGTTGCCTTTAAGCTGCACGACACCTTTGGTTTCCCCATTGACCTGACTGTCGAGATTGCCGGCGCTGCCGGTCACGACGTCGATATGGATGGCTTTACCGCTTGCATGGAGGACCAGAAGGCCCGCGCCCGCGCCAACGCCAAGGGCGATGCCTGGGGCAGCTTCAACGACGTTTGGGTCGAGCTTTCGGACAAGGTTGCCGCGACCGAGTTCGACGGCTATGACAACGACGTCATCGAGGACGCCAAGGTTGTCGCCCTTGTTCGCAACGGCGAGTCCGTCGAGTCCGCTGCCGCCGGCGAGGACGTCGAGGTCGTGCTCGACCGCACCCCGTTCTATGCCGAGATGGGCGGCCAGCAGGGCGATGCCGGCGAGCTTTCCGCCGAAGGCGTCGCGCTGACTGTTGCCGACACCAAGAGCCACAATGGCCTGTATGCTCATGTCGCGCACGTTGCCGAGGGCACACTGACCGTCGGTGCTACCCTGACCGCGGCGCTCGACGCCGAGCGCCGTGGTTTCCTGCGCCGCAACCACACCGCCACCCACCTGCTCGATGCCGCGCTTAAGCAGGTTCTGGGCGAGCACGTCTCCCAGGCCGGATCGCTGGTAACGCCCGAGCACCTGCGCTTTGACTTCACGCACTTCGAGGCCCTGTCCTCCGAGCAACTCAAGGCTGTCGAGGATCTGGTCAACCAGCAGATCTTCGCTTCCAAGCCGGTCGTGACCCGCGTCATGGGCATTGACGAGGCCAAGGCTGCCGGTGCTGTCGCCCTGTTTGGCGAGAAGTATGGTGACGTCGTCCGCGTCGTCTCGGTGGGCGCCGAGGACCATCCGTTCTCCCGTGAGCTCTGCGGTGGCACCCATGCCGCCAACACCGCCGAGATCGGTCTGTTCAAGATCATCTCCGAGTCCTCCACGGGCTCCAACGTCCGCCGTATCGAGGCCGTGACCTCTAAGGGTGCCCTCGACTACATGGCCGACCGTCTGGCGCTCGTCGACGCCGCTGCCGCTGCGCTCAAGTGCCGCGTCGAAGAGGTTCCCGCCCGCGTGGAGAATCTGCAGGCCGAGCTGCGCGAGACGTCCAATAAGCTCAAGAAGGCGCTGACCGGTGGCTCCTCCGATGCCATTTCCAGTGCCATCGACGATGCTGTCGAGCTGAAGGGCTATAAGCTCGTTGTTGCCGAGCTTCAGGGCCTTGAGGCTGCCGACCTGCGCAACGTGTGGGATACCGTGCACCAGAAGGTCGTCGGCCCTGTCGCCTGCGTCCTCGCCAGCGTGACCGAGAAGGGCACCCCGGCCCTGCTTGCCGCCGGCTCCGATGACGCCGTGAAGGCCGGTTTCCACGCCGGCAACGTGATCAAGCAGATTGCGGGCCTGGTCGACGGTCGCGGTGGCGGCCGTCCCAACATGGCCCAGGCTGGTGGCAAAAATGCTGCCGGTATCTCCGATGCCCTCGCGGCTGCCAAGACCGCGCTTGGCGTCTAAGAACCTAGGTTGTCGCTGTGGTCGCACTTGCGCTGGACATAGGGGAGACCAGGATTGGCATTGCCGTCTCGAGCCGTGATGGCAAGATTGCGATGCCCGTCAAGGTGCTGCCGGCTGCCGAGGTCACCGGTATGGCCAAGACGTTCCGTTACCTAGTCGAGGACTATGAGCCCGACATCTTGGTAAGCGGACGTCCCTTGACCATGGCCGGTGAGCCCGGCCCCCAGGCCGAGCGCGTCGCCGCCGTGGCCCAAAAGATTGCCGACGAGCTCGAACTTCCGCTGGAGTTTGAGGACGAGCGTCTGTCCTCGCAAGAGGCCAAGCGCATTCTGCGAGAGCAGGGCCTCAACGAAAAGCAGATGAGGGGCAAGATCGACATGATCGCCGCCAGCCTGTTCTTGCAGACATGGCTCGATCGTAATAACGAGGAGGTACAGCATGCCTAGCGCTTCCGATCCGCGCCAGCAGAATCGTACACGGCAGCCCGCGCCGCGCCCCGCTCAGCCTGGCCAGCGCCCAGCGCAGCCGATGCAGCGTTCGGCGCAGCCTACACAGCGTGCTGCTCAGCAGCCCGCTGTCGGCGCTCGTTTTAAGCAGCAGGCTCCTGCCCAGCGCACGCAGGGGCAGGCCCGGCAATCACGCTCCCACACACATCATGTTCATGGCTCGCACGGCGTTGCTCCGGCCACGCGCTCGAGTTATAAAACGCCTGCCCGCCGTGGTGCCCAAAAGAAAAGCTCCCCGGTGCCCATGATGATCGGTGGCGTCGTCGCCGTGCTTGCGCTTGTCGCGATCGTTTTCTTTGTCGTGCCAGCCGTTAAGGGCTTCTTTGCCGGTGAGGATGCGAATGTCGCTGCTGGCCTGCAAGTTACTATCACGATTCCCGATGGTGCCTCGGGTGACACCATCGCTTCGATTCTCTCCGAGAACCATATCGTCGATAATCCCAAGGATTATTACGCGGCGGTCAAAAAGCTCAACGCCGACATGTCGCTTAAACCGGGTAAGTATTCGTTCACCACGCTCATGGACGCGACCAAGGTCGTTCAGCAGCTCATGGAAGGCCCCAATGCGGGCTCCGATGCGCTGACTATTCCTGAGGGCCTGACGGTTGACCAGGTCGCCGACCGTGTGGCCAAGGCGTACGACAGCATTTCTAAGGAGGACTTCCTTAACCAAGCTAAGGCGAGCAATTATGTGAATGATTACGCTTTCCTTAAAGACGCTGCAAACGATTCGCTCGAGGGCTTCCTATTCCCCAAGACCTATTCGTTGGGTAAGGACCCGTCTGCCGATGATGTGATTCGCGCCATGCTTGACCAGTTCCACGCCGAGTATAAGTCGCTTGACTTTGCCAGCTGCGAGGCCAAGATCAAGGAGCGCTATGGCGTGGAGATGTCCGATTACGACATCGTTAACCTTGCCTCGATCGTCGAGCGCGAGGGCCTCAACGCCGATCAGCGCGCGCATGTGGCATCGGTTTTCTATAACCGTCTGGCGGGCAAGCTCGATGGTCTGTGCTACCTCAATAGCGATGCGACCATGATGTATGTCACCGGCGGCGAGGTTACCGCCGACGACCTGCAGAGCGATAGCCCGTATAACACCTATAAGCACGAGGGCCTGCCGCCCACGCCCATCTGCTCTCCGTCGCTCGAGGCGCTCAAGGCCACCCTTGAGCCGACCGACTCCGATGATCTGTATTTCTACATTACACAGGACAAGGAGTATTTCTCGAAGACCTACGAAGAGCACCAACAGTCTTGGAATTGATCATGAGGATTTTTAGCCCCAAACGATATGTTGCCTCAGTCGACCGCATCGACCTCGATACCCTGTGGGCCGACGGCAAGCGAGCCATTCTACTCGACCGCGACAACACCCTGGTGCCGCGCGATACCGAGCGGGTTCCTGCAGCGGTTTCCGCTTGGCTCGAAGCCGCCCATGCCAAGGGCTTTAAGCTGTGTATGGTGTCCAATAACTGGCATCGCGATCAGGTCATGGCATCGGCGCGCGAGTTGGGGCTCGAGGCCATCAGCCACGCCATGAAGCCCGCCCCGTTTGCCCTCAAAGCGGGCCTTAAGCGCCTAGGTGCCACGGCTAACGAGGCCGTACTGATCGGCGATCAGCTTTACACGGACGTGTGGAGCGGTAACCTTGCCGGCGTTGACACCATTCTGGTCAAGCCGCAGGCAACCCAGGACCTGTGGTACACGCAGATCTTCCGTGTTTTTGAGCGCCGGGCCCTGCGCGACCTTCCCTGCGAGGAATAGGTTTCGCCATGTCTCAGCACATCAAACACGGCTGCGACCATATCTTCTTTATCGGCTTTTTGGGCGCGGGCAAGTCGACGCTGGCGCGCAACGTGGGCACTATGTTCAAGCGTCGATTCATCGATACCGATCGTTTGGTTGTGCGTCGATGCGGCAAGTCGGTAACCGAGATATTTGAGACCGAGGGCGAGGATCGTTTTCGCGAGCTCGAGACCTCGGCGCTCCGTTCGCTTCAAAGTGAGCGCAGTCTGCTGGTATCGTGCGGGGGTGGCATCGTCGAGACGCTGGTGAACATTGAACTGATGCACGAGATGGGTACCTGCGTGTACCTCGAAGGTGACTTTGAGGACTCGTTGCGTCAGATTCGCCGCTCCGATACCCGGCCCGATTTCCGCTCGCCCGAGCATGCTGCGCGCCTGTTTGACCATCGCCGTCCGCTGTATCGTCAGGCAGCCGATATTACCCTTGATATTCGCAACAAGTCCTTCGAGGACGTTTCCTACCTTTGTGCCGAGATGCTTTTGGAGCGTGGACTGCTATGATTCGCCGTCAACTTATCAATTTCCAAAACCGCAGTGTCGATGTCCGCGTCGGATTGGGCGCGTTCGAGGAGCTGTCGCGCATGTTTGCCTCGGCCGTGGGCAAGCCTAAGCGCGCGATGGTGGTTTGGAACGACGCCACATCCGAGCGATTTGGCGAGGCTGTCGAGCATGCACTGGTTGACGCCGGTTTTGCTGTGTCGCTGCTCGTCCTCGAGGTTTCACCTGCTGGTGCTACGCTTGCCGATGCCGATATCGTCTTTGGCGCCCTGTCGGCTAACGGCATTACCTGCGACGATCTCGTTGTCGCTGTCGGCGACACGGCGACCTGCTCAGTCGTTTGCTGGTGTGCCAATCAGTGGTGCGGTCGCACCGAGTGCGCCTTGCTGCCGACGACGTTCGACGCCATGCTCACGGTCGCGACGACCATGAAGCCGCTTGTCGCCTCGTCGGCGCATGCGCTTCCCGCTATCGCGTTCCGTCCCGAGCCGGGCTTGGTCGTGTGTGACCTCGACCTTGTACGCGAGGCGGACCCCGAGGACCTCAAGCTCGGCTATGCGGTACTTGTTGGCACCATGCTTTCGAGCAGCAAGTCCCGCTGGAATCAGTTTACCGAGACCATTCCCGAGATTCTCGCGGGCGAGGAGGTCGCGCTCGTCAATGCCGTTCAGTGGTCTCAGACTGCCCGCAAGGACGTACTGATGGCCACGAACCCGAGCGCCCGCCATGCGCTCGATTTTGGCAAGACGGGGGAGCGTACCCTGCGCGCTTGCTTGGGCTATGCCGCTTCGCAGGTCCCTGCCTACCAGCTGTTGTCCGAGGGCATGCGCTTTGAGGCGCGCCTAGCACATGATGCCTGCGACTTCGATATCGATTACGTCTTTGAGGTCGATGACTGCCTGGAGGACTTTGGTATCGAGGAGCTTGCCTTCGATCTGGTGCCTGCCGCATATATCGAGGAGTTCCGCAGGCAGCAGTTTGTTCGCTCGAACCGTAGCATGTTGCCGCTGCCCGCGGCACTCGGCGCCATTCGTCTAACGAGCGTTGAGGACGAGGTTCTTGAGCGCCATGCTCACGCCTACTTGGCTTCTCGCAAAGAACTTCTCTAAGATTTATTGACATCCATCGTCTTTCGTATCATGTTGAGGGGCGGGTTTTCAATCGGTTGCGGATCGCATACGATTCCATCTTCCGATCGAGACCCGTCCCGCTTTTATGAGGACAATAAGAAAGGAATCTGCATGTCTGAGTTTGCTGCCGGTCCTGCCGGTCGTATCGAGCGTGTCCGTACCCTGATGGCTGAGCGCGGCTACGATGCCATCGTCGTGCGCGACGAGGCCAATCTTCGTTGGCTTACGGGCGTGAAGGGCGTCTTCGATTACACCTTCGAGTTCCCGCATGCGGCGTTTATTACGGCTGACCAGTGCCTGTTCCATACCGACTCGCGCTACCTCAACAGCTTTGAGGAGAACACGCCCGCCGGCAGCCCCTGGGTCTACGACATGGACGAAGGCACCATCCCCGGTTGGGTCTCCGGCAAGATCGCGGCCAACAAGTGCCGCGTCTGCGCTGTCGAGGACGACATGCAGATCAACTTCTACCAGGGTATTCAGCGTGGTCTGGAGGATCGTTCCGTCGCCTGCATGCTGCCGCTGATGCATGACGACATTCGCAAGATGCGCGCTATCAAGGACGCCGAGGAGATCGAGCTCATGCGCCATGCGCAGTCGATTACCGACGCCGCCTTCCAGCACATGCTCGGATTTATTAAACCCGGCATGACCGAGAAGCAGGTTCGCAACGAGCTCGAGAACTTTATGTTCGCCAACGGCGCCGACAGCTTGGCCTTCGGCTCCATCGTGGCGAGTGGCCCCAATACCGCCAACCCGCACGCCGTCCCGAGCGACCGCGTGATCGAGAAGGGCGACTTTGTCCTGATGGACTATGGCGCGGGCTACTGCGACTACCGCTCCGACATGACTCGTACCGTCGTGATGGGCGAGCCTACCCAGGAGCAGCTCGACCTGTACGCGCTCGTGCGCCGCACCCACGAGGAGTGCGTCGCCGCCATCCATCCGGGCGTCGAAGGCAACGACATTTTCAAGCTTTCCAAGAAGATCATCGGCGATGCCGGCTATGGCGATTACTACAATCATGGTCTCGGCCATGGCGTGGGCATCGACATCCACGAGCTGCCCAACTTTAACCGCAGCAAGAATATCATCGAGGTTGGCTCGGTTATCACCATGGAGCCCGGCGTCTACCTGCCCGGCGTGGGCGGCGTGCGCCTGGAGGACTACGGCGTGGTCACCGAGAACGGCTACGAGCCCTTCACCAAGACGCCGCATGACCTTCACGTCATCGATTGTTAGCCAATTTCGATAGATTTTTGGGGTGGGGCGTCCGGATTGATTCGGACGCCCCGCGTTCTCTTTTTATGCGCTCGCTGCAGGCGCCGTCTGCAAGTGTATAATTTTGGTCGTATGTAATTTGGACGCTTGTGCGTTCTGCCCATAACAAGAAAGGTCACTATGCCTACCATTTCTACCGCCGACTTCAAGAACGGCCTCGGTCTCCGCATTAAGGACAAGGTCTACACCATCGTCGAGTTCCAGCATGTCAAGCCGGGCAAGGGCGGCGCGTTTGTGCGCTATAAGACCCGCGACATCAAGAGCGGCCGCGTCGTCGAGAACACCTGCAACGCCGGCACCAAGTTCGAGAGCGTCATGCTCACCACCCGTGAGTTCCAGTACCTCTACAACGATGGCACCGACTACATCTTCATGGACAACGAGTCCTATGAGCAGGTTCCCGTTCCCGAGGACATGGTGGGCGAGAATTCCAAGTGGCTGCGCGAGAACGACATCTGCCAGCTGCTCTTCGCCGACGATGAGCTCATGGGCGTGACCCCGCCGATGTTCATCGAGACCACCATCGTCCAGACCGACCCGGGCTTTAAGGGCGACACCGTCCAGGGTTCCACCAAGCCGGCCACGATCGACACCGGCGCTGTCATCCAGGTCCCCATGTACCTCAACGAGGGCGAGGTCATCAAGGTTGACACCCGCGACGGCAAGTTCGTCTCCCGCGTCTAGCAACCAACTCTTCTAGGAGGACTCATGCCCCAGGAAATCAAGATTGACGGCATCGGCATTTCGCCCGATGTTCTGACCGCCATCGTCTCGCGCGCCGTGTCGGATGTCGAGGGCATCGCCTCCGTTGGCGTCAAGGACCTTGCCACCAACCTTGTCTCCATGATGCTCTCGTCCAAGGCCCCGGCTTCCGAGCCGGCGGTCGAGGCCGAGGTCGTCGGCGACAAGCTCGCACTCACCGTGCGCGTTGTGGTGTTCTTTGGCTATCCGTTCAAGAAACTCGCCGAGGCCGTTCGCGCCGCTGTAGTCGCCGCCATCGATGCCCAGGTGGGTGTCGAGGTCGAGCGCGTTGACGTTTGCATCGACGGCCTCGTTTTCCCCAAGGAGTAACCTTTGAGCCTTAAGGTTTATCGCGGGCGCACGCTTGCCCGCAGTCAGGCGCTGCAGCTGCTGTTCCAGGCCGAGGCCACGGACAGCCCGCTCGAGCGCGTCCTCGAGGGCGATTTCCTGATCTCGAAGGGTCCCCTCGACCCCTATGCGCTGGAGCTGTGCCGCGGTGCTTACGAGCATATCGACCGCATCGACTGCGCTCTGCGCTCCGTTGCCAAAAACTGGGATCTTATGCGCATGCCCGGCGCCGACCGCAATCTGCTACGTATCGCCGTTTACGAGATGCGTTTCCTCACCGACGAGGAGGTCTCGGATGCCATCGTGATCAATGAGGCCGTCGAGCTTGCCAAGGCCTATGGCACCGACCAGTCCGCGTCGTTCGTCAACGGCGTGCTGGGTAAGATCGCTCGCAGTGAAGAGCTGCCGGGCGAGGACCTGTACCAGGAGCTGCTGGCCGAAGATCGCGCTCGCGAGGAGGCACAGGCTGCCGAGGTTGCCGCAAAGGTTGCGGCTGCTCAGGCCGAGGCTGGCGTGCTGGCCGAGGACGCGGACGCTGCTGAGGCCGTCGAGGCCGACTCCGTCGAGGAGTAGTCATGCCAGAGGGTTCTGTCCGCAACTTTGACGAGATCTCGGACCGTTTGGATCAGATCATCGCTACCGTTCGCTCCAAGGACACCTCCTTGGAGCGTTCGCTCGATCTGTTTGACGAGGCGATTGAGCTGGGCTCCCGCGCGGTCGACATGGTCGATAAGTTTGAGCTGACGCCGCGTGAGGCCGACAAGCTCGAGCAGGAATACGATGAGGATGCGGCAAACGAATCCCAGGATAGCTAGCCGCATCTCCGGATACGAATGGTTGATGGCATTCATGAAACGCGTGCGTCTTGATGACGAACTGATTTCACAGGGCATCTGCGCCGATCGCGCGGATGCCCTTCGCACTCTTATGGCCGGCTTGGTCTCGAGTGGCGGAGAGCGCTTGACTTCGCCGGGCCTTAAGGTGATCCCGGGCCTGCCGCTGCACGTGAAGGGACGCATTCCCTATGTTGGCCGCGGCGGTCTTAAGCTCGAAGGCGCGCTTGATGCGTTTGGTATCAATCCGACGGGCCTTGCCTGTCTGGATGTGGGCTGCTCTACCGGCGGCTTTACCGATTGCCTGCTTAAGCGCGGAGCTGCGACCGTTGTCTCGGTGGACGTGGGTCGCGCCCAGTTCGATTGGTCGTTGCGTCAGGACGATCGCGTGACGCTGCATGAGCGCACAAACGTGACGCAGCTGCCTGAGCTTGGCTATGCCGGCGCTATCGACCTGGCTGTGTGTGACGTCTCGTTTACCAGCATCGCGAACATTATCGATGCGGTGCTGGCGTGCCTGGCGCCTACGGGTGCATTCTGCACGCTCGTAAAGCCGCAGTTTGAGGCTCCGGCGGCGCTGGTGGGCGAAGGCGGAATTGTGACCGACCCCGCCGTGCGCCGCGATACACTCGTTGCGGCAGTTGAACTCTTTGCTGCCAAGGGGCTGTTCCCGGTCGATGTGTGCGTGTCGCCCATTCATGGTGCCAAGGGAAACGTTGAGTTTTTCCTGTACGGCATGAGGTTTGCCCCCGGCGGACGTACCGACGATGAGCTGCAATCCCAGGTATCGGTTTTGAGCGAGAAAGCTGCAACGCTATGAAGGTCTTTCTGGTTCCCAATTACTACAAGCAAGAGGCCGTCGAGAGCGGTCTGATGCTCGAGCTTTGGCTGACGCGCCAGGGCTATGAGGTCGCATGGGCTGCCGACCAGCGATCCAAGATTCAGAGCACGCCTGATATTGACGGCTCCGATCTGGTCATTACGCTCGGCGGCGACGGCACGCTGCTGCGCGCTGCCCGCATCCTCAACCATCGCGAGATTCCTATCCTCGGTCTTTCCTATGGTCACCTGGGCTTTTTGACGGCCGCTAGCCCCGAGGAGCGTGACATTTTGCAGGTTGTGAGTGATGCCCTGTCCGGTGAGCTGCACGTGAGCCGTCGCGCCACCATCGCCGCGGATATCGTGTCCGTGCGCGACGATGGCACGAAGGATGTCGTGCGCACGTTCGCCCTCAACGACATGGCGCTCACGCGCGGCCCCCTGTCCGATATGGTTGAGTTCGACATCACGGTGTCGGGCCATCATATCGATCGACTGCGTGGCGACGGCGTGGTTGTATCGACGGCGACTGGCTCCACCGGCTACGCGTTATCCGCCGGCGGCCCCATCGTCAGCCCCGATTACACGGGCATGGTCTGTGTGCCGATTGCTCCGCATACCATTCAGGCTCGCGCCTTTTTGACCTCGCCGAGCGATGTTGTCGAAATCTTTATGTCTGATGACCGTCCGAGTGTTCCGGCGATCGCTATCGATGGACAGTTTATTACCTGCGATGGTACCGTTGAGAGCGTGGCGGTGCGTCGCGGTCCCGGAGATGTGCTGCTTCTCGATTACGGTCCCGAGAGCTTCTATAACTCGGTGAGCCGCGTATTCTACGGAGTCCGTCATGATCGATGAGCTGCAGGTTTCTAACATTGCACTCATTCGCGAGGCGACGCTGGTGCCGAGTGCCGGCCTGACTGTCCTGACCGGCGAGACCGGCGCCGGCAAGACCGCGCTGCTCTCGGCCCTCAAGCTTATTTTGGGTGAGCGCGCGGATTCGTCGACGGTGCGCGAGGGCGAGGCGCTGGCGAGTGTCGAGGCGCGCTTGTTCGACGGCCCGCACGACACGGAAGGCTTCACGGTCCAGCGCAGCCTTTCCGCTGAGGGCCGCAGCCGCGTGAAGATTGACGGCCGTATCGCCAGTGTGCGTGAGCTTTCGGAGCGCGTCGGCGTGATGATGGATCTGTGTGGCCAGCACGAGCACCAGCGCTTGCTCGATCCGGCGCATCATGTTGCCATGGTCGATGCCTGGACAGGGCGCCCGGCACTCGAGACGCTGGAAGCGTACCGCGCCTGCTTTAAGGCATCGCGCGCTGCCGCCAAAGAGCTTCGCCGTGTGGAGGAAGCCTCACGTGCGCAGGGGAGTCGCGTCGAGGAGGCGCGCTTTGCCCTCGAGCGCATCGGCGAGGTCGACCCCAAGCCGGGCGAGTACGAGGAACTCGAGGAGCTGCTGCCGCGCTCGGAGCACGCCGAGGTCTTGGTGGCGACGGCCAACGATGCCCATGCGTCGCTTGCTGCCGAAGGGGGAGCGCTCGATGCCGTGAACAGTGCCGTGGCGGAGCTTTCCCGCATGGCTGCCGTCGATCGCAGACTGGGCGATATTGCCGATGCGCTTTCGGATGCCTGTATCTCCCTTGAGGATTGCGCGAACGAGCTTCGTTCCTATCGCGATGGCGTCGCCTTCGACCCGCGCGAGCTCGCTCGCATGCGTGAGCGGTATTCCGACCTCAAGGGTCTGTTGCGTCAGTGGGGTCCCACTATGGACGATGTTTTCGCCATGCGCGATCGCTCTCAAGAGCTGCTGTCCCTGGTTGATGATGGTGATGAACAGATCAAAAAGGCGCGTGAAGCGCTTGGCGCGGCGGAGCGCGAACTGTTTGCTGCCGCCAAGGCGCTTAAGCGCGCTCGCAATACGGCGGCCCCGCGCTTCTGTCACGAGGTTGGCCGCCAGATGGCTCGCCTGGAGATGGGCGGCGCCGAGCTCGTCTGGGAGTCGCGCGATCTTCCCCGTGCTGAGTGGACGCCCGTTGGTCCTTCGAGCTACGAGCTACTATACCGCAGCGGTGCCGGCTTGACGCCGCGTCCCCTGCGTCGAATTGCGTCGGGCGGCGAGCTCAGCCGCGTCATGCTGGCAAGCAAGGTTGTTCTCGGTAACGCGGACGGTGTTGATACGCTGGTGTTTGACGAGGTCGATGCTGGTGTCGGTGGCTCCACGGCGCGTGCGCTCGCGGGCGTGCTGGCAGATCTCGCCGCTACGCATCAGGTGATTGTCGTAACCCACTTGGCGCAGGTCGCCGTCATGGCTGACAAGCATTATGTCGTCAGCAAGGAACCGGGCGATGTTCCCCAGACGCATTTGGACGAGGTAACCGGCGAAGCGCGTACCGCCGAGATCGCCCGCATGTTAAGCGGCGATCAGTCCGAGGCGAGCTTGGCCCACGCAAAGCAGATGCTCGAAGAAGCTCGAGGTTAGGTCGTATCAGCGGTGTTGGTGGGACAAAATAGACTGAAATTTTTGTCCCACTACGCGTTTTACTCCACAACCTTATCCGGCTGGATGAGCTCCTCGTAGTAGCTGATATGTTCGCGAGCGTCTTCAATCTCGGGCAGCAGGAAGTTGTAGATGACTTCGATGATCATCGTGGCGCTGATCTTAGAGAACGCAAAGTCGCCCGTCGTCAGCAGCGCTTCGTGGTTGACGGTATTAAAAGTGTAGTCTGCCAGGCGCGCGAGCGGGGATTTGCTGTCGCTGCTGATGACGACTACGGTTGCGCCACAGTCGCGAGCCGCTTTTGCCATGCGATTCAGTCGGCGCGATTTGCCAGAGTTTGAGATTAGCACGATGACGTCACCCGGGCGCAACGTGAGCGCAAAGCCGATTGATGTCTCGCTAATGGTGCTCGCCATGCAACGCAGGCCCAGCTGCGAAAACTTAAACGTCGCATCGAGCGCGACCGCGTTCGTGTTGCCCACAGCTGCAAACTCAATAACCCCTGCATGCTTAAGGGCATGCACAACAGCCGCCAGCGTATCGTGGTCGATCCCGTCGATGGTCGCATTAAGCTCGCTCACCTTAGCAGCCAGGATGTTCTTGAGGCTCTGCTCCATATTGTCGAGCGAGACCTCGTCAGTCAGGCCCTCGTTGCGCTGGCTTTCCAAATCCCTTGCCAACGAAAACTGAAAGCTGCGGAAGCTGCCAAAGCCAAGCTTGCGGCAGAAGCGCGAAACGGTCGCCTCGGACGTGGCGGCGGCGCGTGAGAGCTGAGCGGCCGTGAGGCGCGGCGCCTCGGACTGGTGCTCCAATATATAGTCGACAATGCGCTGCTCGGACTCGCTGTATCCCTGATGGGTGCTTATGAGGGAAAGTGCGCTCTTGCTACTATCGGTCATGGATGGCTCCTGGTTGGCATGAAAATCTAATTTGATTTGTAATGCCATAGTATACGGGCATTTTCAATTACAAGATACACCTTGCCGTTTTAAGTGTTGATGGTAAACTTTCACCTACCGTTTACGGTTATGAAAGAACCTTTCACCGGAGAATTGCGCCTTGTCTCTTCTCACGCGGACGGTAGGTTGGTATCTTTCAAGTGTGGAAAAACGCGCATGGAAGCGCGTGTAGGGGAGCGCCTGCGGGCGCAGTACTCAAGAAGGAGGGACACATGGCTAAGTTTGACATCATCGCCGCCACCGGTTGCCCGACCGGCATCGCGCACACCTTCATGGCGAAGGAGGCGCTGGAGAAGGCAGCTGCCGAGCGCGGTCTGACCATTAAGGTCGAGACCCATGGCCAGGTCGGTGTCGAGAACGAGCTCACCAAGAGCGAGATCGCTGGTGCCAAGGCCGTCGTCGTCGCAGCCGACAAGGATGTCCAGGCGGAGCGTTTCGCCGGTAAGCCCATGGTTTCCGTTGGTGTTTCCAAGGCCCTGTCCGTCGAGGCTGCCGGCAAGCTGATCGACCGCGCACTCGCCGCCAAGGGCGACGACACGGTTGCGGCTGCTGCCGATGTCGAGGATGAGGTCGAGGAGAAGGAGTCCATCGGCCACGTCATCTATAAGCACCTCATGAACGGCGTCAGCCATATGCTGGTCTTCGTCGTTGCCGGTGGTGTCCTGACCGCCGTTTCGTTCCTGTGGGGCATTACGTCCTTCGATTCGACGGCGTCTGACTACAACAGTTTTGCTGCGATGCTCAAGATCATCGGCGGCATCGCCATGAACCTCATGGTTCCGGTGCTTTCCGCCTACATCGCCGAATCCATCGGCAAGCGCCCGGCGCTCGTCCCCGGCTTTGTTGCCGGTATGATCGCCATCCAGGGCCTGCCTGTTAACGCCGAGACCGGCATGATCGACGCCGGTGGCGCCGGCGTGGGCTTCGGCTTCCTGGGCGGCATCGTCGGCGGCTTCCTCGCCGGCTATGTCATCCTGCTGCTCGAGAAGGTCTTTGCCGGCCTGCCCAAGAACCTGGACGGCCTCAAGGCTATCTTCCTGTACCCGCTGTTCTCGACGGCTATTGTCGGCCTGGTCATGCTCGGCATTTCGGGCCCCATGGCTGCCATCAACACCGCCATGATGGACTTCCTCAAGGGCCTGTCCGCCTCTGGCGCCGTTGTCCTGGGTCTTGCCATCGGCTGCATGTGCGCCTTTGACATGGGTGGCCCGGTCAACAAGGCTGCTTACGTCACCGGTACCGCTATGCTCACCGAGGCACTGGCTGCTGGCGTTGGCACCGATACCTACAACTTCGGCACCAACTTCATGGCTGCCGTCTCCGCCGCTTGCATCGTTCCGCCGCTGATCACCACCTTCGCCGTCGTTGTCGGCAAGAAGTACTTCAGCCAGGAGGATCACGACGCCGGTATCGTCAACCTCATCCTTGGTTGCACCCACATCACCGAGGGCGCCATTCCGTTCATGACCAAGAACATCTGGCCCGTCATGCCCATCATGATGCTTGGTTCCTCTATCGCTTCGATCCTGACCATTATGTTCAACGTTCACGATCCGGCGCCTCACGGTGGCTTCCTGGTCCTGCCCGTTGTCGAGAACGGTCCGCTGTGGGTCCTCGCGATCCTCATCGGCGCTGTGGTCGGTGGCATCCTGTTCGTGGCCTTCAAGAAGTACGACTTCGAGAAGAACCAGAAGGCCGCTCCTGCAGCCAAGCCGGTTGAGGCTCCCAAGGCCGCTGCCGTCGAGGCCCCCAAGGCCGAGGCTGCCGACTTCGTGAAGGTCGAGAATGTCTTTGTCGCCGAGGACTTCGCTTCTCGTGACGAGGCTCTGAGCTTCGTTTCCAACCAGGCCGTCAAGGCCGGTATCGCAAGCGACGCCGACGCCGTGATGAACGCCTTCCTGGCCCGCGAGGCCGAGGGCACCACGGGCATGATGGAGGGCTTCGCCATCCCGCATGCCAAGTCCGACGCCATTACCGAGGCCGCCGTCATCGTCGTTAAGGACGAATCCGGCGTGACCGGTTGGGACACCATGGACGGCGCTCCCGTCAACGTGGCTATCGCCCTGCTCATCCCCGGTGCACAGGCTGGCACCACGCACCTCAAGATCCTGTCCAAGGTCGCCGAGGCGCTCATGGACGAGGACTTCCGTGGCACCGTCAAGGGTTCCACCGACGCCGCCGAGATCGCCAAGACGATCAACGCCCGCCTGGTCTAATCCCACAGTACGCGAATAACATCGCCCCCTGTAACAAAGGCGAGGACTCCACCAGGAGCCCCCGCCTTTTTCTATGCCCTCCCATAAGTTGCGGTGAAATGGGGACTGTTTAAACGATTCAACCCCAAATTCAGTCCCTATTTCACCGCAACTTACAAAAGGGCATAGAGTGGGCTGCCTATCGAGTCTTTGTCGCGAACAAGTCATCAGCCAGAATTCCGTTCGCACGATATTACTTTGGACTGACCGAGTTTCCGCAGTTTGCTCGCCCCGGACCCCGCGCGCGGGGGCCATGAGATTTATCGCGAGTTCCGCACGAGCCGAAGAGCACTTAATGTGCTCTTCGTGCGAGCAGGACTGTAGAGCAGGAAATCTCATGGCCCCCGCGCGCGGGGTCCGGGGCGAGCAAGCGGACAGAACAGACAACTGTCCAACAATTCGTGCGAAACATAATGAAAAACCGTTTGATGTGAGTTAATATAAACAACGTCGTGAATCTGACTCCTGCCGCATACATGACAGGGGTTAAACACAAAAAGGAGTCAATTATGGTTTCTGAGAAGGCTACCCTCGTTAATCCGCAGGGTCTTCACATGCGTCCGGCTGGTCTCTTCGCCTCCACCATGGGCAAGTACGCCTGCGACGTGACGGTCGTCACCCCCGAGAAGGAGGTCAACGGTAAGTCCCCGATGGCCCTCATGGCTGCTGGTATCCCCTGCGGCACCGAGGTCGAGGTCAAGTGCGACGGCGCCGACGAGGCCGAGGCTCTGGCTGCTGCCATCGAGCTCATCAAGAGCGGTCTTGGCGAGTAGAACTCAAACGGGTCGCATGTTGAACAACTAAGTTCATATTTGGGGGCGCAGTGACCTGTCTTAAGGTAGCTGCGCTCTTTTGTCATGGATATGGCAAAACGCTTTATCACATGACACGGAGAGAGGAATGGGAATGTATCAGGGAGTCAACGCTTCCGAGGGCATCGGTATCGGCACCGTCATGGTCGCCGTCGATCCCGACTTGACGTTTGAGCCGCACGAGGTTGCTGATTCGGCAGCAGAGAAGGAGCGCTATCAGTCCGCTCTTTCGGTCTTCTGCGAGAAGACCCAGGCTCAGGCCGACCACATGAAGGAGACGGTGGGCGAGGCCGAGGCCGAGATCATGAGCGGACACATTGTCCTGGCTCAGGACCCGGGCATGACCGACGCCATCAACGCCGCCATTGACGGCGGCACCTGCGCCGAGCAGGCGCTCATGGACACCTCGACCATGTTCGAGAACATGTTCCTGTCCATGGACGACGAGATGTTCCGTCTGCGCGCGGCCGACATCGCCGACATCCGCACCGGTATTCTGGCCGAGCTGCTGGGCAAGGAGGTCGTCGACCTCTCCGTCCTGCCCGAGAATACCGTCGTTGTCGTGCACGACCTCACGCCGTCCATGACCGCCACGATCGATAAGGCCCACGTTGCCGGTATCGTCACCGAGACCGGTGGCCGCACGTCGCACTCCGCGATCATTGCGCGCGCCCTCGAGATCCCGGCTGTCCTTTCGGTTTCCAACAGCTGCACCGCGTTGCGCAACGGTATGACCGTTGTCGTCGACGGTGGCAAGGGTATCGTCGAGGCCGATCCCGACGAGGAGACGCTCGCTGCCTACACCGCCAAGGCCGAGGCCTTCGCTGCCGAGAAGGCAGCCCTCGAGGCCTTCCGTGGCAAGCCGTCCGTGACTGCCGATGGCATCAAGAAGATCATCGCCTGCAACATCGGTAACCCCGATGACGTGCCCAACGCGCTCGATCACGACGCCGAGGCTATCGGTCTGTTCCGCTCCGAGTTCCTGTTCATGGACTCTGCTGAGCTTCCTTCCGAGGAGGAGCAGTTCAACGCCTATCGTAAGGTCGCCAGCGCGCTCAAGGGTGCTCCGGTCATCATCCGCACGCTCGATGTGGGCGGCGACAAGGAGATTCCGTATCTGCACATGGTCAAGGAAGAGAACCCCTTCATGGGCTTCCGCGCCGTGCGTTACTGCCTGGCCAATCCCGACCAGTACAAGGTTCAGCTCCGCGCCCTGCTGCGCGCCAGCGCCTTTGGTGACGTCAAGATCATGATCCCGCTCGTCACCTGCGTCGAGGAGGTCGTGGCCGTCAAGGAGCTCGTCGAGCAGTGCAAGGCCGAGCTGACCGAAGAGGGTCGCAAGTTCAACGAGAACATCGAGGTCGGCATTATGGTCGAGACGCCTGCCGCCTCGCTGCTCGCTGACCGTCTGGCCGAGGTCGCCGACTTCTTCTCTATCGGCACCAACGACCTCATCGGCTACACCATGTGCGCCGACCGTGGCAACGACACCATCTCCAACCTGTACCAGGTGTACTATCCCGCCGTGCTCCGCTCGCTCAAGAACATCATCGAGAGCGGCGTGAAGGCCGGTATCATGGTCGGCATGTGCGGCGAGGCCGCTGCCGATCCGCTGCTTGAGCCGCTGCTGATCAGCTGGGGCCTGGAGGAGTTCTCGATGAGCGCTCCGTCCATCCTGCGCGCCCGCAAGACCATCAGCCAGTGGACCAAGGCCGAGTGTGACGAGCTCGCCGAGAAGGCACTCGCCTGCAACACTGCCGCCGAGGTCAAGGCGCTGCTCGAGTCTGCTGCTCGCTAATTTGGTATCAGAGGTAACCGCGTGGTTGGAATGGGCCAATCACGCGGCCCTCACATATACAGGGGGTACTGTAAATGTTCTACACGCTAACCGCTAACCCGGCTGTCGACATGACGGTTTCGAGCTCTCCGCTCGAGCCCGATGAGAACGTCCGCACCGGCTCGGCCAGCTACACGGCTAACGGCAAGGGCCTCGACGTGTCCTTCGCCTTTAAGAAGATGGGCGTCGACACCGTCGCGCTCGGCTTCTTCGCTGGCTTCACGGGCAAGTTTATCGTCGAGGAGGTCATGAACCTGGGTTGCCTGTGCCGCCCGGTCTGGACCGACGGCATCACGCGTATCAACACCTACGTCAACGATGGCCAGCACGAGTACGGCATCCTCAACCCCGGTGCTCCTATTACGCCGCAGCACCAGGAGGAGCTCTACAACATCCTGGACACCGCGGGCGATCTTGAGTGCCTGATCGTCTCTGGCTCCGTGCCTCCCAAAGCTACGCCCGACTTCCTGGCTCAGGTCATGGAGCACGCTCAGGCCCGTGGCGCCGATGTCGTCCTGGACCTGTCCTCCGACAAGCTCAAGGAGCTCGCTCACAAGAAGCCGCTGCTCATCAAGCCGAACCATCACGAGATGAAGGCTATCTTCGGCGTGCCGGTCGACACTGATGACGAGGTCCGCGTTGCCATGAAGATGGCTCACGACGCGGGCGTTCAGAACGTGCTGCTCACCCGTGGTAGCCGTGGCGACGCCTACTTCTCCAACGGCGAGGACATTTGGTATGCCAAGCGTGAGTTCAACATCAAGCTGGTCTCTTCCGTCTGCGCCGGCGACTGTACCCTCGCTGCGTTCCTGCACAAGTGGTACAGGGATCGCGACAACGTCGAGGAGGCCATGAAGCTCGCTATGGCCACCGGCGCCAACGTCGCTGAGTCCGTCGGCATCGGCGACTTCGGTCACGTTGACGAGTACAGCAAGCGCGTTGCTGTCCGCAAGCTCGATCGTCAGTAATCGAAACGCGACATATTCGTGCGCATGCGGCGCCCCGGTTTCGGCTGGGGCGCCTTTTTGTTCCGCCACGGGGGAGAGGAGTCCTTCCGTACTTCATCGCTTCCACACCGTTCACCGAGTTGTCCTAGCCTTTTACCGATGCGTGGAATATACTTTCATTAACACGTTGCCTTGTGAAAGGAACATTCATGATTTACACGCTCACTGCAAATCCCGCCATTGACTACAACATCACCTGCGACGGTCTTGCTGCCAACACCGTCACGCGTACCCGTAACGCCGTCTACACGCCCAACGGCAAGGGCCTCAACGTCTCGTTTACGCTCGACCACTACGGCGTCGACACCACGATCCTGGGCTTTTTCGCCGGTTTCTCGGGCGAGTTTATCGTTAAGGGCGCCGAGGCCCTGGGCGTGCCCGTCAAGCCCGTGTGGACCGACGGCATCACGCGTGTCAACGTCTTTCTCAACGCTGGTCCCGACACCGAGTACAACATGGTCAACGCCGGTGCCGCCATCAACGAGGCCAACGAGCGGGAGATGTTTGAGCTCATCGATTCGCTCGATGACATGACCTGCCTGGTCATCAGCGGCTCGCTGCCTCCCAACACTTCCGAGGGCTTCCTGGCCGAGGTCCTGCGCCGCGTCAAGGCCAAGGGGGCCGAGTTCGTGCTCGATATCTCGAGCCATCAGCTGGCAGACCTCATTGCCATGGAGCCGCTGCTGATTAAGCCCAATGACGACGAGCTGCTCGATATCTTTGGCATTAAGGTAAGCGGCGGCGACGATGAGTCCGTCAAGGGTGCCATGGCCGAGCTGCACGCCAAGGGCGCTAAGAACGTGCTGCTGACGCTCGGCGGCGCCGGTGCGTACTTCTCCAACGGCGAGCACATCTGGTTTGCCAACCGTACTTTTGAGGTTAAGCTGCTGTCGACGGTGTGCGCCGGCGATTCTTCGCTGGCCGCCTTCCTGTCCGTGTGGCACGACGCCCCGGAGCGCGTCGAGGACGCCCTGCGTCTCTCGATGGCCACCGGCGCTAACGTGGTCGAGTGCCCCGGTCTGGGCGACTTCGCCAAGGTCGATGAGTATCAGAAGGGTATTGCAATCCGTCAGGTTTGCTAGTTCCGGCACCTTGCCTGAATAGTTCAATTATTTCGCATCCGTCTTAGACCAGGACGGATGCGTTTTTGTTTATCGGACTTGTGTGTGCAGTGGAGGCTGTTTCTTGCTAGACTTCTTGCAGACGCAATCGATAGCCAATTTGATAGTCGCAGGAGGCCATAGGCATGTGCAATGTTTCGCTCAACGGTACGCAGCCGACCGATGCCTCTATCCGTGTCCTGCGTGCGCTTGAGGCAGCAGGTCTTGAGGCTTGGTACGTGGGTGGTTGGGTACGTGATGCGCTGATGGGATGCCCCAGCCACGATGTCGACATGTGCTGCAGCGGCCTGTGGCTGGAGTCCAAGGCGGCACTCGAGGCCGCCGGCATTGCGGTAGTTGAGTCGGGCATTAAATTTGGCGGCATTACGGCTATTTGCGATGGCGAGCGCATTGAGGTCACCACCTATCGCCTGGACGGCTTCTATACCGACGGTCGTCATCCTCAGAGTGTGGAGCGCGCCGCTTCGCTTGAGGACGATCTGGCGCGCCGCGACTTTACCGTCAATGCCATGGCGTGGCATCCCGAGCGCGGCCTTGTCGACCGCTACGATGGCCAGGGCGACCTAGACCGCAAGCTGATTTGTGCCGTCGGAGATCCCAAGCGCCGCTTTAACGAGGATGCCCTGCGCATGTTGCGTGCGGTGCGTTTTGCCTGCCGCCTGGACTTTGTGATTGAGCCCGAGACCAAGTGTGCCCTTGCCGAGTGCGCGCCGCTGCTCGATGCCGTGGCGCGCGAGCGCGTGGGTATTGAGCTCGAGGGCATTCTATCGACCGGCCACGGGGGAGACGCGATGCTGCGCTACCCCGAGCTCATCTGCGCCGCCGTGCCCGAGCTTGCGCCGGCTCGTGGGTTTGACCAGCGCAGTGTCTATCATGCGTTTAACGTCTACGAACATATCGCCCGCGTGCTGACGGTGGCAGGGGAGCTGGCGCTGTGCGATGGCGTGGCGCCTTCGCCGAGCTTAATGTGGGCAGCGTTTTTGCATGACGTCTCCAAGCCCGATTGCTTTACGGTCGATCACGCCGGCAGCGGCCACTTCTACGGTCATCCCGAGCTCGGCGCCAAGAAGGCGCGCGTCATTATGGATCGCCTGGCGCTCTCGCACGATTTGGTGCGCGATGTGTGCCTGCTCATCAAATACCATGACAAGCCGCTGCGCCCCGAGCGCTCCTGCCTGCTCAATATGATGCGCGCGCTTTCGGGCGAGGGCGTCGACACGCCGCGTCTGATGGACGAGCTCATGGATCTTAAGCGTGCTGACACACTTGGTAAGGCCCCGTCGTGCTTCTATTACGTCGAGACGATTGAGGAGATGCGCGCGATGGCGCACGAGCTGCTGAAGGCGGGGGAGCCCTATACGCTCAAGATGCTCGCCATTAACGGCGGCGACCTGATCCGCGCCGGTGTGAAGCCGGGGCCCGAGCTAGGCCAGCTACTCAACTCCGCCCTCGACGCCGTGATCGAAGACAACATTTCCAACGAGCGCGAAGCTCTTTTGGTCCATCTCAACTTGAATTAGCTACCCAGTTTACCTGCGCGTTCCATAACCTGCCGACAATTTTTTCGGCAATTTGGAATTTCTTCTTGCGCTGATGTTTTTTGTCCCGTAATATATGTCCTCGCAGCACGGCAGTGCAGATGTCATGTGGCCCGTTCGTCTAGCGGTTTAGGACGCCGCCCTCTCAAGGCGGAGATCACCAGTTCGAATCTGGTACGGGCTACCACGCATCTGATACCCGGTCTTCCCATGGAAGGCCGGGTTTTTTATTTCCGAGCAAACCATCTGCAATTCCCATTTGGCCCATAGCTTTACGTTCTGCTTGTGGCCCTTGCGGGTACAATATGCAAGATATTTGGACGGTCAGAAGGAGCCTCATGACGGAGTCCTCTCAGCATACATCTAAGCCCCAGGTCGAGGTTGAGGCCTCGGGCGGCGATGACAACAAGGGTGCACGCCGCGGTGCCATTTTTATCGGCGTCGTGCTGGTTGGCTATATCGTTTATCTGATTGTGACCGGTCAGATGGGACAGTTCTGGGCTGCCATGTCGAGCGTTCAGGCGCCGTGGCTCGTTGCTGCATGCTTTTGCATGTTCCTGTACCTGTTCTTTGGCATCGTTGCCTATGCGATCGCCGTCTGGCTCGATCCCAATTCGCCCGTCGGCATTCGCGACCTGATCTCGGTCGAGGCGAGCGGTATCTTCTTTGGCAACCTGACGCCCATGATGATGGGCTCTACGCCCGCCCAGATTTACCGCCTGACCAAGGCAGGCCAAAATGTCGGCGAGGCCGGTGCCACGCAGTTCACGCGCTTTATCGTGTATCAGTTTGGCCTCGTTGCCTGGGGCGCCATTCTGCTGCTTGCCCGCATGCCGTTTTTCGCCGAGCGTTATGGCGACATGACGCTGCTGTGCGTCTTTAGCTTTGGCGGCCACTGCTGCATCTTGCTTGGCATCTTTGCCGTCGCGCTCATGCCCAAGACCGTCACGCGCGTCGCGCACTGCATCATTAATTGGCTCGAGCGAATGGGCGTCTCGGCCACCAAGATCGAAGGGTGGCGTACGTTTGTCGACGGCGAAATCTACTCTTTCTCCGAGAAGTTCAAGCTTTCAGCCGGCCACTTTTCGTCCATGCTGCTCACGGTGGTCATCACCATGTTGCAGCTCGCGTTTTTCTACCTCGTGCCGTATTTCCTGATGCTTGCCTTTGGCCACCACGAAGTCGACTTTTTCTCGGTCATGGCCGCGAGCGCCTTTGTTCAGCTCCTGAGCTCTGCTGTTCCCCTGCCCGGTGGCACCGGCGGTGCCGAGGGTGGCTTCGCGCTGTTCCTGGGTCATTTCTTTGGATCGGCGTCGACCGCCGGTTATCTGCTGTGGCGCCTCATTACGTTTATCGCCCCGACGATTTTGGCCGCGCCCCTGCTGGGCCTTAAGAGCGCTCACAACGAGAGTATCCATGCGCGCTGGGATCGCGTGATGCGCAAGCTCGGCCGCGAGCCTCAGACGCCCTCTGCGCCCACTAAGCCGCACCCCACGAATGCTGTTACCGTTGATCCCAGGAAGCACGCTCAGAAGGCTTCTGGGACCGCTAAGCCGGCTCATAAAGCCTATGTGCGCCAGACGGGCGACGGTATCCGCGTATCTCCGTCGGCGCTCAATAAGAAGAAGCACCCTAAGTCGCGGTAGGGCAGTCGTGCGTTCTTCATGATGCGGGGCATATTTGAGCTGTATGGGGGATAATCCTCTTACGTAGATTAACTCTCATCTGTTGATGAATGCTCACATTCCGAAGGGACACGTCCATGGACACCAGCAAGCCGCGCCTCGACCGCCGCATCGTTCGCAGCCGCAATGCCATCCTTTCTGCGTTTGAGCGCCTGCTGATGGATAAACCGCTTGCCGATATTACCGTGAGTGCCATCGCGCGTGAGGCAAATGTCGATCGTAAGACCTTCTACGTGCACTTTGGTATGGTTGATGGCTTGCTCGATGCCATTGCCGTCGATGTGGTGGAGATGATTGTCGACTCGGTCGAGAAAACGCTTGCTTCCATGGACGGTGACACCAACGAGCGCGCCCTGGGCGCGGCGGCGACCTTCTTTAAAACCGTTAACGAGGCGCTGTGCAACAACCTGGTGCTCAATCGTCAGCTGATCGAGAACATTCCGCTCGATGATTTTATGGCTCGTCTTCGTGCGCCGCTCGAGCACGAGATTGCCGAGCGCGATCTGCTGCCCCACGGTCTCAAGGACGAGATGTTCGACTACTATCTGGCGTTTTTGCTGTCGGGTATTATCGGAATCTATCGCACATGGGCGCTGTCTGACGACTCGGTTCCTATCGAGCGCGTCTCGGAGGTCGCCAACGACCTGACTCTCAATGGCCTGTCGAGTCTGGAATCTCGCTTGGATTAGGCCTAATTGGGCTCGTCGGCGTGGAAATTCCTGTTCATGAAGTTCTCCGGCGCCTTGTAGACCTCGCCGCGTAGGAGCTGTAGCCTGAGGATCCTTAAAAGAAAGTCCAGTTTATCCTTCCCACTTCAATTGGGAATCCTCCGATGCGCCTTCGCACGCTTGCATGACCTCGATACCATGCGATCGTGCGAACTCGACGAGCTCTACGTTGCGGGCGTTTATGGTGCCGAAGGCGGCGGGGCACACGATAAGACGCGCGCAGTGGACGAGGAGCTCTTTGGCGCGGGCTATGGTTTTATCCCCGATCGGCTCGAAGGCGCGCTCGGCCACGCATTCCGCCGCCAGGTCGCGCGCGAGCTCGCAGTCGATGTCCCCTTCGTGCAGAACGCCCGCGTAGAACGCCTTGCCCTGCCGGATGAGCTGGCGAAACACAGCCGACCCCGTACCTGCGCCGGCGATGACGAACGTGTGCGCATCGCCGTGCGGGCGTCCAATTTCCACGCTGCCGAAGCGCTCGTTGAAAGTGCCATGTTGAAGGCCGTAGAGCTCGCCAATCGTCTCGCGCGTGAATATGTCCTCGGGTGCGCCGGCACGGAAGACCCGGCCGTCCTTCACGCAAATCACCTTGTCGGCGCTTTTCTGCGCGAGCTCGAGTTCGTGGATGGACATGATGACAGCCACATTCCGCGATTTCGCAAGGTGGCGAAGTATTCGCAGCAGGTCGATCTGGTAGCGGATATCGAGATACGACGTGGGCTCGTCGAGCACGAGCACACGCGGATCCTGCGCGATGGCGCGTGCGAGCATGACGCGCTGGCGTTGCCCGTCGCTTATCTGCATGAAGTCGCGCTCGGCGAGCTCTTCCACATGTGCGGTTTTCATGGCCTCGTCGACCCGACTATGGTCGTCGGGCGAGAGTGTGCCCATTCGCCCGGTGTAGGGATGCCTTCCCGCCTCTACGACATCGCGGCAGGTGAGGAGCTCGGTCCGGGGGCGATCTGTCAGCATAACGGCAAGGTTCCTTGCAAACTCCGCCGTCTTCCATCGGGAAATCTCCCGCCCGTCGAACTCGACCGCGCCGGCAAGCGGTGCCAGATGGCGTGTGATGGTTTTCAAGATGGTCGACTTGCCCGAGCCGTTCGGCCCGATGAGCGCCACAACGTCGCCCGCGCGAACCTCCAGATCGACGCCTCCGACTACGACCTTCTTGTCGTAGCCCGCCGACAGGTCGCTTATGCGGAAAAGCGGAACTCCGTCAGCCTGCGTTTCGACCGGGGCTTCGAGGTTCGACTCCGCTCGGAGGAGTCGTTCCGCGCGCAGTTCCGCACGAGCCGAAAGTGCCTTCTGGCGCTTTCGTGCGAGCTCAGGACTGTCTAAGCATGGAATGTTCCCTCCGAGTTTTTTGGGCCGCGGCACGAATTCCCCCATCTACCTCACCCGCTTCTTCAACATGAGCGCGATAACCACCGGCGCGCCGAAGATGGCGGTGACGGCGCTGATGGAAAGCTCGACGGGAGAGAACAGCGTGCGTGCGATCAAATCGCAGCCCGCGCAGAAGATGGCGCCTCCCAAGAAGCACGCAGGAATCACGCGGATGGGTTTCGACGACTTTAGCGCCGACTTCACGAGATGCGGAACCGCGATGCCTACGAACGACACCGGACCAGCGAACGCGGTCACGCAGGCGGAGAGCATGCTCGCTAGAAGGACGAGCACCACGCGGAAGCGTGCGACGTTCACGCCGACGCTTTTCGCGTAGGCTTCTCCCAGCTGGAAGGCGGAAAGGGGCTTCGATATCGCGAATACGCATGCGCTCACGGTGATCACCACGACCGCGATGACCGCAACGTCGTCCCAGCTCGAACCCGAGAAGCTACCCAAAGACCAGTTGTGCAGGTTCACGATGGACTGGTCGTCGGCGAAGGCGATGAGGAAGTTCGTCGCCGCCGAGCAGATGTATCCCACCATGACGCCCGCCACGATGAGCATGGCCATGGAACTTATGCGCCGTGCGATGAGGAGCACGAAGCCGATGGTGATAAGCGAGCCCAGAAACGCTGCGGCCACCATGGCCGGCGAGGACATGGCCTGGTTCGCGCCCAGAAGTACGATCATCGTAAGCGCGACGACGAACTTTGCGCCCGAGGAGACGCCCAAGATGAACGGGTCGGCGATGGGGTTGTTGAAAAACGTCTGCAGCAGGAACCCGGAGAGCGAAAGTGCCCCGCCGAGAAGCACGGCTGAAAGCACGCGCGGCAGGCGAATCTCCCAGATGACCTGGCTTTCCATGAAATTGGCCGCGCCGCCCGAAAGGATGCCGGGGATGTGGTCTGCGGGCACGAGCACGCTCCCGATGCACAGGTTGGCCCCGACGAGCACGATGAGGGCAACAGCGAGCAGCGCCGTCACGACGCGACACCGCGCGGCGCGCCCCGATTCGTCGTATGCCATGGAAAGCCGGCTTCTCATGGCGCTAACCGAGCTTCCTCAGATAATGGAAGTCGCTCGCGTCATTGCCGGTGAACGCCCCGTGCAGCTCGTCGATAATGTCGGCGGTAGAAGTCATCTGCTGGTACATGTCGGCGCTTGTGACCCAGACGTTGCCGTTCTTCACGGCTTTGAACTGCGACAATAGCGCGTTTTTGCCTACGAAGTCGTTCAAGGTGGTAACTGACTCGTCGATGGTGCCGTTGTAGACGATGATGTCGGCATCCTTCGCCGTCGCGTAGAAGCGCTCCATTTCGAGCGTTACTGACGAACCTGACGTCGACGACGCCTGCGCGTCATCGAGCGCGTAGCTGCCGCCTGCAAGCTCGATCATCTGCGCCACGTAGTCGCCCGCCCGCCGCGTGACGGCGGCCCCGTTCGAGTTAATGTAGAAATACGCCACGGTTTTACCTGACGACGCGAGCCCCGACGTTTGCTCGACGCGGGCCTTCTGCTCGTTGAACAGGTGCGCGGCCTCGTCTTCCTTGTCGAACAGGACGCCGAAAAGCTTAATCCACTCGACGCGCCCGAGTGCTTCGGGCTCGCTCGACGACTGTTCGGTGAGCACGACGAGCCCGAGCTTCTGCAGCTTTTCCTTCACATCGGGCGTGTGGTTGATCATGGTGTTCTCGATGGCGAGCGTGCAGCCCGAGGCCGATATTCGCTCGTAGTCGGGCGCGCTGTACTTGCCGCCGTAGGCGATCGCCCCACTTTCGAGCGCGCTTTTGAAGCCTGCGACCGAGCAATCGTCGGCCTTCGTGCCCGACATGATGATATTGTCGTTCGCATCGAGCGCGTCGACCAGGCACATCGTCGCCGACGACACGAGGTACACCTTGTCGGCGGGGCGCCTTATGACCGCGATGTCGGAGCTCAACCCATCAGGTACCTTCGCATCTTGCGGCACCACGAGGAAACGCTCCCCATTCGAAACGCAGATAAGCCGCAGACCGCCTTCGAACTCGTCGACAGTGAAGTGCTCGGCGTATTCAAGCTGAAGCGCCCCCGTCGGCTCCCAGCCGCAGCCCAAATCGGCGTTGTGGAAGTCGGCCGCGGCGCTTGAAGCCGTTCCTGCAGGGGAGCCGCCGCTTGCATCGTCGCCCGATTTCTCCTTCATGGTGGATGAGTCGAAGTGGATCGTGTAGTCGATGGTGTGCGGCGTCGACATGGCGACGGTCTCGGCCGACACGGCGATGTCCTCGTCGAGCGTGACGGGTATCTCGAACGTGGAGTTGCCGCCGTCGTTTACGGGCGCGTAGTCCACGCCGTCGACGGTCATCTTGTCGTAGTTCGAACTCGACCAGGTGATGGTCGCGGTGTAGGTGTCGCCATCCTTCACAATTGTGGTGGGTGAGGCGATGCTTGCGCGCCCTGACCCACCGGAAAGCGAGACACTCACAGTGTATTCCTGAGAGCGCGCCGTGCCACCGGTCGCGTTCGGGCTCGCACTGCACCCCGCGAAGGGAAGCGCGAGCAGGGCGACGAGAACGCAGGTGATCGCGCGCGCCGCGATGCTGTGGCGCTTCCTGTTTTCCCCCTTGGGGAGAATCGACCGCATGGCGTTACTTCAGTGCGTCGGCGCGCAGATCGACGCCGGCGGATTCGAACACAAGCGTGCGGTCGTACCACTGCTCTTTTCTAATACTCCACGCGGCACAGGCGGTGTCCTCGTCGAGCGCATCAACGGGCACGTCGTAGGTGTACTTGCCTTCCGCGTTTTCCACATAGGGGATGAAGTCGGCCTCGCTCGCGGCGGCAGCCTCGTCGCCCGTGCCCATGAAGAGCTTGCCGTAGCCCGTGCCGGAAAGCGTCATCACGCAGTGCATGGAGCCGTTTTCCACGATGAGCTGGGCGTCCACAATCCTGAACATGTTCGAGCTGGAATCTACGGTGATCGGATAGGTGCCGTCGGCCACCTTGTCGGCGGTGATGGGGGCAGCGCTTGCACCCTCGGTCGCATCGGCCGCCTGCTCGGTCTTTTCCTGGGAATCGGTATTGCTTGCCTTTGCGCTGTCGCTTGAATTTCCGGCGCAGCCGGCGAGCGAGAACGCGAGAAGCGCCGCCGACAGGGCGAAGACGAGGGTTTTCTTCAACATGGAGGGGTTCCTTTCAATCGCTTCTACCGCCCGCGCCGTGCGGTGGGCGGGCGGGATGCGAATGCAACGGGCATGCGCCGTCGGTCGGGGAAGGCGCATGCCCGTTGCACGGGGACGTGACCGGCGCCCCCGTGCGCGGCGAGTTTACAGCTTGGCGATGGCGTCGTCCACGTGCGAGACGTAGATGTCGTCGACCGCGGCGTTCTGTCCCAGACCCTGGAGCAGGCACGTCACTTCGAAGCCGGCGGCCACGAACTTCGCAGCCCAGCTGTCGGGGTCGGTCTCGTCTGCCATATCGTTGTTCGCGTGGTCGCCCGCGACCACCATGAACGGCGCGAGCACGGCCTTCTTGTACCCTGCGGCGCTCGCAGCGGCGATAACATCCTCGCAGGTCGGTTCAGCCTCGACGGTGCCGACGAAGAACTGCGTCAAGCCCTCGTTCTTGAACACTTCCTGCATCTTGGCATAGTCGGCGTTGGAATCGGCTTCGGTGCCGTGGCCCATGAGGCACAGCGCCGTCTTGCCGTCGTCGAAGGACGCCATGTTCTCCTTAATGGCTGCGGCCACCTTCTTGTAGTCGTCGTCGGAGGTGAGCAGCGGGTCGCCGAGCGAGATCTTGTCGAACTTGTCGGCGTACTTGTCGAGCTCGTCTTTCACGTCGGCGTATTCCAGGCCAGCCATGAGATGCGTCGGCTGCACGATGATTTCCTTCACGCCGTCTTCCACGCAGCGGTCGAGCGCCTCGGTCATGTTGTCGATCGTGATGCCGTCGCGCTTCTTCAGCTTGTCGATGATGATCTGCGCGGTGAAGGCGCGGCGGATGTCGTAGTCCTGCCAGTACTTCTCGCGGATAGCGTCTTCGATGGCGCCGATGGTGATGTGGCGCGAGTCGTTGTAGCTCGTGCCGAAGCTCGTGACGAGGATGACCGGCTTCACGGCCATCTCCTTTTCGCTCGATTTCTCGGAACTCGCGGAGGTGCTGGAGCAGCCCGCGAGCGCGACTCCGGCGAGCGCGACGGCTCCGGTTGCTGCGGCGCCCATGAAGCCGCGGCGTGACATCTGGTCGGACATGGTTTTCCCTTTCCTCGGTTTGCCGGTCCCCCGGCGACAGTTGCTTATCGGCACAAGCGAAAGAAAAGCGCGCTCGTCCGCAAAGGGATAGCGCGCCTGTTTCTTGCATTCGAAAGGGAAGCGCACTCCTCGGGGTTCACAAGGAGCTAACGCCACGGCGATGCCGTGAGGAAAAGGCGAAGCAGTCTGGCTTGGGGCGCGAGGCGGTTCGCCCGCGCGTCCTACACAGTAATGTCCCTTGCCCAGGATTCCCACCTGGTTCCCTCCGCAAGCCAGCGCGGACTGTGTGGGCACCGCGCCGGTCGTTTCCTTTTATTCGATTGTCATATGCTCGTTGCCGAAACTACCACTATGATAATGGGCGTTTGTGGGCGTGTCAAAGCCAGGGCGGGCGGCATTGCGCCTCCTGCCTACGTATTTGCGCCGATTGCCGCTGCGGGCGCCGTGTCTTGCCCGCTGCGCGAAGGGCGGCGTAAACGGTTGCGATGAGAAACGGGAAGGGAAGGCTCGGATGATTCATATCGTTGGCGCAGGTTCGGGCGCCGCCGACCTTATCACGCTGCGCGGGGCGCGGCTTCTACGCGCGGCCGACGTGGTCGTTTGGGCGGGGAGCCTTGTGAACCCCGAGCTGCTCGCCGAGTGCAAGGAATCCTGCGTCGTCTACGACAGCGCGCACATGACCTTGGAGGAAGTGCTCGACGTGATGTGCGCGGCAGATGCGCGGGGCGAGGAAGTGGTGCGCCTGCACACGGGCGACCCCTGCCTGTACGGTGCGATCCGGGAACAGATGGACGCGCTGGACGCCATGGGCATCGCCTACGACGATACGCCCGGCGTGTCGAGCTTCTGCGGTGCGGCGGCGGCGCTGAACGCCGAGTACACGCTGCCCGGCGTCAGCCAGACCGTCATCATCACCCGCATGGAGGGCCGTACCCCTGTGCCCGAAGGTGAGCGGTTGGCCGCGCTGGCCGCCCACGGGGCGACGATGGTCATTTTCCTCTCCATCGGCCTGATCGACAGAGTGCAGGACGCGCTTCTGCAGGGCGCGTACACCGCCGCGACCCCTGCCGCCGTTGTCTACAAGGCAACGTGGCCGGAACAGAAAATTGTACATTGCACCGTCGGAACGCTGGCCGAGAGCACCCGCGCGGCGGGCATCACCAAGACGGCGCTCATCGTCGTCGGGGACTTTTTGGCCGCACAGTATGACCGCAGCAAGCTGTACGACCCGGCGTTCACAACGGAGTTCCGCAGGGGGACGGACCGATGACCTGCGCGTACATTGCGTTCACGGCGCGGGGACTGGCGCTGGCGCAGCAGCTGGCGGCAGTGCAGGCAGTTGCGGTGGAAACGCCGCTCTGGTCCAGCATGGGGGCCA
>URUI01000018.1 GCA_900551015.1 uncultured Collinsella sp.
TCGCCCGCGAGCTCGAGAGCCGCGGCATCGGCCTTCCCGTCGGCCCCACGCAGGTGCCCATCGTGTGCTCCAGCTGCATTTTCGACCTCGCCTTTGGTAACCCCACCGTTCGCCCCGACATAGAGGCCGGCATCGCCGCCGTGCGCGAGGCACTCGACAACACCCCCACCACGCTCGATCAGGGCAATGTAGGTGCCGGTACCGGTGCCACCGTGGGCAAGCTCATGGGCCCCGCCACCTGCATGAAGGCCGGCCTAGGCGCTGCCGCCGTGGCGCTCGGCCCTGTTAAGGTGGGTGCCGTGGTCTCGGTCAATGCCTGCGGCAATGTCGTCGACCCCTTCACCGGCGAATGGGTCGCTGGCATGCGCGCCGCAGCAGATAGCGACCAGATCGTCGACATGGAGCTCGCAGCCTTTGCCGCCGCCGGCTCCATGCAAATGCCACTCGACCGCACCAATACCACCATCAGCTGCATCGTCACCAACGTTGAGCTCACCAAAGCTCAGGCCACCAAGGTGTCCCAAATGGCCGCAGACGCCTATGCGCACGCCATTCGCCCCACACACACCACCAACGACGGCGACACCATCTACACCCTCGCCAGCGGCAAACTAGACGCTCAGACAAGCGCCACCGTTCCCCTAGACCTGCTGGGCATGCTCGCCGTAAGGGCCCTACAGACCGCCATCGTAAACGGAGCCAAAACCGCCAAAACCTCCCACGGCATCCCCGGCGCCGCGAAGTAACTTCACTCGACCGTCGGTCGGAGGCGGGCGGGCGTTACGTTTGCTGCTCTACAGTCCTATGCAAGACGAAGGCCACATTAAGTGGCCTTCTTTGCATGCGGAACTCGCGACAAACGTAACGTCCGCCCGCCTCCGACCGACTACCAACCAAATTCTTTTCAGCCCAGGCCCCTTTGTACCACGCGTCGAAGATCTTCAAATTCAGCTTGCTGACATAAAGCGAGACATAGCAGAGGACCCCTGGTCCTTAACTTGATACGAGTTCCGCACGCAAAGGAGGCGCCAGTGGCGCCTCCGTCTTGCGCAGGACTGTTCGAAGTAGCAAGTTAAGGACCAGGGGTCCCCGTTACCCGAGCATTTCTGTGCTAGTTGAATTTGAAGATCTTTGAGGCAAGATGGTATAGGCCGAGTGTGGTTTTGTCTCCGGCCCGTCCATGCAGGTTGGTAAAGAATCCGACCACGCCGTAGCGAGCGCGACGATACATGCGCTCGTCGTACTCCTTCAGGTCCTTCCACAGCGTCTTCAGGCGCTCATCGGCACAATCTTCCTCGGAAAGCTTGGTGAGCACCGAGCAAATCGCCATCATCATGGTGAAGTAGCCTATCATGTACGAACGCAGACGCGAGGACTCAACGTCCTGGTACAGGTGGAACGATTCCATCATGATGCGCGTTACGCGGAACTGCTGGCCCAGGCGCTTGACCATCGTAGCCTCGTTGACGCTCTGGCCCTCGCGACCGATAAAGTAGCGATAGAGGTCGATGTCGGCGTAGTACATGGTCTTGCAGCGCGGCAGCGGCACGTATGCGTAGATATTATCCACGTAGAACGTGTGTGCCGGCATAGGCAGATTGGACTCGCGCAGTACGTCGGTGCGATAGCACAGGCTGTGCATGAGCAGGTTCTGATCGGGGCGGAAGTGCCCGATCTGGTCCCAAGAGAAAATCTTTTTGCGCGGCAGGGCAAACTTGTAGCCAATAGCGGTATGCGTGCCCTCGTAAACCTTCTCGTACACGTAGTTCGAGATAAACAGGTCGACGCGCTGGTCGCGCTCCTCAAAGCCACGCAGAATCGACAGCATGGTCGAAAGCGCCGCACCGTCGAGCCAGTCGTCCGAGTCAACGACCTTATAGTACGTACCATGCGCCTCACGCAGGCCCGAGAGGACGGCGATACCGTGGCCGCCATTCTCCTGGTGCACCGCGCGGATGATTCCAGGATAACGGGCCTCCCACTCGTCGGCCTTGGCGGCCGTCTCGTCCTTGGAGCCGTCGTCCACCACGATTATCTCGATATCGGTGGCGTAATTGCTCCCCTCCAAGATGGAGGTGATGCAATGGTCCATATCCTTGGCGGCGTTATACGAGGGAATACCGAATGTTATGACTTTATGCATGGCAGGCGATAATCTCATCCGAAAGATCGAGGGCAGAATTGGTCACGGCGTCCATATCGTAGTAACGATACTCGGCCAGACGACCCACTGGGTGGAAGTTCGTCAGGTTCTGGACGCGCTCAAGGTAGCGCTCGTAGAGCTCACGGTTCTCGGGCTCCAGGATGGCGTAGTACGGCGTCTCGCCCGAGCCGGGCGTATAGGCCTTGGAGTACTCCTTCATGATGGTGGTCTTGCCGGGCAGGACCTGACCAGTCATGTTCTTGAACTCGGTAATGCGCGTATAGTCCTCGCTCGTGGTGTAGTTGACGGTGCCCACGGGCTGGAACTGATCCATATCGAGCGTCTCGAACTTCATATCGAGCGTGCGGTACGGCAGCGCGCCCAGGTCGAGGTTGAACAGCTCGTCGAGCGGACCGGTGTAGACGATCTCGCCACCATAGACCTTGCCGTCGATCTTGACGGTGGTCTCGTCGATTTCAAAGAGGTCACGGGCGTCTACGTCACAGAATACGTCGATCAGATCGTGATCGAGCATATGCTCGAACAGCGCGGTATAGCCGTCCTGCGGCATGCCCTGGAAAGGAGCCTGCGGGAAGTAGCGATCGTCATCGCCCACAAAGACGGGAACGCGGCCGGTGATCGAGGGGTCGATCTGGTCGGGCGTCTGGCCCCACTGCTTCATGGTGTAATGCAAAAAGACGTTCTCATAGACATAATCGGCGACCTCGGCAAGATCCGGGTCGTTCTTCTTGCGCAGCTCCATAATGGGCACCTTGACGTCCTTGCCAAAGGTCTCCACGAGCTTCTGATACAGCTCCTCGCCGCGCTCATCGCCAAAGGCGAGCTTGAGGCTCGCATGGTTAAAGGGTACGGGCATGAGGGTGCCGTTGATGTTGGCGAGCACCTTGTGCTGGTAGTCCGTCCACTTGGTAAAGCGCGACAGGAAGTTATGGACGCGCTCATTAAATGTGTGATAGATGTGCGGACCGTACTCGTGGACCAGGATTCCGGCCTCGTCAGTGCAGTCGTAGGCATTACCCGCGATGTGGCCGCGACGCTCCAAAACGGCAACACGATAGCCGATAGTTTCGGCAAGACGGCGGGCGCAAACGGCACCGGCATAACCGGCGCCGACAACGATCATGTCGTACGCACCGGCATTAAAGCCTTCAGGCAGGCCTGAGGTAATCTGCATCGATACTCCTTGTCAAAAGCCACACGCTTTTTAACTGGGCTTTTTCTCGAACATACGTCGAGACATATTTATCAGAGCGATTATAGCGCTAATGCGTCCTATAATGAGCTTGCCACACAAGGAAAGCTCAAGCACCGCGGCGTACATTATTGAAAGGTAAACCCGCTAGCAGCGGGTTTATTCGTGTACAGCCGAGGGCCTGGAGCTTAGCGAAACGCTTGTAAGGAGTATCATGAGCGATTTCCTAAACCGTATGAAGTCTGCCGCCAAGGCCGACCTTAAGACGATCGTCCTGCCCGAGGGCGAGGATCCGCGTACCATCGTCGCGGCAAACAAAATCATCGAGGAGGGCCTGGCAAAGCTCGTCATCCTGGGCAACCCCGACGAGATCGATGTTCCCGGCGCCACCGTCATCGACCCGCGCAACGCCGAGAAGCACGAGGAGTACGCGCAGAAGTTTGCCGAGCTCCGCGCCAAGAAGGGCGTCACCATCGAGCAGGCTCGTGCCCAGGTGATGGACGCCACCTACTTTGGCACCATGATGGTCAAGATGGGCGATGCCGACGGCCTGGTCTCCGGTGCCTGCCACTCCACCGCCGACACCCTGCGCCCCGCGCTGCAGATCCTCAAGACTGCCCCGGGCACCAAGCTGGTCTCGGCCTTCTTCGTGATGTGCACCGACACCCCGCAATTCGGCACCGACGGTACGCTGATCTTCGCCGACTGCGGCCTCAACATCAACCCGTCCTCTGACGAGCTCTCCGAGATCGCCATCGCCTCGGCCCACTCCTGGTCCACCTTTATGGGCAATGTTGAGCCGCACGTGGCCATGCTCTCCTACTCCACCATGGGCTCCGCCGGTGGCGAGGTCGCCAAGAAGGTCCAGGAGGCCGTGAAGTTCTGCAAGGAGAAGGCACCCGAGCTCGCCATCGACGGCGACCTGCAGCTCGATGCTGCTATCGTCCCCACCGTCGCCCAGCTCAAGGCTCCCGGCTCCTCCGTCGCCGGTAAGGCCAACGTGCTCGTGTTCCCCGACCTCGAGGCAGGCAACATCGGCTACAAGCTGGTCCAGCGCTTCGCTGGCGCTGACGCCTACGGCCCCATCCTGCAGGGCATCGCCAAGCCGGTCAACGACCTGTCGCGCGGCTGCTCTGCCGACGACATCGTGGGTGTCGTGGCCATCACCGCCGTCCAGGCTCAGATGGCTGAGTAGCGGACGTATCCCCTCGGGACCCTACAGGGTAAAGCTCTGAAAACGTCCTCGGACATGTCGGAAGCCCCCGCTGCGCACTACGTGCGGCGGGGGCTTCCTCCGTCCTGCGGAATGTTTTCAGAGCTTTACCCTGTAGGGTCCCTGCCGCTACGTGGCAGCTAAGGAATCTGGAGTGGACGGCGGCTTGGCTACGAGCTGGGGCTGAGGATCTGAATGAATGGGTCCCGTTGCTGAGAGCACATGCGTTTGGGATCGATCACTTTGGATCCGAAAGGCGGAGTGCGGCCGCCGTCCCCCTGACAACAAAAAGGCCTCCGAAGCCGTTTGCTCTGGAGGCCTTTCGTTTAATTACAAATGAGCGCTAGTTGTTCGCGGTCAGGCGCTCGACGTCGTGGGCGATCATGTATTCCTCGTCGGTGGGGATGACCATGACCGTGACGGCGGAACCGGCGGCGCTGATGACCTGTGGGCCGTTGCCCACGGCCTCGCGGTTCTTGTTGTTGTCGATGCGCACGCCCAGCCACTCAAAGCAGTCGCAGAAGGCCTTGCGGATCGACCAGTCATTCTCGCCGATGCCGGCGGTAAAGGTAATGGTGTCCACGCCCGCCATGGAGGCAATCATGGAACCAGCCTGCTGCATGGCCTTGTATGCGAACATATCGAAGGCGAGCAGGCAGCGCTCGTCACCCTCGGAAGCGCGCGTACGAATGTCACGGGCATCGTTGGAGATACCCGAGATGGCAAGCAGACCGGACTGCTTGTTCATCATGTCGTCGACTTCCTGGTAACTGTAGCCGCCCTCGCGCTGCAGATAGCACACAGTGGCCGGGTCGATGGAACCGCAACGGGTACCCATCATCAGGCCGTCGAGCGGTGTGAGACCCATCGTGGTGTCGCGGCACACACCATCCTCGATGGCGGCAAGCGAGGCGCCGTTGCCCAAATGGCACGAGAGCAGGCGGTGGCAGCGCGAGCCCAGAATCTCCTTGGCCATCATCCACTCGTAGCGGTGGCTCGTACCGTGGGCGCCGTACTTGCGCACGTGGTACTTGTCGCACACGTCCTTGGGCAGCGCATAGGTGTAGGCAACCTCGGGCATGGTCATGTGGAACGAGGTGTCGAAGACGGCCACGTTGGGCAGCTCCGGATACTTCTCGCGGCAATATTCGATTGCCGCGGCCTCGCCGTAATTGTGCAGCGGGGCGAGCGGAGCAACCTCGAGGATCTTAGCCATGACCTCATCGTCGACGACCGCGGAATCATCGAAGTGCCAGCCACCCTGAACGATACGGTGGCCGATGCCATCGATCGTAAAGTCGGTCTTCTCGAGCTCCTCGAGCACGCGCGCAATGGCGCAGCGATGATCGGGAAAAGGAATCTCCTCGGTCTGCTTGGCACCACCGTTCTCGGAGTGGCCAAAGATGCCCATGTCCGAGCCGATACGCTCGCAGTTGCCCTTGGCGAAAACCTCGCGGGTATCGGTATCCAAAAGCTGATATTTAAGGCTCGAGCTGCCGGCGTTGACAACAAGTACGTTCATGAGACTCCTTTGCAGTGCAATACGGTCGGCGCAGACCCCTTAAGGCGGCCGCATGTTAATAAGAAGTTATCACAACTTGATAAATAGCTATCAGGCATATCGCTCAACGAGACGAAAGAGGGGCTGAACGGCGCTCGGTCGTCCAGCCCCTCCCCTCTTGCAATTACTTGCCGTTGACGATGCGCTCGACGTCGGAAGCGATCATGAACTCCTCGTCCGTGGGGATGACGAAAATCTTGACCTTGGAATCCTTGGCAGACAGGCACCAAGCGCCGTCACCACGCAGGGCGTTGCGGGCATGATCCATCTTGACGCCCATAAAGGCCAGGCGGTCGGCAACGCCGGCGCGGACGGCCGGAGCGTGCTCGCCGATGCCGGCGGTAAAGACCAGGGTGTCCATACCGCACATAGAAGTGGCCATCTCGGCAGCCTTGGCGGCAATCTTGTAGACGAACATATCGAAGGCGAGCTGAGCCTCGGGGTCGCCAGCGGCAGCGAGCTCCTCGACATTGCGGCAATCGTTGGTCTTGCCACCGGTCACAGCCAAAAGGCCGGACTTCTTGTTCATCATCTCGTCAACCTCGTCGAAGGTGTAGCCGCCCTCGCGCTGCAGGTAGCACACGGTAGCCGGGTCGATGGAGCCACAGCGGGTGCCCATCATGACGCCGTCAAGCGGGGTGAGACCCATGGTGGTGTCCATGCACTTGCCGTCCTCGATGGCGCACAGGGAGGCACCGGAACCGATGTGGCACACGACGACCTTGCGGGCCCCGCCGTTGGTCATCTCGGCGACCTTCTTGGAGATGTAGCGGTAGCTGGTGCCGTGGGCGCCGTACTTACGAATGTGCAGCTTGTCGCAAACATCCTTGGGCAGAGCGTAAGTCTTGGCGACCTCGGGCATGTTGAAGTGGAAAGCGGTGTCATAGACCGTGACGTTGGGCAGGTCGGGATACTGCTCCAGGCAGTACTCGATAACGTTGGCCTCGGGGTTATTGTGCAGCGGGGCGAGCGGAGCAACCTCGCGGATCTTGGCGAGGACGTCCTCGTCGACGAGGGAGGAATCACCGAAGTACCAACCGCCCTGAACGATACGGTGGCCGATACCCTCGATCTTGACGCCGTTGGCCTCGAGGTCCTTCAGGACGACCTCGATGGCGACCTTGTGGTCGGGGAACTCGATGTTCTCGGTCACCTTCTTGGAGCCGTTGGCAGCGTGGGTGAAGGTACCGCCGGTAAAACAGACGCGCTCGCAGGAGCCCTTTGCGGACACCTTGTGGGACTTGGTATCGATGACCTGATACTTAAGGGTCGAAGATCCTGCGTTGACGACCAGAACGTTCATGTGTCTCCCTACTAACAGGCGGTGTGGCGCCGCCAGGTTACATACGCTTCAATAATAAACCCAAACGCCCTCGCGCTCGGGTTTATTGCGTTGATATATAAGTTATCGGTGCCCAAATACTCATGACCTTTGGCTTGTAAGACGAAATAGCGCGGGGATATACACAAGGGAAGAAATCCCGAGCGCGACAAGCAATACGACTCGAATGCCCGCAACGCTACTCAACACAGCGTTGAGCAGATAGAAAAGAACGGCACCCACCGCCACCATCTGGCTTTGAACCGAAATCAGTGAACAGCGCATCGAAGAATCGGCTGCCTTTTGAAAAATTGAGTATTTAATTGGAGCAAATAACGAGTACGCAACCGTCTGCAGCACATAGAACACGGGCAGCAAATTAGCCGGAGTAAGGGGGATCAAAAACAAAGCTGTCAATACTAAGCGAACGATGCCCCAAATACGCGCAAAGCGGCCCTTGTCGACATGAGCAATCGCACAGGGCACAATAAGTCCCATGGAGGCCGAGGCAAGGAGCTGGACCGCAATGGTCACACCCGAAGCGACGGCATTCATTCCGCGACACGCAAGCAGCAGTGAGAAAAAGTCTTCCAGGGCGACAAAAGCAAATGCCTGAGAACAGTCCATGATGAACGCTGAACGAAGAATGCCATTACCCGCAATAGCGGTACCGATCATCTTCGGGCTAATCCCATGTTCAGGTGTCGTCGCAGTGCCTCCTCTTCGCATTTCAGGAATGCAGACAACGACAACCAACGTCAACACCATTGCGATGATATCTGCCGAAAGACCAATGAGATATGCACCGACGGACGAAATGAAACCGCCCACGCAAGCGGAGATGGCATAAGAGGCATAGAAAACAAATCGCTCAACGACATTAAGTCTTACGAGCTGGTCCTGAGAGACGTTGTCAATGTAAATCGCTTCGATGGATCCGCTCACACACGCAACGGCAAAACCCTTGAGAGCGAACGCACCGATTAAAAGCAGGGGAGAACGGACGAGAAGCAGGGCGGCGTAGTATCCAAGCATTCCCACGACGCCAACGAGACCGCTTGTCTTTCGTCCAAACCTATCAGCAATATAGCCAGTGGGAACTTCAAGGATGAACTTGCTCACTTGATATGCAATCATCATGCTAGAAATCGCCACCATCGAGAATCCGACGAATTCAAGGTAAACCGTCAGAAAATACAAAATGGTGCTAAAGTTCGACAGAAAAACGAACGTCATATAAAGCAAAACCGTACGGTTTTTCATGCTCCGCCCTCCAAGAGTCAGCAATCTAAATCGGAATCTTGGAAAAGCATGAGGGCAAAGCTGTCAGCTATGTGTTACAAGGCGTCAATAATCACTTGATGCCTCGAAGCCAATTAATCTCACGAAGCAAGATGACGCAATAGGTGCAGAAAAACCGTCTGGTGTCGATCAGTCCAGGCATTTTGTCGATAGCAAAAGTAGATGGGCAAGGCTACGTCACGCGAACCTTCAATGGAGCACTCGCTCACTTCCAATACATCTGATGCGAGAGAAGAGCCAGAAAAACTCAATATCAATCCCCCGGCTTGAAGAAACTCAGTCTGCGCCCTGTTTCCGTATTCAACATCACGGAAGCGAAAATTGACGAGCTGGGCTTCGGGACATTGATTGATTGCATTGAGACAGGGTGACAAATTAATGGGAACAGCGAGCCTGCCGCCCAGTAACTCGCGAATGGTCATGGCGCCCACAGATTGATGACCCGCTGGGCATGAAAGAACCTTGAGCTCCTTTTCACCCAAATATTTTGAAGAAAGGACGCTGTCCCGTGGTTCCTCGAATGAGATAGCCGCATCCGAAATGCCAAGCACAAGTGATTCAAAGCATGTAGCCGTTGGCTGATGCCACACATCAAGGTGAATCTGAGGGTGCGAGCGTTCAAACGAGTCATACCAGCTTTCGGCAAAAAGGCGCCCCCGCCCATGAAGGCAGGGGGCGTAAAGACGAAAGTGGCCATCGGGCGAAACGCCGCCGCCCCTCGATTGAACGTACTTTTTGAGATCGTCGACTTGTGCCAGGATCATACGTGCGCGACGTGCGAGCTCTCTGCCCGCCGGAGACAAAACAGCCTCCCCCGCCGATCGGTCGAGCAAAACAATCTGATACTCAGATTCCAACTTTTTGATTGCCGACGAAACGGCCTGCGGACTCACATGAACGGCGCGAGCTGCTTTGCGCACGCCGCCATAGTTCGCTACCGCTTGAAGGTATTCGAGTTGAGAAAGCTGCATAGATTACTCCAAAGGCAGCCAAGTCGACGGGCTACGCGTCCTCAGATGAGGTTCTCGCCCAGGTTTTTGCCGCCGAGGACGTGCATGTGGAAGTGCATGACGGTCTGGCCGGCGTTGACGCCCTTGTTGGAGATGACGCGGAAACCGTCCTCCAGACCCTTGGCCTTGGCGACCTCCTGGATGGCGTGAGCTATGGCGCCCATGGTCTCGGCGGGTACGTTGTCGGCGATGTCGCTGTAGTGCTTCTTAGGGATCACGAGCGTGTGGACCGGCGCCTGCGGGTTGAGGTCGTCGAAGGCGATGACCTGGTCGTCCTCATAGACAACGGTCGAGGGGATCTCGTGGTTGGCAATTTTACAGAAGATGCAATCGCACATAGCTGGTTCCTTTCTTACAGACCAAGGTAATTATATTTGGTCGAGATGCTTAGAACGAAAGGTTATCATCGGTGTTGGCGGCCTCGCCGTCGGCGAGCACATCGTTGCCGTCGACGTCCTTAAGGAGCACCGAGACCTTCTGCTCGGCATCGGACAGGCGGGTGCGCAGGCTTTTGAGGAGCTCGACGCCGCGGGTGTAGCTCTCGAGCGACTCCTCAAGCTCCATATCGCCCGACTCCAGGCTGCGGATGATGAGCTCCAGCTCCTGCGAGGCCTGCTTGTACGTAAGCTGCTCGACCGGGGTCTTCTCTGCCATATCTGTTTCCTTTCCTAAGGGTCTATCACTGCGAAACGCGGTCTACTCGACCGTATCGACCGTTGCTGCCACGTTGCCGTCTGCCATGCGCACGCGAATGGCGTCGCCAGGCTTAAAGGTCTTGGCACTCGTAGCCACACCATCATCGCTGTACGCGATGGAATAGCCGCGAGCAAGCACTTTGAGCGGCGACAGGGCATCGAGCGACGCTGCCGCACGGCTCAGGTCGGACGCTGGCTTGCTGAGCATCGTGCGCCCTTGATGCTCTAGGCGGGAACTCGCAAGCGTGAGCGCATGGCGCTTACCATCGAGCCCCGAGGTGCTTGTAATCAGACGCTCGGGCAAGCGCTCAAAGTTGGAGCGGAATGTCCCGACCGAGCGTACTATGGCGCCCGACAGGCGATCGGCAGTCAGTGCAAGCTCCGATTCGCGACGCTCGACCATAAATGTGGGGTCGTTGAGGCACGGGCGACACGCAGCGGCATCGAGCGCATCACCCAAGCGAGCCGTATAGGTATCCCAGGCACGGCGACCGCGCTGATCGAGCATCTCCAGGTCGACCTGGGCCGACCCAATCATCGATGCCATCGCGGCACCCAGACGCTGATGGCGCGCCTCGAGCACATCGGCCAACTCCGTCATAGCCGGCGCCACCGATTCTGCCGCCGCCGTGGGCGTGGAGGCGCGTCGGTCGCTCACCATGTCGCAAATCGAGGTATCGGGCTCATGGCCAATGCCGGTCACCACGGGCACAGGACAAGCCGCCACCGCGCGGGCAAGCTCCTCGTCATTAAAGGTCATGAGGTCCTCAAAGGAGCCGCCGCCGCGCACCAGCAAAATACAGTCGGGCGCCGGCGTAATGGAAGCGGCGCGGCGCAAGCCATCAATGAGCTCGGCCGGCGCACCCTCGCCTTGAACCTTGGCGCCCACGCAGACAAGCTCGACGAGCGGGTTGCGACGGCGCAGCGTACGCTTGACGTCGTCGATTACCGCACCGGAAAGCGAGGTGACGACCGCCACGCGTGAGCAAAACACCGGGATGCGGCGTTTGCGGGACTCGTCCATCAGTCCCTCGCGGCGTAGCTTTTCGGCCAACTGCGCCACCTGTTGACGCAGCAGACCCTCCCCCGCCAGCGAAAACGAGCGAGCGACAAAGCTCATGCGGCCCGTGGCCTTATAGAGATTGAAGCTGCCCTTAAAGCTCACCTGCATGCCGTCACGCAGATCGAAGGTACGCTTGAGATAGGCGCCCTTCCAGATGATGCAGTCGACGGCGGCCGAGTCGTCTTTAATCTGGAAGTAGCAGTGGCCGCTTCGGGCATTGGGACCACGGAAACCCGTGACCTCGCCCAGGACACTCAGCTGCGGAATGGCATCGAGCGCACCGGCGGCGATCTCTACCGCCTGGCTCACGCTGAGCTCCTTACGCTCCTGCTCGTCCGAACCGTCGAACTCGGCGGAAACGGCATTGCCGGTTAGATTCCAGCCTGCCACGCAGCCTCCTTTCGTCATCGTGCACAAGGGCTTCGGCCCTGCGCAAATTCAAGTCCAACACATAGTACAGCGCCGCGAGGACACGAATCCCCGCGGCGCCCAGTGACCCAATTTGTTATCGGTTGGAGTTTCTGTTGTATCGAGCCATAAGATAGAGCAGCTGAATAATCGAGGTGAGCGCCGCAGCCACATAGGTAAGCGCGGCGGCCGTCAGCACCTTCTTGGCACCGTTGACCTGCCGGGAGCTCATACCCGACTGCTCAATATACGCCACGGCGCGCCGACTAGCATCAATCTCGACCGGTAGCGTAACCAGTTGGAACAGCACGCTAAACGAGAAGAAGATCAGTGCGAGGGTCGTGAGTCCCGCGATGTTCATAAACAGGCCCATGAGCAGCACGATGGTCCAAGTGTTCTGGGTAAAGTTGACGACCGGCACGAGGGCGGTGCGCACCTTCATCATGGCATAGCCGCTTTGACGCTGCGCGGCATGGCCTGCCTCGTGACAAGCGACAGCAACGCTTGCGACCGAGCCGCCCGAACGGTTGGAATCCGACAGATACAGGTTATTGTCCTGCGGGTTGTAATGGTCGGTGAGCTCACCGGCGACGCCCTTGATACCCACGGCGTTGCAACCGTTGGCGTCGAGCATGCGGCGAGCGACCGTGGCACCCGTGTCGCCGTCCGAGCGAACCTTGGACCACGTCTTGTACGTCGAATTGATATAGCTCTGCGCAGCAAGGCCAAGCACCGTGCAGACAAGAACAACCAGCAGGTACAGCGGGTCGATGCCAAAGCCATATCCATAGTAATAGGGCATGCGAATTCCTCCAAATCGAGTTACACGTTGGAGGCATTCTACCCACTCGCCCAGCAGGCAAATCAACATCGATGTTTTGGCAATGTCAGCGAAAACGGCCGAGAGCGAGCAAGGTGACGTGAAAGAGAAGCGGCGCGTACTTTGGTACGCGAGCGACGATTGAACGTCAGATTGCCGCTCTCGGCCGTTTGCAGCGTCGAGCTGTTACGCGGTTTGGTAAAACCGCGTAACTATATACCTATAACAACTCAATCTTTCCGTCCTTCACGGTGAGCCCCATATTGCCGGAAAGCAGATCGTCCAGGCGCGAACCCACAAGCTCAAAACGCCAGCCTTCGCGCAGGGGGCTTTGCTCAGGATGCTCGATGTAATCGGCCAGGTCATCGCGCGAGGCAATGACCGAGGTCGCCACCCCCGAGCGCTCGGCAACCAGGCGGATGAGCGCATACATCAGGTCCGTCACGCTCTCCAGCTCCGGCGAGATCTGACGGTGTCCGCGCACCATGAGCGGCAGGCGATCGTGCGGGCAGCTCGCGCCGCGCTTGATGGCCATGAGCGCACCGTCCACGTCGCGCTCCCCCAGCTGGTCGGTACCGCGAATGCTACGGAACTCCTCAACGCGGACGGGATTGCGCTTAACGAGCGCAAGCAGCGTGTCGTCGGACATGACCCACTTGCGCGGGATGTTACGGCGCTCGGCGCGGTCCTCGCGCCAGGCGGCGAGCTCGCGCGCGATACCCAGCTGGTGACGGCTGCACGAATTGATGCGCTTGACCTTGCGGAACGCCTCGTGGCGATCGGCGCGATAGTGCGACTCGTCAGCCAGCGGGCGCAACTCGTCGAGTACCCAGTCCACGCGGCCCAGCTCGCGCAGACGGCTCATCATCTCGGTATAGGCGACGATCAGGTACTTGACGTCATCGATCGCGTACTCAATCTGCTTATCGGTCAGCGGGCGACGCGACCAGTCGGTCAGCGACTCAGTCTTGGGCAGCGAGACGCCGCAAAACGTCTGCACGAGCGCGCCGTAGGAAATCTGCTGGCGCTCGCCTAAAAAGGCGGCGGCCACCTGCGTGTCAAAAATCGGACGCGGCAACACGCCTACGGTATGAAGCATAATTTCCATGTCCTGCGAGCAAGCATGGAACACCTTGGTCACGCTCTCGTCGGCCATGAGTTCGGCCAAGGGAGACAGGTCGTCGATCACCAGCGGATCAACCGCGACGCTCTCGGCAGGAGTGGCAATCTGGACCAGGCACAGGCGCGGATGGAACGTGCGCTCGCGCAAAAACTCGGTATCGACGGCAATCGCGTCAAACTCACGGGCGCGCTGACAAAAGTCGAGTAGAGCCTGATGTGTGGAAATGTACATATCAACCCATCGAATAAGGTTAGGCCCGAAAAACACGGGTAGGATATCGGCATTGCCTTACAACTATACTCGGTTAGTCACAGAACGGGAACGTAAGTATGCGCTGCCTTATCATCCACAACCCGGCATCGGGCCCCAGCTCAGATGAAATCTACGCATTCACGCACGCCCTCGCGCAGGGCGGCGACGAGGTCGTGATGCGTTTTATCGGCGATGGCATGGAACCCGAAGACGCCGTGGCAGACGTGCGCGAGTTTGATCGCGTGGTGATTTCGGGCGGCGACGGCACCGTCTCCAACGTACTCGACCAAATGCGCGGATGCGGCGTCCCCACGCTCGTCTTCCCCTCCGGCACAGCCTGCCTGTTCTTTAACAACATCGGTAATGCCCCCGAGGCAGCGGCACTTGCCAAGGCCTGCCGTGCCGGTCGCACGGTCAAAGTGGACATGGGCGAGCTCTTTTGGCTCGACGAGAACGGCAACGAAAAGCGCCACGGCTTTATCATCATCGCCGGCTCGGGCTTCGACGCCGAGATCATGATGAAGGCCGCCCCTACCAAAAACGACATCGGCGAGATCGCCTACTTCCTCTCCGCGCTCGCCACGCCCAACCCCACGGTGGCGCACTTTACCATTGAGCACGACGGCATTGTCGAGGAGCTCGATGGCATCTGCTGCATGGCCGGCAACACCTCGGTCATCCAAAACGACATCAACCTGTTCCCCAACTGCCGCATGAACGACGGCATGGTCGACATTGCGGTCATCGAACCCGTGCGCACCGTGCAGCTGCTGCCTACCGTGATCACCGCTGCGCTTGACCCCGCCGGCAAGGTACTCGGGCGCCCACAGTTCAAGATCATCCAGACAAAGGAAGCCAAGATCACCTGCACCCCGTCACTGGGCATGCAGTTCGATGGCGAGATTATCTCCAGCAATTCGGGCGTCTTTGGAGCCCGCGCGCTTCCGCAATGCCTCGACCTCATCGTCGACGAATTCTCCCCGCTCGGAAAATAGGAGGACCCTATGAACGACAATCCCCTGATCGGCTTTATTGTCATCGTCTTGGCCATGCTCGTCGGTTACGCCATCAACGTGATTCACCGCCGAAAGAAGTAAATCCACATTGGTATGATATTCATCCAGTTATCGACTCTCCCGCTGTTTATGCAAATCCTAAACAGCGGGAGAGTTTTCTTTTTGACCGCCGTCTAATGCTTTATTCAGCTACAGTAAATGCAGGGTGCCTTTATTTAACTAAAGCCATAAAATGAGTATTATTATCCGTTCATCGTATATTTCTTCACGCTCATCGAGCAAAGGCTGTTGTCGAGTGAATACTCTTTACACTTCCTTTAGGCTAGTAGATGTATTTATTAGCTGAAACTCCGTACGGTTTCGCGGGGTTTCAACAGTTGGGAGGGATTATGAGGTTTACTCATCCTGTCAACACGCTCAAGAAGCTCGGCTGCGGCCTTGCGTTTGGAGCAGCGGCTATCATGGCCATGCCGACTTCGGCACTCGCCTGCACCCAGATCTACATGGGCAGCAAGCTCACGGCAGACGGCAACACGTACTACGGCCGTTCCGAGGACTTCGGTCCGCGCTACATCAAGCACTTTGGCATTGAGCCCGCACACAAGGACGGCAACGAGTACACCTCGGTCGAGTCCGGTTTTGAGTACAAGTCCAAGGGCGCAACCTACCGCTACACCTTCGTTCGCGACAACCCCTCGCAGTGGGAAGATCGCTACGACGCATATTCCGAGGCAGGCATCAACGAGAAGGGTGTCTCCTGCTCTGCCACGTTGAGCACCTCCTATAACGAGAAGGCCGAAGAGGCCGACCCCATCACCGAGGAGACTGGCATTGGCGAATACAACTACGCCAGCGTCATTCTGGGCGAGAGTGCCACGGCCCGCGAGGGTGTCGAGCTCCTCGGCAGCCTGATTGACGAGCAGGGCGTCTGCTCCAACGACCAGATCATCATTGCCGACAACAACGAGACCTGGTTGTTTGCAGCGCTTTCCGGCCATCAGTGGATCGCCATGAGGCTCACTGACGATATCGCCTCGCTCAACCCCAACATCGGCAACCTCACCTATGACGTCGACCTCGACGACACCGAGAACTGTCTCCACTCCGAGGGCATCGAGTCTATGCCTAAGGAGAAGGGCTTTGCCGAGTACACCGACGGCAAGTTCGACGTCGCCAAGACCTACGGCGAGGAGATTGGCGAGGCCGGCATGCACCAGTGGTCGCGCTATATCCAGGGCCGCGATTACTTCATGGCTCCGCTTGCTGAGGGCACCGACTACGAGATCGTCAAGGACGAGCGCGAAGACGCTCGCGCGACGACCGGCGCCCTGGTCCACGAAATGCAGCCGCTGTTCTTTACGCCCGGCAAGTCCGACTGGAACACCTTTGAGATGATTCGTTCCTTCGCCGCTCGCGGCGAGAATGTCGCCGGCCTCAACGCCAACACCGACGGCGCGTATGCCATCGGCTCCAACCGCAACACCGAAATCCACACCTTCCAGATCCGTCACGGCATGGACCCCGAGATCGCGACCATCCAGTGGGAGATGCTCTCCAACGCCGAGTTCTCCGTCGCTATCCCCCTCTATTCCGCACTGCTCACCGAGGTCAGCCCCTACTTCAGCGATCAGGATGTCTCCTTCGATCACTGCGAAGAGGAAGACGTCGTGAACAACGAGGAGCCCAAGAACTCCATCAACTACGTCCTCATGGACATCAACACGCTCGCCTATGAGAACCGCGACCACTGCGCCACCGGCGTCCGCGCCTATCTCGACGCCCTGCAGAAGGAGCTCATCGAGCAGAACCTGACCGTCGACGAGGCCATGCAGGCCGAAGAAGGCACCGAAGCCCGCACCGCCCTGGCCAACAAGGCCGGCAAGGCTGCAACCAAGAACACCTATGTTAAGTGCAAGGCCATGCTCGAGGAGATGCGCGACTACCTCCAGGAGGGCGATTTCTCCGAGGAGTTCGTCCCGAGTGACTACGATGCTGACAACGACTGCCTGGTCGAGTCCATCACCTACGCCGACGAGGCCCTTTCCGATGAGGACGTGGCCGAGCCCGAGGCCGAAGAGGAAGAGGTCACCGAGGAGAAGTCCGAGGGCAACAACATGGCCGCCATGGCCGTTGGCGCCGTCGTCATCATCGGTGTCTGCGCCTACGTGATCTATCGTCGCAAGAAGGCCTAAAGCCCTCATGTCTTAGCTGAGCGGACAAGGCAGCAATGGCAGCCTCGCCCGCTTAGCCCGCTCTTTTGACCGACGGGAAACCCGCCTGAAATCTTTTTAAAAAAGATTTCCCCGCACACACTTCGCTGTGCTATAGTGCAGCGCAACAGCAACTAGGTGCGACCGCGCCACGGCATCACGAAAGGAGCCACCAACATGAAGAACACGATGAAATCTCTCAACAACTGGTGGTGGCGTGATGCGAATACGATCGGTCGACAGTGAGTCCCTCACGCCTGTTTTTGCGCTCTAGGTGATTGGAAGGCCTCCGGTTTCGACCGGGGGCCTTTTTCTATCTCGAGCCCGATCGCATTCGCATCACGCGCCTCCGCTTTTCTCTTGCAATCCCCTTCCGAAAGGATTTTCACCATGTCTCAGAACACCACCGCCACCCAGCCCCGCACCGTCCATACCGCCGATCGCGGCAAACTCGATGTCCGCGCCCTCGTCCTGCTCGCCATCCTGCTCGCCGCCGGCTTCATCCTCAACTTCACCGTCGGCAAGGCAATCTCGGGCATCTCGGGCGGCATGATCAGCCCCGAGTTCATCATCTCGGCCTTCTGCCTCACCATCCTGGTCGTTCGCCCCAACATCGGCCAGGCGCTCGTCATTGGCCTCATCTCGGCTGCCGTGATCCAGATCACCACCACTTCGCCGTTCGTCGATTTTGCCGCCGAGGGCATCGCCGCCATGCTCATGGCCGGCATCGTCAACGCCGCCGGCAAGAACGGTCAGGTCAAGCCTGCCGTCGCCATCGTCGCAACCTTCGTGACCACCTTTGTCTCCGGCGTCATCTTCATGGTTATCAAGATGGCCATGCTTGGCGTGGTCGGCGAGCTCGCCGCCGCTATGCTGCCCGTCGTCGCCATGACCGCCGTCTTTAACGCCATTCTGGTCGGCGCCCTCTATCTGCCCATCCAGAAGGCCCTGAAGCTCAACTAACCCACAGCGTCCCATCGGTAAAGACTGTCCCAAACAACTAGCTCTTGGGGACGTTCTTAAACGACTAGTCATTTAAGACTGTCCCCAATGACTATGAAAGGTATCCATGGAAACGATCATCAACGTCGACGATGTCTCGTTCTCCTATGGCACGCAGACCGAGCAGGCGCTAAGCCACATCTCGCTCAGCGTGAACAAGGGAGATTTCATCGGCATCATCGGGCCCTCGGGCGCCGGCAAGTCCACGCTTGCCGCCTGTCTGTCGGGCGCCGTGCCCCACCACTACACCGGCACGTTCTTTGGGTCCGTCATGGTCGACGGCCACGACACCTGCGAGGTCTCGCTCACCGACGTGTCGCAAATCGTCGGCAGTGTGCTGCAGGATATCGACACGCAGATGGTCGCTTCGGTCGTCGAGGACGAGATGCTCTTTGGACTCGAGAACTTTGGCGTTCCCCACGACCAGATCGAGCAGCGCGTGAGCGAAACGCTCGAGACCGTCGGCATCAGCGACCTGCGCGACCGCGAGATCGCCACCCTCTCGGGCGGACAGAAGCAAAAGGTAGCCATCGCCGCCATCCTCGCCATGCGTCCGCGCGTCTTGGTTCTCGACGAGCCCACCGCGGCACTCGACCCCGCCAGCTCCACGTTGGTCTTCGAGACGCTACGTGAGGCAAACCGCGCACTTGGAATCACCATCGTCGTCGTTGAGCAAAAGGTCGCCCTGCTCTCGGAGTACTGCAACCGCGTGCTCGTGCTCAACCATGGCGAAATCGCGCTGCAGGGCGAGCCACACGAGGTCTTCGCGCATACCGACGAGCTCCGTGCCATCGGCGTCGACTGCCCTCGCGTCACGCGTATCTTCAATAGCCTCGAGGCCGATGGCCTGGTAAGCGGTACCCCCTGCTTGGATGTCGATGAGGCCGAGCGCCTGATTTCGGGCATCGTCGACCCCGCACACTCGGCCATCGAAGCCCAGGCGCCCGCTGGTTCCCCGCATGCACCGTCGTTGCGCCCTCATGCCAAGGACGCCGAGCCCGTGCTCACCTTCGATCATGTTGAGTTTGCCTATCCCAATGGCGGCGCCGCCGTCCACGACCTCAACCTGACCCTCTATCCCGGCGAGCTCGTGGGTATCGTCGGCCAAAACGGTGCCGGCAAGACCACGCTCACCAAGCTGCTCACAGGCCTGCTTAAGCCCGCCTCGGGCAGCGTGCGCGTCACGGGACTGGATACCGCAGCCGTTCCCACGAGCCGTATCGCCCGCGAAGTCGCAACCCTCTTCCAAAACCCCGACCGCCAGATCTGCAAGGACACCGTGCTCGACGAGGTCGCCTTTGGCTTGGAGCTTACCGGCATCGACCGTGCCGAGGCGCTGCGTCGCGCCCAGCTCGTCATCGACCGCTTTGGCTTGCCGGCCGACGAGGCGCCCTTCTCGCTCTCGCGCGGTCAGCGACAAATGGTGGCGCTTGCCTCCGTCGTAGTGGTTGAGCCCAAGATCGTCGTGCTCGACGAGCCCACGAGCGGCCTTGATTACCGCGAGTGCATGACCGTCATGGAAACGGTGCGCACCATGGCCGAGCGCGGTTGCGCCGTTATCATGGTCTGCCACGATATGGAAGTCGTCTCGGATTTTGCCGAGCGCATTGTGGTAATGGCCGACGGTCGCATCCTCGACCGCGGCCGCACGCACGAGCTATTCTCGAACATCGATCTCATGCGGCGTGCCTACGTGGAGCCTCCCCAGGTTATTGAACTCTCGCGCCGTCTGGCATCTTCCGTCTCGCCCGCTTTTGCGCAGGTGAGCGAGGTCACCGATGTCGTTCGAATTACCAAGGAGATGGTCCACCGTGGTTAACGTCATCGACTACATGCCGGGCGATACGCTACTGCATCGCCTGAACCCCGTCGTCAAACTGGGCCTCGCCGCCGCCATCATCGTCGGCATCTTCTTGTCCGACACCCACGTGGCGCTGCTGGGCTTTTTGGCACTCACCCTTGCGCTGGGTGCCTATGCCGGCGTCGTCGACCGTCTGTTCTCGCTGCTCAAGTTGCTGATCCCGCTCGCGCTTATCATGCTGGTGCTCCAGCTGGCCTTTATGCGCGATGGCAACGTGGTGTGGGGCTTTATCACCGACACGGGCCTCATCACAGGATCGAAGGCCTGTCTGCGCCTACTGGGTGTGGCGTTACCACTCATCCTCATGCTCATGGTGACCAAGCTCAACGACCTTGCCAACGCCTGCGTCGAGGTGCTGCACGTACCGTATCGCTATGCCTTCACCTTTACCACGGCGCTGCGCTTTGTGCCGGTGTTTGGTCAGGAGATGAACGCCATCATGGAGGCGCAGACCGCACGCGGCGTCGAGTACGACACCAAGAACCCCATCAAGAAGCTTAAGCTCATGCTGCCACTGTGCGTGCCACTGCTCATCTCGAGCGTGGGCAAGACCGATGCCACAGCCTTGGCGGCAGAACAGCGCGGCTTCTATCTGCGCACGCGCGCCAGCTCGTACAAGCGCTACCCCATCAAGGGCCTGGACATCGCCGTGCTCGTCGCCAGCATCGCCCTCATCGCCATCGGCTTCCTGTTCTAGTTCACCACCGACAGCAACCGCCCAACGCAAAAGGCCTCGGCTCGCACCAAACGAGCCGAGGCCTTTACTGTTTCACCAGATAAAACCTACCAAAATAAACCTGTCCCTTTTTGGCAGGTCGGAAGCTAGAGGCGGTAGGGGGCGCCGCTGCGGATGATGGATTCGCGCACCAGGACATCCATGGCGTCGAGGGTAATCTCGGGCATCTCTCGGTACTTCTGCAGCACCGATAGCTCGGTGCAGGCCAGAATGACGCGGTCGCAGCCGCTACGGGCGAACTCCCACATCACGCGGTCGAACTTATCCATATCGGGCTCACGTCCGGCCTTCACATCATCGTAGATAAGCGACATCACATCGTTCTGACGTTTCTCGCTGGGATAGACGACCTCAACACCCGCAGCCTCGCATTCGCGGCCGTAGACGCCCGCGCCCACGGTGCCGTCGGTTCCCATGATACCGATCTTGTGCACCGGCTCGGCCGGCATACTCAGGTTGGGGTCGAACTCGCACTCCCCCATCACCGCACCCGCAAGGGCATAGCGAACCGACTCGCGCGGCATGTGGATAATCGGCACCTTCGTAAACGACTGGATCTGGTCGTAAAAGTAGTGTGACGTGTTGCAGGGAATGGCAATGTGCGCACAGCCCAGCGACTCGAGTGCCTGGGCACACTCTTTCATGGTCGTCAGCAGCTTGGCATGCTCGCCGGTCTTAATGGCCAGCGTGCGGTCGGGCATGGTCGACTTGGAGAGCACCACCATGTCGATATGTTCCTGATCGCAGGCGGCCGCCGTATGACGCACCACCTGGTCGTAGTAATACGACGTGGCCTCGGCGCCCATGCCGCCGATAACTCCCAGCTTTTCCATCGCCGCCTCCTTGGTGACGTTTGCGCAATTGCGCGTATCATACCCGCGCCCGCCCGATGCAAACCGGACGGGCGCCGCACTCATCTACTTGTAATACGTCTTGAACAGCTTAAAGTGGCGCAGCTTGGTGTGCCACATGCGCAGCCAGCGGTTAAAGACAAAGTCGCCCTTCATAAACGAAGGGTCGGCGCCCTTGCCTTCCTTGTCCAGGCGATGCACCTTAGCGCGCAGCTCGGGATCCTTGACGTATTTGTCGACGACGCCCATGGGGACGACCATCCACAGCGCCTCGTCCTGCGCCGTCACAAACTCCGGCTCAAACGGGCGATTGAACACATACTCGTCCACAACATACTTGGCAACGTTAAAGCCACTGTTGGTGACGTAGTAGTTGCTGCGACCTTGGCGCGTGTTGAAATCGAAGAACTTAAACGAGCCGTCGCGCTCGTCGTACTTAACGTCAAAGTTGGAATAGCCCACAAAGTGAAGGTCCTCGAGCAACTTGCGCACGCCGCCCATGAGTTCATCATTGGGCTCGGTGATGATGCAGGCGTGATTACCGACGCCATGGGGCTGATGCTCCTCGAGCAGCACGTGACCCAGGCACATCATGCGGACCTTGCCGTTGCGGTCGGAATAGCTGGTGAGCACGCGCATGTACTCGTCGTTGCCGGGCACGCGATCCTGCAAGATCAGATCGTCGGTGTAGCCGCTGGCATACGAATCGCGAATGACCTGTTCCAGCTCGGCGCGGTCGGCAATCTCATAGGCCTTCTTCTGGCCCTCGAACTCATGCTGCCACCACATGATGCCGTCAGAAGGCTTCAGAATCATCGGGTAGGGAAAATCGATCTGGTCGAGCACCTCGGCAGGTGCCTCGCCTTGGTCGTTCAGCATCGCCATGGTGAAGGTAAAGGTATGCGGATAAGGCACGCCATGCTTCTCGCACAGCTCGTAGAAGATCTCCTTCTTCTGGCACTGCTCGAGCATGCTGTAGGGCGCGTAGGGAGCGACGATGTTATCCGCCAGCTCATGAGCATCCTTGGCCTGAGCCACGAGGGCAACATAGTTGTCGCCACAGCCCACAAGGACAATCGTCTTATCGGCATGCGCTTGGGCAATGCCGTTGACGGTTTTGAGCATCACGGGCATGGTGTCGATATCCACGTTGGGCGTGTAGTCGATAATCTGGCTGCGGTACGCGGGACCCGTCTGGTACTTGCCAAAGACCAGACTCTTGACCTGGTACTCCTCGTAGAAGGCGCGCGCCACCGAGTAGGCGTTGATGTCGCCACCGAGCAGCACGGGAATGAACTCGCGCTCTGTAAATTGCAATGCCATGGAAACTTCCTATCATGAACTGCCCACACAACGGGCGGTCTTTGCGCAACTGATTTATTCTAGCGTGCCAAGCCGCCGGCGCCCAAAGCTCCACCGTATCTATGGCAATCAACGTAATCGTCCAGCACGAAGACGGCGCTCACCGTTGTACGACAATGGGCAATGAACCTACCATTGTTGTAGGATTCAGCATATTGACACCCTCGAACGAAAGGCGCACACGTGCCCCAAGACCATCCGACCGATAACCCCATCCTCAATGCCGCGAAGCGCGAGCTGGCGGAACGCACACAAACGGCCGTTCCCCTGCGCACGGCAAACGATGCCTACGACAGGCCCGCCTGCATCGTCTCGATCAACACGTCGGCGCACAAGGGTACACGCAAGTCGCCCGTCGCCGATGGACACGACACCGTTATAGAGCAATTTGGCCTCGCCTCCGACGCACACGCCGGGCATTGGCACCGTCAGGTTTCCTTTTTGGCCGCAGAGTCCATCCAGACGGCGCAGGCCCGCGGGCTCGATGTGCGCAAGGGTGACTTTGGGGAGAACTTCACCACGCAAGGCATCAATCTACTCTCGCTCCCCTTGGGAACGCAGCTCAAGCTTGGAAGCGACGTGCTCGTCGAAATCAGCCAAATCGGCAAGGTCTGCCACACCCGTTGCGCCATCTACTATCTCGCTGGCGACTGCATCTTTCCCCACGAGGGCGTTTTTGGCGTGGTACTAAAGGGCGGAGAGGTCCATACCGGCGACGGAATCCAGGTAGTCAAACTCGGCGACGGCACCTGTTCGTTCACCCCTGCCAAGGCCCTCGAAGAGATTGAGCTGGCTCGTCAAGAGGGCACGCTGTAGTTGTAAAACCCCACGTTGAGATAGCTTTTACAGCCCAAAACTCCTCTCAAACAGGCCCCCGTAACGTTAAAGTTGAACTCTATGGTTTCTCAACAATTCATCATAACTGCAGGTCAAGGCCAAAGTCTCAAGTTCAACTTGACCCTTTGGAACCTTTAAGGTTCAAGTTGAGGTCGAAAGCAGTAGTAGAATACCGTTCGAACCATAACCTACGATTGATTGCAGAGGGACTGGATGCAGCATTCGAATCATCGCACCGCAGCGCTCATTGCGTCGAAGCCGGCTCGTATCATCACGAGCGCCGCGCTCGCCGTTGCGCTGACGGCCACGCCGATGCTCTCCCCCGTTGCGGCGTATGCCGCCTCGCAGGCAACGCAGGACCAGCTTTCCGCAGCCCAGCAGAAGATCGAAGCCGCCACGAGCGCCTACAACGACGCCCGCACCAAACTCGATGACCTGCAAAAGCAGATTGACTCCAATGAGGCAAGCATCGAGGAAATCGAGGCTAAGCTTCCCGAGCAGCAGGCCAAGGCAAGCTCTGCCATGCGCGATCTGTACAAGTATCAGAAGGGCACCAATCCCATCGTGAGCTTCCTGGTCAATGCGCAGAGCCTGGGTGAGTTCATCACGACCTGCAAATACACCAACCAGATCACGAGCTCGAGCGTCGACGAGATCGAAGAGCTCAATAACATGCAAACCGAACTCGAGCAGAACAAGGCCGAGCTCCAGCAGGCCAAGTCTCAGCTTGAGGCAGAGCAGAAAAACGCCGAGGATGCGTTAGCTCAGGCCCAGCAGCTCCGCAGCGAGGCACAGGCAAAAGCCGAGCAGGAAAATGCCGCCGAACTTGCCAAGCTTGAGGCCGATAAGGCCGCTGCCGCCGAGAAGCTCTCGGGCGAGGGCGTAAGCGGCAGTAATTCCAGCAGCCAGGCCACCAACACCAACACCACCATCAATACCACGGTGAACAACTCCAATACCGGTAGCTCCGATTACGATTCGTTCATTAATGAGTGGACGAGCCGCATCGACATTTATCTCGCCGGCTCCCCCATGGCAGGCCAGGGCTATAACTTTGCCGTCGCCGCTTGGAATACCGGTGTCGACCCCCGCTGGTCCCCCGCCATCGCCTGCATCGAGAGCACCAAGGGCGCTTATTGCGCCAATTCTTACAACGCCTGGGGCTGGAGTGCACGTGGCGGCGGTTGGCGCAGCTTTGGCAGCTGGAGCGAGGGCATCTCCGCTCACGTTGCCTATCTGGGCGCCAACTACGGCTCCACCCTTACCCCGGCAGCGGCCAAAAAGTACTGCCCGCCCACGTGGCAGGACTGGTACAACAAAGTCGCCGCTCAGATGAACCGCATCTAAGTGCAACTGCAAAGGGCCCCAATGGGGCCCTTTTCTTTTAGGTAGCGGAGGTATCGACGACGCCGGTCGCATTGGCAACCGCGACTATGACGATCATGCATAGGAGCAGCACACCCAATGCCTTGAGCCAGAGTTTCGCGAGCTTCTTGCCGCGATAGCTGTCGAGCAGTGCGAATCGCCGACGAAGACGGCGCTTATCGAGCAGCGCAAAATGCATAAGCACCATAAGGCCATCGACAAAGAAAAAATACTCGATTATGAGAAGCCACGTCGGGTAGCTTTGGTTTGCTCCCGTGGGGTGAAAGACGGCAAAGTGACTTCCGGCAAAGAACACAAGCAGTGAGAAGCAGACAAGCGTATTCCAAATGCGCCCCAGAGACTCCGGAACGCGAGAGAGCAGACCGCATGCAACAGAGGCGGCAGGCCTAGGAAGCCCTGCGGGGTTCTGGAGCCCTTGGGGCGTCAACACCGTCTCCGAGGCCGGAGTACGGACAAGCACAGGCGCAGGAGGCCGCACGGGGCGACTTAGATCGTATGCCGCGCGCGTCGCCCGTCCCAACGCTTCCGCGCTCGCAAAACGCTTGGCCGGGTCGAGCGCCATCGACATGCAGACGGCATCGGCAAGTGGAGTGGGAATGCCGCGCGCCTCGCATTGCTCGCGCATGTCGAGCCCTGGTTTAGGGTCGACTCCCGTCAAGCAGAAGAACAACAGGGCGCCAAGTGCGTAGACGTCGCTTCGCACGCTCGTCTGCCCAAACCCATACTGCTCGGGCGGCGCATAGGGCCGTGTCCCAAACTTGACGGTATCGGCATCGGCGCCATCGCGCCATACGCGCGCGATCCCCAAGTCGATAATCACCAGCGATGAAAACGTCAGGCCGTCATCAGGCGTATAGTTGGCACCTGTCACGATGATATTCGACGGCTTGAGGTCGCGATGGATCACCGGCGCCGACGTCTCCCCCGCCATTGCAAAACCGGCATGGAGCTCGCCCACGGCGTCGCATAGGGCAGGATACAATTCACGCGCATAATCGGGGGTGGCTCCCAGACGGTACACCAGCGCCCCGAGCGTCTCCCCTTCGATGTATTCCATAACCACGTTGAGCTCGTCGCCCACACGACGACAATCGACGATTCTGGGCAGGTGCTCAAAACGCCTGCCTGCCCGCTGAGCGGCAAACAGACGCTCGTATGCCCCGCCGATTTGAGCCGAAGCATCGATGCGTTTACGGACAAAGGGGCCGAGCGAACCACCGCCGGTTCCTTCAAAGTACACAAGCTCGGTTGTTTCAACGGACGAGCGCTTAAGTACACGCTCCACGCGATAGCTGTCGTCACGATCGAGCGACGCCAGGTGCTCGGCAAGCGCTGCGGTCAGCTCATCATCGGAATATGTTGGGGTCTGATTATCCATAGCCTCCATCATAGCGCAGGGCACAGACACCCCATGGCATCCGCGCCCCGTTCGTTTGCATCGTTGTTCGGCAGCTCCGCCGGCTCAGATATCAGCCGCTAACTCACCGTCTCCTCGCCAAAGCGATACAGCTCCTCGTTGACCTTTTGGAGGCTGCACCCGCGATCGATACAGAAGATGATGATCGCATCGCGACGGTCCTTGCAGTTAAGGACGCTTACCCCGGCAGCCGTCAGCGCACGGTTAGTCTCTTTGAGCGTCAGCGCCATCGCAAAGGCAATCTGCAGCACCTTATTGCGACTCGGATGACGCGCACCGGTAAAGATCTGATAGCCAAAGGTCTCATTGAGATCGGCCATACGAACCACGCGCGAGCGCTCCAAGCCCTTTTCCTGCAGCAGTTGCTTCAGGTAGTCCGAAAGCGACGGGGTGGCAAAGTCGTGCTCCTTGATATAGCCATCGATGTTTGGCGCGTCGAGAAGCTCATTGAGTAACTCGTCAGTCAGCTTTTTATCGGGCATACGACCTCACCTCCCCCAGTGCATGCAACATGCTAGAAACCGCTTACGTCCGAACGCTCCCAGCTAGCAACCTGGTCGGGAGACACCGTACCCAGCGCCTCGAACTTCCAGGAGCCGCCCGCCTTCAGATGATTGGTGTTTGCAAGAGCCGTTCCAACCTGGTTGCCATCGGCATCATACAGAACATATTCAATCTGAATGTAGCTCTTTTCCTTGTCCGTGTTATTGGTTAGCGTGCCCGTGATCTTATAGGTAAACTGATTGGAAGTGTCTTCAGCCTCGTCAGCAATGGCATACGGTTCTTGCGGTTCTTTTTGCTCCTCAGCCTGCTGTGTCGTCTCGGCAGGTTTTGCCGAATCGCTCGCAGACGAATCGGTTGAGTTGCCGCCCATAGAGCCCACGGCACCGACAATAACCAGCACCACGATGATGCCTAGGACAATCTTGCCGATCGGCTTCTTTCCCTCTTTTGCCATTATTCATCCTTCCTACGATCCGGCTACCGTGCCGGCACACAGCACATCGTAGGAAGGATTGAACTTGAATTCATTAGCTGAGAGCTAAGGTTGCGGTAAACGGCCAATGCAGTTATCCAAACGCCGAGCAAACGCACTTTGCGCGACCGTCTGTCAGCAGTGATCAACCAACCGTGACGGATTCCCCGGTAAAGGTGCTCACAACCAACAGGATAAAGAAGGCCAAATAGCTGATGCTCAGCAGGTAGGCGATAACCAAAAAGGCAATCCATCCAACATTGGTCTTACCGTCGGCACGACGTTGCTCGCGAGAACGGCACAGCCAAATCGTCACGACGATGGCAGTGATAAACAGTACGAGTGCCGCCGCAGCCAGCCCAGCAAGCACAAACATCACGCCAATGCTCACAGCGATGACCGGAAGCAGTAGCAAACCGCACCCGCATCCACCCGGACTATATACGGCAGACTGTCGGCGTCGCCTCATCGTCGCCCCCATCATCTTTGAGCACTACAGTGCGATGGCCTGCTGAACAGGAACGATCTTATCGAGTTCCGGTTCGATCCGCCTTTTCTCGGCCTCAAGGTCAAACGCCACCTGAGCACGCAGCCAATAACCATCCGTCAGGCCAAAATAACGGCAAAGACGGAGGTCGGTGTCGGCCGTCACGCGACGTTTTCCCAAGACAATCTGCCCGATACGCTGAGCAGGAATCCCGGTCTCTTTCGCAAGGCGATATTGAGAAATGCCCATGGGAACAAGAAACTCCTCTTTGAGAAGCTCACCAGGAGTCACCGGCGACAGCAAATCGGCCGAAGTCTCATCACTTGTGATAATCGACGATTTCGACATTCCAAGCCATCTCCTGTCTCCACTCAAAACAGACCCGATAGCGCTCGTTAACACGGATGCTATATTGACCGGCACGATCGCCCTTCAAAGCTTCCAGGCGGTTACCCGGTGGAACGCGAAGATCATCAAGCGATGCACAAATCTGCAGTTGGCGAATCTTCCTCAACGCAACACGCTCAAAGGGCACGAACTTCCTGACCCGCACACCCATGGCAAAGCGTTCGGTATCCTCATCTTTATACGATGCAATCATAGTATCGCCTTACGTTAGTAACGTCAAACGTTTCTATAGACTTACATCTCTATTATATCGTACGTTTGTTCGTATTTTCTAGAACAAATAGTCCTTCACGTCTTAGTCAAGCAAAAGCAATCGTTTGTAGACATCAAGGCCTTTGAGAAGAATCTCCTCGTCAAAGAGCATGGTATCGGTATGCAGAGCGCTTGTTGCATAGGCTGGGCAGCCATCAGCGTCAATCGGGTTTTCTTGTCCCTCTGGCACGCCCGTGCCCAGCAAGAAGAACACGCCCGGCAGATGGCGCTGATAGAACGCGAAATCCTCGGCGATTAGCAGCGGCTCGTCCACAAGTTGCAATTCGGGCAGAACGGGCGCGATTCGGGCAAACAACTCAGGGTCGTTATCGACTGGCGGATAGCCCTCGGCAAAATTGAGATCGTACGTGCAGCCCGTTGCGGCGCACGCCTCGTCGAGCACACGGCGTACGCCCTCGCGCACACGATCGAACATGGCGTCCGTAAACACACGCAAACTACCGGCAACATGGGCCTCCCCCGCCACCGCATTGCAGACGGTGCCTGCCTGCAGCAGGCCGAACTTGCCAATGCAGGGCTCATCGGCACCCAGCTCATCCATCAGTTCGCGCTCGGCAACCAAGAACTTGGCAGCCGCCAGCGCCGCATCGTGCGACTCCTCGACCGGAACGCCATAGGTCTTAGCGATATGGATACTCGTACCGTGAATATGGATATGCGTCTCGCTCGAACGCGCCAGCAGCGGACCGGAACAACTCGCCAACGTGCCGGCAGGCAGATCGGGCCACACATGGAAGCCAAAAATGCGGTCGGCCCCATAGCGCTCGAACACACCACTCTCGCATACCGTCTTGGCACCACCGGTCGTTTCCTCGGCCGGCTGGAACACAAAGAGAACGTTGCGCCTAATGGCGCCCGGCTGTTCGCGAATCGTACGGTCGACATACGTCGCGGCGGCAAGCGCCATGGCCATGTGTCCGTCATGTCCGCAAGCGTGCATCTTGCCGGGATGGGTCGAGGCAAAGGCCGCTCCCGTCGCCTCCGCGATGGGCAGCGCATCCATATCGGCGCGAATCGCCGTGGCATGCGCGGCATCAACGCCGGCGTCGAAGAAAGCACAGACGCAGCTGGGGCACGGATGGGTCACTTCGCAGGTGAGCGGTGCCAGCACGCCCTCGATATAGGCAATGGTTTGCGGAAGATCGAAATCGAGCTCCGGAATGCGATGGAGATCGCGGCGATAGCGACGGAGTTCTTGGAGCTCGGTCATAGAGGATCCCTTCGTGAGGCACATCTGTTGCAACTTATTGTGATACAGGATTGTGGCGCACATGTTTCCAGCATATCCCTGCATTTTTTAAACGTTATATACGAATACTCTTGTTTGGTAAAGTGCAACGTGGTAGGGTCGTTACCACTTGATAGAGGCGCGGGCACGAAGAACCGCGGGCGAGCCGGCAGGCTTTGACCCCGTGGGGAGGCGAAACCCGCCGAACTGGGCTTTTCGGGCACGAACAACCTGGTGGGCCTGTGGGAAACACCCACAGGACTGTCTGCAGCAATGCGGGAGCGCTATCCGGACATTGGGTCCACGCTATGCGGATTCGATGCGCAGGTAGCGCCGTCTGGATAGCGAGGTTTACGGGACATGTCATTGACTCCCAACGAGGCATATGTGGCAAAGAAGCCGTTTGCGGACAAGGAAACGCTCGAGCATATCGTTGAGCAGTTCCCCACGCCGTTTCATCTATACGACGAGGCGGGCATCCGCCGCAACATGCAAGAAGTGCGCGACGCCTTTGCATGGAATCCGGGCTTTAAGGAATACTTTGCCGTCAAGGCCAACCCCAACCCGGCACTCATCTCCATTCTCAACGAATACGGCTGCGGCTGCGATTGCTCGAGCTATACCGAGCTCATGATCGCCCGATCGCTGGGTATCACGGGACACGACATCATGTTCTCGTCCAACGACACGCCGGCTGCCGACTTTGAGCTCGCCGACAAGCTGGGTGCCATCGTCAACTTTGACGACATCAGCCACATTGAGTTCTTTGAGCGTGTTGCGGGGCCCATCCCCAAGACGGTCAGTTGCCGCTTTAATCCGGGCGGACTGTTTCAGCTCTCCAACGGCATCATGGACAACCCGGGCGACTCCAAATATGGCATGACCACCGAGCAGCTCTTCGAGGCCTTCCGCATGCTCAAGGCCAAGGGCGCCGAGGACTTTGGCATCCACGCATTCCTTGCCAGCAACACTGTCACCAACGACTACTACCCCAAGCTCGCGCGCATCCTCTTTGAGCTTGCCGTACGCCTGGAGCGCGAGACCGGCGCACACGTCGCCTTCATCAATCTGTCCGGCGGCGTCGGCATCCCCTACCTGCCCGAGCAGCAGGCCAACGACATTCGCGCCATCGGCGAGGGAGTACACGCGGCATACGACGAGATCCTGCTTCCCGCCGGCATGGACGATGTGGCCATCTGCACCGAGATGGGCCGCTTTATGATGGGCCCCTACGGCTGCCTGGTCACCAAGGCTATCCACGAGAAGCAGATCTACAAGGACTATATCGGTGTCGATGCAAGCGCCGTCGATTTGATTCGCCCTGCCATGTATGGCGCCTACCACCACATTACGGTGATGGGTCAGCCGGGCGGCGCCGACAAGGCCACGGCGCCCGTCACGAACACCTATGACATCACGGGCAACCTATGCGAGAACAACGACAAGTTCGCTATCGATCGCAAGCTGCCGCATATCGACATAGGTGACCTGCTTGTAATCCACGATACCGGTGCGCATGGCTACTCCATGGGCTACAACTACAACGGGTACGTTCGCATCCGCATCGCCGTGAAAAAGCATCATCGGCGCGGGCTGCGAT
>URUI01000019.1 GCA_900551015.1 uncultured Collinsella sp.
CGGCAACGGCGCTTGGGGCAGCGATTGGGGCTCGGGCTTTGCCGGGGCTGCGGGTAATGCCGGTGCCGGTGCGGGTCGCAGCCGTGCTCGCAAGGGCGGCGACCTGTCGCTGACTGTCGACGTGACGGCCGAGGACGCGTTTCGCGGCGTGACGCACAAGGTCACCTATCGCATTCCCTCGACGGGCGAGCAGCAAACCATTACGGTCTCGGTTCCCGCAGGTGCGGTCGACGGCGGCAAACTACGCTACAAGCGTCGCGGCGAGTATGGCGTTGCGGGTGGCGAGCGCGGCGACCTGGTCGTGACCACGCATGTGGAGGAGCACCCGCTGTTTAAGCGCAAGGGTGCCGATGTGACCATGGAGGTACCGATCTCGGTTTACGAGGCGGCGCTCGGCTGCACGGTGGATGTGCCCACACCCGGCGGCGCGACGGTTCGTCTGAAGGTGCCGGCGGGCACCCAGACGGGCAAGAAGTTCCGCTTTAAGGAGATGGGCGCGCCCGATGTTAAGCACCGTGGCCGCACGGGCGCGCTGCTCGTCGAGATCAAGGTGCAGGTTCCCACGAACCTGTCCGACGATGAACGCGATGCCATGACCAAGCTGCGCGAGGCCGACACGCGCGACTATCGCGAGAAGGTCAATCGTTACAAGGCGACGTACTAGGGCGGTCGCGGCGCACGCCCACGCCCGCGGGCTTATGATGGACGATAACGAGACGGAAAGGGGTCAGGTAGCATGGCCGAGGACAATAGGAACAAACCGCTGTACATGATCAGCGTGGCGGCCGAGCTGACCGGCATGCACCCGCAGACTCTGCGCGTCTACGAGTCCAAGGGCTTGGTGAACCCCCAGCGCTCGGGCGGCAACACGCGTCTGTATTCGCGTGCCGATATCGAGCGCCTGGAGCTCATCAACCAGCTGACTGACGAGGGCATCAACCTTGCCGGCGTGGTGCGCATCCTCGATATGAAGGAGCGTGCCGAGGAGCGCGAGCGCGAGAACGAAAAGCTCCGCGCCCGCGTGCGCCAGCTCGAGGACGAGCTGCACGAGTATAAGATGCAGAAGAAGATCACCGCCCTGGCCCCGCGCGACGGCTCGGTCAACCCCGAGCAAGTCATGCGCAAACTGCTGGGCACGGGCGGCGACCTGTAGGCACTCATTGGGGACAGACTTAAATGAGTACCTGCAGAATGAGAGTGGATAATCTCCCGTTTTTTGCCTGTTTGCAGGCTCAAAGTGGGAGATTATCCACTCTCGTCATTTGAGCGTCTAAGTCTGCCTCCCCAGGACCTAACTCGTCCTCTGCTTTACTGAGATAAAGTGAACGCAGAGATTCGTAACCCACTCGCAACCGTTCTATGGCACGATATTGAACGAATGTATGCTATGCGCCCAAATCTTTTGGGCAGAGTGGGAGACAGTATGGTCAAGCTGTACGAGGACGGCATCTACCTGCGCGGCGGCAGCGAGGTTGTGCCTGCGGCCGAGGCTGCCGAGCGCGGTATTACGCAGACACCCGAGGATGCCAAGCGCGGCACCATCGCGTATTCGATCCTCCAGGCACACAATACGTCGGGCGACCCCGAGGCACTCAAGATTCGCTTCGATGCCATGGCGAGCCACGACATCACCTTTGTCGGCATCATCCAGACGGCGCGCGCTTCGGGCATGGAGCAGTTCCCGCTGCCTTACGTGCTCACCAACTGCCATAACTCGCTGTGCGCCGTGGGCGGCACCATCAATGAGGACGACCACGTCTTTGGCCTTTCCGCAGCCAAGAAGTACGGCGGCATCTTCGTTCCGCCGCACATCGCCGTCATCCACTCCTTTATGCGCGAGAACTTCGCCGGTTGCGGCAAGATGATCCTGGGTTCCGACTCGCACACCCGCTATGGTGCCCTGGGTACCATAGCCGTGGGCGAGGGCGGCGGCGAGTTGGCAAAGCAGCTGCTGCGCGACACCTACGATGTCGCCTATCCCGGCGTCGTGGCCATCTACCTCACGGGCGCCCCGCGCCCCGGCGTCGGCCCGCACGACGTGGCGCTCGCCATCATTCGCGCCGTCTTTGCCAAGGGCTACGTCAAGAACAATGTCATGGAGTTTGTGGGCCCGGGCATCGCGAGCATGACGACCGACTACCGCAACGGCGTTGACGTCATGACCACCGAGACCACCTGCCTGTCGAGCATCTGGGCCACCGACGAGGACACGCACGCGTTTTTGACCATGCACGGCCGCGGCGACGACTATCGCGAGCTCAAGCCCGCCGATGTCGCCTACTACGACGGTTGCGTCGAGGTCGACCTGTCGAGCATCAAGCCCATGATCGCACTGCCGTTCCATCCTTCCAACGGCTTTGAGATCGACGAGCTCAACGAGAACCTCGAGGACATCCTGCACGAGGTGGAGCTCGAGGCCGCCAAGATCGGCGAGGGCAAGACGCACTTTAGCCTGCTCGACAAGATCGTCGACGGCAAGCTGCACGTGCAGCAGGGCGTTATCGCCGGCTGCTCGGGCGGCAACTATGACTCCGTGGTCCAGGCTGCCCGCGTGCTCAAGGGCGCCAATACCGGCTGCGGCGAGTTCTCGCTGTCGGTCTATCCCACGAGCCAGCCCGTGGCGCTCGAACTTACACGCCGCGGCTACATCTACGACCTCATGGAGGCCGGCGCAATCGTGCGCACGGCATTCTGCGGCCCGTGCTTCGGCGCCGGCGACACGCCCGCCAACAACGGCCTTTCGATCCGTCACACCACGCGCAACTTCCCCAACCGCGAGGGTTCCAAGCCGGGTAATGGCCAGCTGAGCGCCGTGGCCCTGATGGACGCCCGCTCCATTGCGGCAACGGCTGCCAACGGCGGCGTCCTGACGCCGGCGACCGACCTGCCCGAGGACACTTGGGACGAGGCCTGCGAGTACACCTTTGACGACGCGCCGTACAAGAAGCGCGTGTACTGGGGCTTTGGCAAGGCGGAGCCTGCCGACGAGCTGGTCGAAGGCCCCAACATCAAGCCGTGGCCCGCGATGGAGCCGCTCGGCGACGACATCCTGCTCAAGGTTTGCTCCAAGATCATGGACCCGGTCACCACGACCGACGAGCTCATTCCCTCGGGCGAGACGAGCTCCTTCCGCTCCAACCCGCTGGGCCTGGCTGAGTTTACGCTGAGCCGCCGCGACCCGGCCTACGTGGGTCGCTCCAAGGAGGTCGACGCTGTGGAGAAGCGTCGCGTTGCCGGCGAGTCCGCGGGCGACCTGGCGGCGTTCGATGCCGAGCTTGCCGGTGTGTTTGAGGCGCTGGCCGGCGCGGGTGTCGCGGCCGATGCCAAGGCGACCGAGTTCGGTTCCATGATTTACGCCAAGAAGCCTGGCGACGGCAGCGCCCGCGAGCAGGCCGCGAGCTGCCAGCGCGTAATTGGCGGCCTGGCCAACATCGTCCACGAGTACGCCACCAAGCGCTATCGCTCCAACGTGATGAACTGGGGCATGGTGCCCTTCCAGATGGAGGCCGAGCCCAACTTTGAGGTGGGCGATTACGTCTTTGTGCCGGGTATCCGTGCCGCGCTCGATGGCGACCTGAAGGACATCGCCGCCTACGTGGTGCGCGCCGATGGTGCGGTCGATCAGATTGAGCTCTACATTGCCGATATGACGGCAGAGGAGCGTGCCATCGTCAAGGCCGGCTGCCTGATCAACTACAACAAGTTCAAGGCCGCTGCCGAGTAGCGCACTTAATTGTCCGCCCGGGGCTTACCCTTTCCCGCCCGCTCACGCGCTTCGCGAGGGCCGCGTTCGGGAAAGGGTAAGCCCCGGGCTACATTTCTGCGTTCTCGTTGGGTCTTGAGGGACGCTAATAAATAGACTTGCTTGATGCCGCCTCTGTTATCGGGGCGGCTTCTTTTTGTTGAAAACCACCACAAAGGGGGCAGGCACCTTTGTGGTGGTGGGGACGAGCTCGATGCTGTTGTGATCGTTGAGCGGCATGTTAATGGGCGGCTCTACAGAATTTCATCTGGGCTGGCGGGTTTGGTTGTTTTGGGGATGCCGAGTTTGGATGACGCGAAATCGTCAACATTGTCCTTAATTCCGTCTTTGGTGTAGACAGTGACCATATAGGTGCTGTGTCCGAATTCGCCCTTGTCGCGTGTTGCCCAGGCATCCCAGTAGGCGGCCCCGTTTCGCCCTTTGATTTTTCCGACACGGCGGAGTTCTGTTCGCTTTAATTTCTGGTTGCTATAGATGGTTCGACCGGCCTCCTCGGTGAGCCCGCACTGTCCAAGCATCTTGTCGAGGACTTGGTTCATGTGGCGCTCATCGGTGTTTGGTGCGTAGTCGTAGGCGAGGGTGATGAAGTCGAGTGGCTGGTCGTCGATTAGATAGTTTAGCGTCTGAGGTCCAAGGCAGAAATAGGGGGAGCATCCGTCGATCTGACCGAGCAGTGGCAACTTTGACTGCCAACTTCCGGTGGGAATTCCATCTTCGTAAAACACGCCGCGACAGATAAAGGAGAGCGAGGTGGCACGCGAGCCGGCGTCGACCATTCCGCATAAATCGAAGGGCGAGGTGATACCAAGGGAAAAGGGCGTGATGACGATAAGGAAGAGCATCACGATGGGTATGGCGAGAATGGCGATGACGTTGCGACCGGTGGAATGAGGCGGCTTCATATGCGCTCCTCGAGACAAAGATCTGTTGAGGATAGGCAGAAATGGATATGTTCAGAGAGCAATTCAAGTTTAATCTCATTGCGCGAGATGGTCGACCGTTAGCGTCGAAAACCACCACAAAGGTGCCTGTCCCCTTTGTGGTGGTGAGGAGCGCGCGGCTTCTTTTGGTAATAGTGTTAGCTGGCGGTATCATTAGTGCAGGTGGCGAAGGTTTGCATTGTGGGGTGTTTTGCCGTGAGCCGTTCTGCCCGTATTGGATTGATTGTCTTGGCGCTTGCGATCGCTGTGGTTGGCGCGGGCGCTGTCGGTATGGCATTTCTACCTGCTGCGGTGACGGAGCCGGTGGTCAAGCCTGTGACTCAATCTGTCGAACTTCTGACCGGCGACGACAAGCCCGAGACCATTACCGTTGATTTTGATGAGCAGCCGGCTGTGCTGGGTATTAGCAATTATCCGCGTATTCAGCTTGGGGCCATGCGCTATACCACGGATACAAGCCTGATCGATAGGGCGTCCGAGCTACTCAAGGGCAAAACATTTAAGCGTTGGTACGGATATGCGTCCTATCGGGCAAAAGCGAACGACATGGTTGGCGGATGCCACTCGTCCATCGAGCTGGACACTGCAAACGGCGCAAAGTTATGTGATGTCTCGTACGATCCGGGCTACGAGGGCAATGAGGGTCCGGGCATCTACATCATGGACGGCGATGTCGCCTATGTCATGGAGGGCGACCAGACCGAGCTCAACGATTTTATGGGTCAGTGTATCCAAGATGCCTATAAACAGACCTGCTTGCCTGACCCGCAGACTGCACGCGATAGTGGGTCTGCCCGTACATGGCTGTTCGAGGATGAGATGCCCTGGACCGTCGAATCGGGAAGTACGGGTTCGGCGAAGGAGTAGAGACCGCGACCACCACAAAGGTGCCTGTCCTCTTTGTGGTGGTTTTCGGTCTGTCTCGATCTGTAACATCTAGGATCAAAAATGGCTGCTAGATGTTACAGATCGAGACGGTAGCGCGCCTGGGCAGCGGCGGGCTGACATCTCAGTACCCTATCCGTAATTCACTCAGAAAATCTTATATATAGAGACTTAGATTTGTGTATAAGATCGCGTAAAGCTGGCAACAATACTTCTCGAACAACGTGAAGCCGCCCCGTAGGGCGGCCGCCCCAAGAGAGGTGATTCCATGAGAATCGATAAGCTAGCAATGACGTCGCGCGAGGCGCTGCAGACCGCCATGAGCACGGCTGCCGATGCACAGGCCGGCGCGGTGGAGCCGATCCACCTGCTGTCTGCCCTGCTCGGTGCCGGCGAGCGCAATATCTCCGTGATCATCGAGCGCATCGGTGCCGACCCGGCTCAGCTCGCACGCTCCACACAAGATGCCATCGACCATGCGCCCAAGGTGTCGGGCGAGGGTCAGCAGATGGGCCTGTCCAACGAGCTCGTTCGCGTGATCGAGAAGGCCGAGAAAAAGGCCACCAAGATGGGCGACAGCTTTGTGGTGACCGAGCATCTGCTGATGGCACTTGCCGAGGACAAGGGTGAGGCGGGTCGCGTGCTGCGTGGCGCCGGCGTGACCAAGGAGCGCATCGAGCAAGTCTACGAGGAACTGCGCGGCGATGACCGCGTGACGTCTGCCGAGGACAAGACGCAGTTTGAGGCGTTGGAGCAGTACGGTCGCAACATCTGCGATCTGGCTCGCGCCGGCAAGCTCGACCCGGTCATCGGCCGTACCGACGAGATCCGTCGTACTATTCAGGTTCTGTCCCGCCGCACCAAGAACAACCCCGTGCTTATCGGCGAGCCGGGCGTCGGCAAGACGGCCATCGTCGAGGGCATTGCTCAGCGAATCGTGGCCGGCGACGTACCGAGCACCCTGCGCGACCGCGACCTCATCGAGCTCGACATGAGCGCGCTGGTCGCCGGCGCCAAGTACCGCGGCGAGTTCGAGGACCGCTTGAAGGCCGTGCTCAAGGAAGTCCAAAAGTCCGAAGGCAAGGTCATCCTGTTCATCGATGAGCTCCACACCATCGTGGGCGCGGGTGCCACCGAGGGCTCCATGGACGCCGGCAACATCCTGAAGCCGGCGCTTGCCCGTGGCGACTTGCACGCAATCGGCGCGACTACGCTCGACGAGTATCGCAAGTACATCGAGAAGGACGCGGCACTCGCCCGTCGTTTCCAGACCGTGATGGTCTCCGAGCCCACCGTCGAGGACACCATCTCGATCCTGCGTGGCCTCAAGGAGAAGTACGAGATCTTCCACGGCGTGCATATCACCGATAGCGCGCTCGTGGCGGCCGCCGACCTCTCCGATCGCTACATCGCCGACCGCTTCCTGCCCGATAAGGCCATCGACCTGGTTGATGAGGCGGCAAGCCGCCTGCGCATGGAGCTCGACAGCATGCCGGTCGAGATCGATGCCACCACGCGTCAGCTCACCCAGCTGCAGATCGAGGAGCAGGCGCTCATGAAGGAGACCGACGACGCCTCCAAGGAGCGTCTGGAGGCCCTGCGCCAAGAGATTGCCGAGGTCCAAGAAAAGCTCAACGTGCAAAAGGCCGGCTGGCTCAACCAGAAGAACGCCATCGACCACGTGCAGGAGCTCAAGGGACAGCTCGACGAGGCCAAGAGCGAAGAGGAGCGTGCGACGCGCAACGGCGACCTGGGCCGTGCGTCCGAGCTGCGCTACTCCGTGATTCCGGGCCTGCAGCAGCAGATTCAGGATTCCGAGGCTGCGCTCGAGGCGCAAAAGCAGCAGGACGGCGAGGGCCTCAACGAGCAGGTGACCTCCGATGAGATCGCTGAGGTCGTGAGCGCTTGGACCGGCGTGCCCGTCTCCAAGATGATGCAGGGCGAGCTCGACAAGCTGAAGGGCTTGGAGGGCGAGCTGCATAAGCGCGTCATCGGCCAGGACGAGGCGGTCTCCGCTGTCGCCGCGGCCGTGCGTCGCAGCCGTGCGGGCCTCTCCGATCCGGACAAGCCCATCGGCAGCTTCTTCTTCCTGGGCCCCACCGGCGTGGGCAAGACCGAGCTCGCCAAGGCGCTTGCCGAGTGCCTGTTCGATGACGAGCGTGCGCTCGTGCGTATCGACATGTCCGAGTACATGGAGAAGTTCAGCGTCCAACGTCTGATCGGTGCGCCTCCGGGATACGTGGGTTACGACGAGGGCGGCCAGCTTACCGAGGCCGTGCGCCGTCGTCCGTACTCCGTGATTTTGCTCGACGAGATGGAGAAGGCTCATCCGGATGTCTTTAACGTGCTGCTGCAGGTGCTTGATGACGGCCGTCTGACCGATGGCCAGGGTCGCCAGGTGTCCTTCAAGAACACGATCATCATCATGACGTCTAACGTGGGCTCCAAGGCCATCGCCGATCTGTCCGGTAAGGACGAGGAGGAGATGCGCCATCAGGTCGACGCCGCCATGGCTCAGACCTTCCGCCCCGAGTTCCTCAACCGTATCGACGATATCGTGGTGTTCCATCCGCTCGGCATGGCGCAGATCGAGAAGATCGTCGACATCCAGCTTGCCGACGTCCGCGCGCGTCTGGCCAAGGAGCGCATGACGCTTGCCATCACCCCGGCGGCCAAGCAGATGCTCGCCGTGGGTGGCCTGGACCCCGTGTTCGGTGCCCGTCCGCTCAAGCGCCTGGTCCAGCGCGAGGTCGTGGACGCCATCGCCGCCGCCATCATCGACGGTACGGTGCGCGAGGGCGATCAGGTGACGGTCGATGCCGACAAGGACGGCGGCTTTACCGTCGTGTGCGACAACACGCCGTCTGCTACCTACGAGGTCCCCGACGCCGAGTAGATTTATGGGACATGCCTTAAAATCTGCCAGCCGTCTCTAAACGCCAAGGGCGGCGGATCCAATTGGGTCCGCCGCCCTTTTTCGTGCGACAATCGATAATGTTGAACACGATTGCATGGCAAGGAGATATGCAGATGATAGACAAGAACAAGACGAATGCGCCGGTCGCCAACGCCGCGCCGGCCGCACCCAAGCCTGCACCCAAGCCTGTGCCCAAGCCGCGCGACCCCTACATCCGTGCCGAGAACGAGGATGACGACGGCTACGATCCTTATAGCGATCGTCGCCCCGAGCGCGAGCCCCTCTTCGAAGCCGACCCCTGGCGTTAAGTAGCTCATTTGGGACGGGGCTTTTTTAGCTACTTTGTTTTCGGCTAGAGGCGTTCATGCCTGCCCCCCTCGGCCGCTCGATATCCTCCGGGAGGGGCCACTAATAGAAAACTTGCTTATCCATTAATCAAGATACGCATAATCTTGCTCTCCTGCTAATCAAGAATCGTTATAATCTTGATTAGCAGGAGAGCAAGATTGGAGAATTATGGCATTCAACGACTTGGTGGCTCAAAAAATAAAGGACTTTGAGCAACAGGGGATTCCGCAGGTCTTTGAGCGCGACCTTGATCTGGGCAACCCGCAGGAGCCAAAGCGCGACAACATCGTATATGTGATTGTGGGCGCCCGTCGTTGTGGAAAGACGTATCGCCTGTATCAGGAGATACGGCGGCTTCAGGGCCAAGGCGTCGAGCTTGACCGGATGCTATATTTCAATTTTGAGGATGAGCGCTTGCGTCCGTATGAGCCATCGCTACTAGCGGACGTGCTCGATACATTCTATGCACTATATCCTGCTGCTCGAGGCGAGGGCGCCTACCTTTTCTTTGACGAGATCCAGGAAATACCCGAATGGGGTGCGTTTCTGCGACGCGTGGTCGATACGGAGAAGGCGACCGTTTACGTGACGGGATCTTCTTCTAAGATGCTGTCCTCAGAACTTAAGAGCGAGTTCAGGGGCCGTTCTCTTGTGCGAGAGCTTTTTCCGTTGAGTTTTTCGGAATACGTCCGATATAAGACGGGGAGCGTTCCTGAGCCGGATGCACCCTTTTCATCGAGCGATGCAGCACTGCTTCGACATCATCTGATCGGATATCTCGAGCGAGGGGGATTCATCGCGACACTTGAGCAGACGCCCGCAGACGCGATTCAGCTGCTACAGGAATATGCGTCGCGAACGGTCGCCATGGACGTCGTTGAACGTTACGACGTCAAGAACCCCCGTTTGGCCTCGCTGTTTCTGGCGCGGTGCATGGCATCTTCGGGACGAGAGCTGTCAGTGAACAAAGTGTACAACGAGTTCAAGAGCAGACAGATATCCGTCAGTCGAAATACGCTCAGCGACTTACTTGAGTATTACGAGGACGCCTACCTGCTGTTTTCGGTGCCGGAGTTCACGCGTTCGCTTGCAAATAATACGCGGTCTGCGTCTAAGGTCTACGCCGTCGATCCTGCGATGTTCGGAGCGTTCTCCCCCGCATCGGCATTGGATCATGGTCAGAGGCTCGAGACCGCGGTGTTCAATGCGCTCAGAAGAAGGACCCCCGCCGTGCGGCCCGGTTCGGTTTGCCGCCTGCTGATTAAAGATAAGAATAAAAGCCATGAGGTGGACTTTGTGGCTGGGGATGCACTGCTCATGCAGGCTTACGGCCTGATTCAGGTAAGTGTGGATATGACAAGCGAGAAAACGCGCGAGCGCGAAATTGCCGCGCTCGATGCCGCGATGGCCCAGTTTGATCTTGGCGAGTCGGTAATCGTTACCATGGATGAGCAGGCCGATATTCCATGCAAACACGGCGTGGTACATGCTGTGCCCGCATGGAAGTGGCTCCTTTCCTAATCGTCTATGGATTTGCGAGGCCAGGACTCAGGTGTCATGGTCCGCTAGTCCTGGGCCTTGATGCTCGGCAGGAGAATCTGGGCGAGGTAGTCGGTCTCGAGTTTGGTCGCAGCGTCGGCCTTGCCGTCTTTGCCGACCAGTACGTTCTTGATCTGGCTATAGGTGTAGCGGTTGCCGGTCGTGAGCTCGACAAGCTCAATGGCCGAGTCCATAGGGTAGGTCGACACGGGATTCTGCGTCCGTCCGTTGATGGTCTGGGGCACCACGTACGGATAGACGGGACCGCTGGCGTAGACGGTATAACCGTTGCCTAGGTTGGCCGCACCCAAAACCGTATCGCCCTCATCGGGCGTAAAGCTCTCGCCCTCGCGCACTGCGACGAGCGTCACAATCGGTGTATCGCTGTCGCCGGCAAGATAGATGCATAGCGTGCTGCCATTTTGCCAAGTCTCGACCTTGCCGTACCACTCGACGGGGATATCGAGCTGGTAGAGGTCGGTTGCCTTGTGGCGGGCGTCGGCATCACGGGCCGCCTGTGCCTTTTGCGCGCTCACGGCATTGACGGCGGCGCCGCGCCGCGCGGTTGCCGCCTGCTGGAGCACCTTGGCGGTGGCGGCGGAGCTCGCGCCTCCCTCCTCGGCATATTTGGCGGCGGCATCGATCTGGTCGTCAGTCACCGTGTCGGCCGAAGGCACCTTGAGCTTAAAGGCGGCCTGGCTGCTTAGGTCCTGTCCGTCGCTCTTGATCGTGACCTGCGCCTTGGTGGTCGGGACGGTATAGATGGTGCCGTCGGCCGCGATGGGAGAGGCAGCGATGGAGAGCGTGTAATCGCCGGGCAGCAGTTTGATGCCGCGGCCGTGCTCGTCAACATAGAGCGTTTCGCTCACGGATGAGCCATCAGCGTCCTGACCGCTCACCTGTACGGGAATCTTAGAGCTGGTGGAACAGTCGAGGCCCGCGGCATGCACGCCAATCTGCACCGACATCATCGTGTGGGCATTGGCGGCGACAGCGGCAGCCTGCTCTTGCTGATATCCGTTCCAGGCAGCATAGCCTGCACCGCCGGCGACGAGCGCGACGGCCACGACACCGGCGACCATCAGATTGCGGCGCTTGGGCGACATCTTGCGATGGCGGACCTCGGCTTCGTGTGCCGAGGGAACGGACGGCAGGGGAATATCGCCCATGGCGATGGTCTCATCCACGGCTGGTGCGGAACCCAGGCCAGGAAGCTCGCGAGTCAGCGAATCTTCGGCCGGTAAGCTGTCGAGCAAGACGGTTTCCTCGCCCGTGTCGGATTCGGGCTGGTCGTCGGCCTCGCTATCGTCCTCTTCGGCTTCGTCAGGAGCGTCTTTGGCGTCGCCGCCTTCGTCCTCAGTGTCTTCGTGCACCTCGTCTTGCGCGTCGACGACCGAATCGCTAAACGAGAGCTCGTCTAGCGCGATCCGGTCAAGGCTCTCCAGGGCTTCGGCACATGCTTCCGCATCCTGGGCCGCATCCTCGCGGCCATACGTCTCATCGCTCATATATCCCCCAATGCAATATCGGCTCAACACTGTACCCAAAAATGGAGCCATATAAAGCGCATACGAAATATAAGATCCGATTTAACCTGAGCGCATCGTTCGGCCGCATCCTCGCGGCAGCAAAAGGCCCCCGGAACGCGGACGAATCACATTCCGGGGGCTCTGCAATGCGTTGAGTTGCGCGGAGCCGGCTATGCTGCTTCACATTCAAGCGGCGTTTGCGCCGGGCATGTTACTCGGCGTGTGCGTAATCCACCTTGGCGCGGCGAGCGGTAGCCTTCTCCCAATCGCTGGTGCCCTCAAAGACATCCTGCTTGTAGGGATTGCGGCCGAGCTTCTTGGCGCGGTAGGCGATGTAGATGATCGCGGCGATGTTGGCGACCAGTGCGGCGATCGAGACCGCAGTAGCGGCGCTGGGGTCGAGCGTGGAGTGGGTCACAAAGATGGACTCCTCCTGGAAGTACGGGAACACCTGGGCAAACATGCACCAAATAGCCAGCGTAAAGGCGCGGTTCTGGATCCAGCCGCCCTTGTTCCAGATAAAGGCGGCGACGGTGGGCGCCAGCAGCAGTGCAAAGCCGCAGAACCAGGAGTGGGTGGGCAGGCAGTTGTAGGTGTAGCAGAAGTTCCAGATGTCGTAGGCGATGATGTAGACCCAGGTCATGTCGGGCCACAGCATGTCGGTCTTGTCCTCAGAGGCGTAGACACTCCACCAACCGGTCATGCAGAAGATGTTGATGATACCGGCGATGCCGTTGAACACGTTGTTCCAGCCGGCGAGCTGCGTGGCGCCCTCGGAGGTGACCCAGGTGGACTCGCCCAGGACAAAGAAGTGATAGGCGCTCTCAAAGTCGGACACGACGGCGATCATGATGTTGATGGCGACGATCACAAACGGCCACGCGCGGAACCAATGCGCCTTGCCGATCTTGCCCCACTGGTACTTAATGGCAATGAAGCCCCAGCAACCGGCCAGCGCCGCGTATACCTTGGCGTAGTGGAACCAGCTGTTCTGGTACACATGGGTGGGGTTGGTGAGCGCCCACTCGGCACCCTGTGAGACGCCGATGGCGATAGCGACGCAGTAGATGGTCATGGCCAGCGGAGCCACGCCAAAGATGATGGCCGCGCCCAGCTTGGTGCGGCGGCCGACCTCGTTGAGCACGATCAGGCCAATAAAGACCATGGCCCAGCCGGCCCAGTGGATAAGGGTATTGCTACCCCAAACATCGAACAGCATGCTGCTCTCCTTTCACAAGCCCGCGGCCCCTCTTCTGATCGCGGGCAGTTTGGCCAAATGTCGTCAGTTCTGGGGCTTGCGCTCCTGATACTTGGCGGTATAGCCCTCGATATGGAGCGTCGAGGCGATGATTTCCTTGACTGTCTCGTCGGGCACATCGGGGTGCGTGCGGATATACATCAGCAGCCCCATGATGAGGGTGTAGAACGTCTCGTAGACATGGTCGATGCGTAGCTCGTGATGGGCGACAAAATCCACCACGGTGGTATTGCAGATATACTGCGCCACGCGCTGGACCACGTTGTGCAAAAAGCCGCCGTAGAGCGCGCCGCTGCTCGAGGTGAGCGTGCTCGGCAACTCGTGGCCGCTCACGACCAGGCGCTTAAAGAGCGGAGCAACGGTGTCGAGTGCGCCTTCGATGTCGCCAACCGTGCGGCTGGCGTTCCACTGCTCGAGCTCGGCGATAAAGCCGTCGATTGCCTCGTCCATAACGGCGGTGACGGCGGCATCCATATCGGCAAAGTAGTGGTAGAACAGCGAACGCGTGCAGCCAGCCCGCTTGGTCACGGCCGATACCGAAAGATGGGACACACCAAGCTCGGCGCTCACGGCGCGCACAGCGGCGAGGATCTCGCGACGGCGCTCGTCGCCCGTCAGGCGTTTTGCCGCGCTATCGGATGCGGGGACGGCATCGACCACAGAGATATCTGCTGCGTTGTTGCCCATGTTTTGCCGCCTTTCATCCTCTTTTGCCTGACCGTTCGCCTAACAGTCTTGAATATTGTTGACGGTTCGTCAATACTATTTTTGACACAATGTCAACAATGGCGGGTGAAAGGCATGGGGGCATGCCCGGCCTGCAAAAAAAGAGGGGCGCTGCGGTCTCGCCGGGCTGTGGCAAGAGAAGGGACGACTATGATTCTCAACGGACCGGGGATTAGCTATACCGAGCCCGATATCGGCGCGGAGTTCGTGCCGCCGATACCGGAGCATCCGCGCGAGGCCATCGTCAAACTGTGTGAGCACTGCACCAACCGCCTGCTGCACCGCGACGAGCTGCTGGGCTACGAGTACTGGTCGTTTGCCGAGGCCGCAACCGACGAGCAGGCCGAAGTGCTCTGCAAGATGAAGATGCGCCGTCCCTATACGCTGCCCGAGATGGTCAAGCTCACCGGCATGCCCGAAGCCGATATCGAGAAGATGCTCGACGACATGAGCTACACGGGTCTGCTCGAGTACAACTGGGAAAACCCCGAGCGCGCCAAGCAGTGGGTGCTGCCCATGCTGGTGCCGGGTTCTGCCGAGTTCCTCAACATGCGCATGGGTCAGCTCGAGGAGCATCCGGTCTATGCCAAGTTCTTTGAGCAGGCGTCCAAGGGACCGCTGTCCAAGGCCACGCCGATGGTGCCGCCCGGCGGTGCCGGCATCGGCATGCATGTCATTCCGGTCGAGAAGGCCATCGATGCCGCGAGCACCTCGGTGCCGATCGAGCATATCGAGCATTGGCTCGACAAATACGATGGCAAATATGCCGCTAGCACCTGCAGCTGCCGCGCGAGCCGTCGCGTGATGGGAGAGGGCTGCGCCGACGACCCGGCCGATTGGTGCATCGCCGTGGGCGATATGGCCGACTACGTGGTCGAGACCGACCGTGGCCATTACGTGACGCGCGACGAGGTCTACGACATTTTGCGCCAGGCCGAGGACAACGGCTTTGTGCACCAGATCACCAATATCGACGGCGAGAACAAGATCTTCGCCATCTGCAACTGCAACGTCAACGTGTGCTACGCCCTGCGCACCTCTCAGCTGTTCAACACGCCCAACCTGTCGCGCTCGGCCTATGTCGCCAAGGTCGAGAAGGACAAGTGCGTTGCCTGCGGTCGCTGCGTTGAGGTGTGCCCGGCCGGCGCCGCCAAGCTGGGCCAAAAGCTCTGCAGCAAAAAGGCCGGCGGACAGGTACCCGAGTATCCGCGCCAGGAGCTGCCCGATGCCACCAAGTGGGACCACACCAAGTGGTCGCCCAACTACCGCAACGATAACCGTATCGAGACGCACGAGTCCGGCACCGCGCCCTGCAAGACGGCTTGCCCCGCGCACGTTGCCGTTCAGGGCTATCTGAAGCTTGCGGCACAGGGGCGCTATGACGAGGCGCTGGCGCTCATCAAGCGCGAGAACCCGCTGCCCGCTATCTGCGGCCGCGTGTGCAACCGCCGCTGCGAGGATGCCTGCACCCGCGGCCGTGTGGACGCCGCCGTGGCTATCGACGAGGTCAAGAAGTTTATCGCCCAGCGCGATCTTGATGCCGCGACCCGCTATGTCCCGCCCGTGGTGACGCCGACACGCGCTGGCGGCTTCGATCAGAAGATCGCCATCATCGGTGCCGGCCCGGCCGGTCTGTCCTGCGCCTTCTATCTGGCCGAGAAGGGCTACAAGCCCGTCGTGTTCGAGAAGAACGAGCGCCCGGGCGGCATGCTCACCTACGGTATTCCCAGCTTTAAGCTGGAGAAGGACGTTATCGAGGCAGAGGTCGAGATCATTCGCCTGATGGGCTCCGAGTTCCGCTATGGCGTGGAGGTCGGTCGCGATGTGACGCTCGACGAGCTGCGCGCGCAGGGCTTTAAGGCCTTTTATGTTGCCATCGGCTGCCAGGGCGGCCGCCTCGCCGGTATTCCGGGCGAGGCGGCCGAGGACGTGACCGTGGCCGTCGACTTTTTGCGCGAGGTCAACAGTGGCAAGATCGACGCGCTGCCCGGCCGCACCATCGTGGTGGGCGGCGGCAACGTGGCCATCGACGTCGCGCGCAACGCCTGCCGTCTGGGTTCCGAGCACGTTGAGATGTTCTGCCTGGAGAGCGAGGCCCAGATGCCCGCCAGCGAGGAGGAGCGTCGCGAGGCCGTTGAGGACGGCGCTCACATCAGCTGCGGTTGGGGCCCCAAGGAGGTTCACCTGGACGAGGCCGGTCGTGTGTGCGGTATCACCTTCAAGCGCTGCACGCGTGTCTTTGACGACGAGGGCCGGTTTGCGCCCGAGTACGACGAGAACGATCTGCGCCGCGTCGATGCCGACCGCGTGGTCATGTCGATTGGCCAGTCCATTGTGTGGGGCGACCTGCTGGCTGGCTCCAAGGTGGAGCTCGGCCGCGGCCAGGGTGCTCTTGCCGACCCCCAGACCTATCAGACCGCTGAGCCCGACATCTTTGTGGGCGGCGACGTCTACACCGGCCCCAGCTTTGCCATCGACGCCATCGCCGCCGGTCATGAGGCCGCGGTGTCCATCCATCGCTTTGTGCAGCCGGGCTCCACGCTCACCATCGGCCGCAACCAGCGCCGCTACACCGCGCTCGACCGCGACGACGTTGTGCTCGAGAGCTACGACAACGCGAGCCGCGAGGTTGCGCATGTGGACCGCGAACGCGAGAAGGCCGCGCCGTTTAGCGAGTACGTCGAGACCTTTACCGAGGAACAGGTGCGCGCCGAGACCGCTCGCTGCCTGGGCTGCGGCGCCTCGATCGTCGACCCCAACAAGTGTATCGGCTGCGGTCTGTGCACCACCAAGTGCGCGTTCGACGCCATCCATCTGGATCGCGACCGCCCCGAGTGCTCAACGATGGTCAAATACGAGCAAAAGCTTCCCAGCCTGGGCAAGTACGCACTCAAGCGCGCCATTAAGATCAAATTCGGGAAGAAGTAATGAGGTTCCGCCGTTCTAACGAACGGCGGAACTGCCGACGCTGCGCGGCACCCAGGTACCCCATCTTGCCCCTCAACTGCGGCGCCGCGGGCAAAAGCCCAGCGGACGCCTTGTTTCGGGGCAACCTGGGGTACCTGGGCGCCGCTCGCTGACGTTGAATTGACATCGCATCGACCTCTGTCGAAAGGTTTTATCTTGCATGAATTGGGAATCGTTTACCACATCATTCGCGATGTTGAGAATGTGGCGCGCGCCAATGGCGTGCGTCGCGTTTCGAGCGTGACGTTGCTGCTGGGCGAGGTCTCGGGCGTCGTTCCCGACTTGTTGCTCGACGCTTGGCGCTGGGCGGCGGATAAAAAGCCTATCACGCAGGGCGCGGAGCTTATCGTGGAGCCCGTCGAGGCCGTGACGCATTGCGAGGCGTGCGGCTGCGACTACGCGACGGTCGAGCACGGCAAGACCTGCCCCCATTGCGGTAGCGGCGAGACCTATCTGCTGCAGGGCCAGGAGGTCATGATCAAGCAGATCGAGACCCCCGACGAGGACCCGACAGACGCTGCCCCCGACGGCCTATCCGATGCCCCCGATGCCGTCGACGCCGCCAACCCCCTCCACATCGCCTAACTTAGTCGTTGGGGACGTTCTTAAACGACTAGTCGAAAAAGAACGTCCCCAATGACTAGCCATTTAAGAACGTCCCCAATAACTACTTTGCTAGAGCATATCGCTCGCCATTAGTCAAGGCATAGCTGTTTAAACGAAATAGCCTCGGTCTCAGCACGTTTGCATCTGTTTAAAAGCGGTAATAATGACAGCATGCGCATATCCGTCGTGTAAGTATTGGTTGGGTATCAGTTATCAGCGGCAGATCAGCCAATGATGCTGGAATGTAATCAACTTGTAACAAATTAAGACGTTTAAACAAATAATGCTACCTTTTGCAGTTTTTCAAACAATTCTGCTGTATTTGCAGCTATACTCCATAACTGTCGTGTAGGAAATACGTAGACAAAAAGGAGGTTATGTGATGGTAAGTATTGTTCTTGCTAGCCATGGGGACTTGGCAGCTGGAATCAAGCAGACGGGCTCGATGGTCTTTGGCGATCAGCCGTCTGTAGCCGTGGTCTCGCTCGAGCCGAGCATGGGCCCCGACGACTTCCGTGCCAAGGTCGAGGAAGCAGTCGCTTCCTTCGAGGACCAGGAGCAGGTGCTCTTCCTCGTTGATCTGTGGGGCGGCACGCCGTTCAACCAGATCAGCGGGCTCATCGAGGGCCACGATTCCTGGGCTATCGTCACCGGTGTCAACCTGCCTATGCTCATCGAGGCATATTCGCAGCGCTTTGACGCAAAGAACACTGCACATGCGATCGCAAAACATCTCGTGACTGAGGCTAAGGCCGGCGTGCGCGTCAAGCCCGAGTCTCTGGAGCCCGAGGAGAAGAAGCCGGCTGCGGCCGCCGCTGCTCCTGCGGGTGCCATTCCTCCGGGAACGGTGATCGGCGACGGGCACATCAAGATCGCCCACGTCCGTATCGACACGCGTCTGCTGCATGGTCAGGTGGCCACCACGTGGACCAAGCAGATCAACCCCAACCGCATCATCGTGGTCTCCGACGGCGTTGCTCACGACGAGCTCCGCAAGACCATGATCGAGCAGGCTGCCCCTCCGGGAGTCCACGCCAACGTCGTGCCCATCAAGAAGATGGCCGAGGTCGTCAAGGACACGCGCTTTGGCGACACCAAGGCGATGCTGCTCTTCGAGAACCCGCAGGATCTGCTCAGGGCCATCGAGGCCGGCGTCGACATCAAGGAAGCCAACATCGGTTCCATGGCCCACTCCAAGGGCAAGGTCGTCGTTACTAACGCCGTCGCCATGGGCGATGACGACGTCAAGACCATCGAGGCTCTCAAGGCCAAGGGCGTCAAGTTCGAGGTCCGCAAGGTTCCTTCGGATTCCTCCGAGGATCTCGACGCCATGTTGAAGAAAGCTAAGGCCGAACTGGCCGCTCAAGCATAGTAAAGGAGGGTCCGATACATGTCTGCAATCACTATTCTGCTTGTTGCGATTGTCGCGTTGCTTGCCGGTATGGAAGGCATTCTGGATGAGTTCCAGTTCCATCAGCCGCTCGTGGCATGCACGCTTATCGGTCTCGTAACCGGTCACCTTCAGGAGGGCATCCTCCTGGGCGGTTCGCTCCAGATGATGGCCCTTGGCTGGGCTAACGTCGGCGCCGCCGTCGCGCCTGACGCCGCTCTGGCCTCGGTCGCTTCTTCGATCATCATGGTGCTCGCCCTCAACGGTGGCGCCACCGATTCGGCCAAGGCCGTTACCGCCGCCATCGCCGTCGCCGTCCCGCTGTCGGTCGCTGGTCTGTTCCTGACCATGATCTGCCGTACCCTGGCTACCGCTATGGTTCACGGCATGGACGCCTGCGCCGAGAAGGGCGACTTCGCCGGCATCGAGCGTTGGCAGTACGCCGGCATCCTCATGCAGGGTGTTCGTATCGCCATCCCGGCAGTACTTCTGTGCATCATCCCGGCCGAGGCTGTTACCAACGCGCTTAACGCTATGCCCGATTGGCTGTCCGGCGGCATGGCTGTCGGCGGCGGCATGGTCGCTTCCGTCGGTTACGCCATGGTCATCAACATGATGGCCACCAAGGAGACCTGGCCGTTCTTCATCCTCGGCTTTGTCCTTGCTGCCATCCCTCAGCTCACGCTGATCGCCCTTGGCCTCATCGGCATCTCCCTTGCCCTCATCTACCTTGGCCTTAAGGATCTGGCCAAGCAGGGTGGCGGCATGGGCGGTGGCTCCGGTGACCCGCTCGGCGACATTCTGAACGATTACGAGTAGGAGGGGAGTGATACATATGGCAGAGAACAAGATTCAGCTCACCAAGGCTGACCGTAAGAAGGTTTGCTTCCGTCATCAGTTCCTTCAGGGCTCGTGGAACTACGAGCGTATGCAGAACGGCGGCTGGTGCTTCGCAATGATCCCTGCGATCAAGAAGCTCTACACCAGCAAGGATGACCAGATTGCCGCTCTTAAGCGCCACCTGGAGTTCTATAACACCCACCCCTATGTTTCCGCCCCCGTCATTGGCGTTACCCTCGCCCTCGAGGAGGAGCGCGCCAACGGTGCTCCGATTGACGACGTCGCCATTCAGGGCGTCAAGGTCGGTATGATGGGCCCGCTCGCCGGCGTCGGCGACCCCGCCTTCTGGTTCACCCTTCGCCCGATTCTGGGCGCACTGGGCGCTTCCCTGGCCCTGTCCGGCAGCATCGCCGGTCCGCTGCTGTTCTTCTTCGCGTGGAACATCATCCGTTACGCCTTCCTGTGGTACACGCAGGAGTTTGGCTACAAGGTCGGCTCCTCCATCGCCAAGGACCTCTCCGGCGGTCTGATGGGCAAGGTCACCGAGGGTGCTTCCATCCTGGGTATGTTCATCATCGGCGCCCTGGTCGAGCGCTGGGTGTCCATCTCCTTCACCCCGGTCGTCTCCAAGGTCACGCAGTCCGCTGGCGCCTATATCGACTGGGCCAACCTGCCCGCCGGTTCTGAGGGCATCAAGCAGGCATTGACGATGTACAGCTCTGTCGGTGCCAACGCACTCGACCCGGTGAAGGTCACCACGCTTCAGGCCAACCTCGATCAGCTCATCCCCGGCCTTGCCGCCGTGTGCCTGACCCTTCTGGTCTGCAAGCTCCTCAAGAAGAAGGTCAGCCCGATCGTCATCATCCTGGCTCTCTTCGCCGTCGGCATCATCGGTCGCGTCTGCGGCTTCATGTAAGCACGCTTCGGCTTAAGACCGAGAGTTGCTAGGCAAGGGCTTTTGAGCCATTGAAACGGACCGCACCCGGTGGGTACACTGGATGCGGTCCGATTGTTTTTATTGGAGGGCGAGGCGCGTATGGCGCAATCTCAGAACAGCACGGTCGATTTGGCAACGCCGGCAACCTGCCTGATGGGGCTTACCAGTCACGGTAACGTGATGGTGGGCAATAAGGCGTTTGAGTACTATAACGAGCGTAATCCCGAGGATTATATCCAAATCCCGTGGGACGAGGTCGACTATATTGCCGCCGAGGTTTTGCGCGGCACCAAGAAGATTACGCGTTTTGCCATCTTTACCAAAGAGAATGGCCACTTTACGTTTTCGACGCGCAATGACAAGGAAACGCTTCGCGCGGTGCGTAAGTACATTGACGAGGACAAGCTCGTTCGTTCGCCCGACTTTATCGATGTGACGGCCAAGGGCGCCAAGAGCATCCCCTCCGTCATCAAGAACCTTTTCCACAAAGGCAACTAGCCATTAAAGAGCGCCCCCCCTAAAGTGGGACGCGGTTTCCCATGAGGCTCGATCGGGAAAGTGCATCCCGGTTCGAGTGCCGATTGCGGGATGTAGTTTCCGGAACGGGCCCGTTTGGGAAACCGTGTCCCGTTTCGAGTCGAAATTCTGGGACACAGTTTCCCAGCGAGGTCCCATGGGGAAAGTCTGACCCAGAATTTGCCTGGATAGTGGGACGCACTTTCCGGAGGGCTGTTCCACCGCAACTTCGAAGAGTGGCTACACGCTGCATCACAACGTGTAAATCTGCTACACTAGTACAACATGCCTCCGTAGCTCAGGGGATAGAGCACCGCTCTCCTAAAGCGGGTGTCGACGGTTCGAATCCGCCCGGGGGCACCAGAAAAATCGCAGGTCAGGAGTTAATTTTGCTTCTGACCTGTTCTGGTTTTAGGGTTAAGAACTGCTTTTGTTTGTAAATCTGGTAAGTAAATAATTTAACTTACCGAGTTTTCCACTGAAAACAGGAAATCACCATTTTGGGGATAAAAAGTTTTCAACAGCCGTTAGTCGGTTCCATTTTGGTGAAGCGCTTCCTCAATTTGGGTAAAAAATTTCACCATTTTGATGATTCGGCTGCTTTGAGTTTTTGATAAAAATGCCTGTTCAGAAGCCTGCGCTATACCCATTTTGGTGAAACCAATTAATAGAGAAATATACTATAAAAATATAGGGACGGCGATGCCGTCCTCTTCGCTCGCGAAGCTCGCTGCGCGGCCACGTACCGTGTCCTTGCCGCCGGCTAAGCCGTCGATAAAGAATAGGGACAGCGATGCTGTCCCCCTTCGCTCGCGAAGCTCGCTGCGCGGTCACGTGCCGTGACCTTGCCGCCGGCTGTGCCGTCGATTGATTCGCTCACTGCGTTCGCTGATTGATTGATGGACTAATCCGTTTTCTCAGTCACACCAGTCATGAGTGCAGCGATTGTCATGTCGAATCCGTTAGCAATTTTACAGAGGTTAGAAAGACTGACATTTCTTCGTCCGACCTCTATCGAGGCGTAGTAAGACCTGTCCATGCCGATGCGATTCGCAAATTGTACTTGAGAGTAACCAGACTTTGATCTTAATTCTTTGCAGCGTAGACCAAAGGATCGTTGTAGCGGCGAGATATCCATGACAAAAAGAGTCATGGATTGTTGTATAAAAGCCAACGGACTATATACAACAATCCCTGTTAAGGCGCATAATTATCTCTATTGGAAAGCACTCTGATGCCCAGTCGGATAGGGCACGGAAAAGGAATGGAATAGCAATGACTCAGGGAAAGCATTTCGCCGCCGGCGGCGACCACTTCGCCACACTGCCAAACAAAAAGATTCACGCCCCGAAGGGGATCGCGCGTCTGACCGTCACCGCGGCGACCATGGCCGCCATGACCGGATCGAGCCTCATCTCACCGTTCACGGCATTCGCCCAGACCGGTGACGGGGGCACGCAGCACCCCGCCGTGATGTCGCCGATCGCCGCCCATGCCGGCGCTGCATCCGGTACCGGCGCGAAATCCGCCGCACAGACCATCGCGGACCTGCAGAAGGCGGTCGACGAGGCGAAGGCGAAGGAAGACGCCGCCAAGGCATCCTACGATGAGGCCGCCGATCCCTACAACGAGGCGGCTTCCGCCCGCGACCAGGCCAAGGCATCCTACGATTCTGCAGTCAGCGCCGGCACGGCAGCCGACCGAGCGGCAATGGACGAGTACGCCCGTCAGGTCGCGGAGGGCAAGGACGCCGCCGATGCCGCCGGCAAGGACCTCGAGCAGGCGAAGGCGGGTCTCGCAGACGCCAAGGCAGATGCGTCCGAGAAGGACGAAGCGTACCAGTCCGCCCTCAAGGCGGCCCAGGATGCCAAGGATGCCCTCGATAAGGCCAAGACAGATGCCGTAAGCGCCACCCCGGAGGCAATCAGTGCCGCCGAGCAGGCCGTGCGCGACGCCCAGGCTGCCGTGGACAGGGCACAGGCCGAACTGGACAACGCCAACGCGACGCTTGCCGATGCCCAATCCAAGCTGGTTGCGGCCCAGTCTGCAAAGGATTCCGCCGATGCCGTCCTCGCCGCAGCCCAGCAGAACAAGGACGCGGCGGATGCGAAGGCCGCAGCAGCCAGCGCCGCCTACGAGAAGGCGAAAGCCGACCTCGCCGCAGCGGAGGCAGGCGCCAGCGGTCCGGAGTACGATGCGGCAAAACAGAAGGTCGCGGACGCAGAGGCAGCCCTCGCTGCCGCACGAGCGGTGCAGTCCCAGTGCGAGTCCGAGCTCGAGCAGGCGCAGTCCGCTGCAGCAACGGCGCAGACCGAGCTGAATGATGCCCAGGCGTCCCTCTCCGTAAAGCAGCAGGCCGCGGCCGATGCCGAATCCGGTGTGAACGCCGCCCAGTCCGCTCTCGATGCCGCGAACGCCGCCCTCGATGCCGCGAAGCAGGCGAATGCCGACGCCGTCGCCAAGCTGGATGCCGCGAAGCAGGCTGTCAAGGACGCCGAGTCCGCCAAGGAAGCCGCCGACGTAGAGCTTGCGAACGCCAAGGTCGCAAAGGATACCGCAGACGCCTCCGTGACCGCCGCGCAGCAGAAGGTCGACGAGGCACAGGCGAAACTCGATTCCGCCGACGCGCAACTCAAGCAGGGGGCCATCGGCTTCTTCCGTGCCATGGGTGCCGATGACGCAGTCAACATCATCCTGAACGCCAAATATGCCGGAAAGACCGAAGTCGGCAACTCCAAGGACGCCACGTCCCTTGATAACATGCTCAATGCGATCAGGTGGATGAAGTCCGTCAACGACTACCGCAAGTCGGTCGGCCTGTCCGAGCTCCAGGTCACCTACAAGCTCATCGCCGGTGCCATTGCGGATGCCAACTACAGTGACACTGTGCTCGATCATGCCCGTCAATATGATTTTGCCGAAAACCTGGCATGGAATTACGGAATCGATCCGAGTGGGCAGTGGATCGAGCAGGAGAAGGGCTTTTTCGACAAGGCAACGGAGACCCTTTATGGAGTCACCGGTCTTGTCGGCAAGGATGCCTATGATTTCTATGCAAAGAACGGCGTCGCAATCAACCATTGGATTGCAAACAACTGCCGCTGGGAGAACGGCAGCAGCGGCACCGTCGGTCATTACATGAACATCATCAATCCCGAACTCGCCGTTATGGGAATGGCAACCTGCACCAAGGGCACCATGTCCGGGCTTCAGACGCAGTGCTACACCGCAGAGATCTCCGGCTGGTCCGGCTCCGGTTGGAACACGAACCCCATCTCCGTCGACGAGTACGAGCAAAAGCTGACCTCCTACATCGACGGTCTCAAGAACGCCAAGAGCGCACTCGACGCAGCCAAGGCCGATCTCGCCGCCAAGCAGCAGGCAGCCACCGACGCCGTTGAAACCGTCCAGCAGAAGCAGGTCGCAGCGGATTCCGCACAGGCAGGTATCGATGCCGCGAAGCAGGACGTCACCGATGCCCAGCGTGCCGTCGATGCCGCAAAGGCCGATCTCGCCGCCAAGCAGCAGGGCGTCACCGATGCCCGAGCTGGGTTGGATGCGGCGAAATCGAACCTCGATGCCGCCAGCGCGGCAGTCGTTACGGCAAAGTCGACCGTCCAGCAGAAGCAGGTCGCCTTTGATGCCGCCAACGCAGCCGTAACGACCGCACAGTCTAAGTTGGATTCCGCCAAGGCGGACACCGCTGCTAAGCAGCAGGGCGTGGACGATGCGAACGCCGACCTCGCGAAGTTCTTCCAGGACGTCGCCGACGCCAAGAAGGCGGTCGATACCGCAAAGAGCGTCCATGACGCGGCGGCAGCCGATCAGGTCGAGAAAGCGACAGTCCTCGCCGCCGCCAAGCAAAAGGCGGACGGCACCGCAAGCGCCCTCGCGGATGCTCAGCGTGCCGTCGATGCCGCAAGGACCGGCACTGGCGTTGCCGCCGACAAGCTCACCGGCTCCCAGACCGATCTCGAGGACGCACAGTCGAACCTCGACATCCTCACCGGTCTTGCCGCGAAGCTCGCAGAGGCACAGCGGCGCGAGCAGGATGCAGTAAAGGCCGTCAATGACACCAAGGCCGCGCTCGATGCCGCGAAGGCGGATACCATCGCCGCCGAGTCCCTGGTCTCCGCCGCCGAGCAGGTAAAGGCGCAGGCAGACGCCAAGCTGTCGAAGCTGAACTCCATCGATGCCGGCGCGGCGATCGCTTCCGGCCATGATGTGAACGCGGATGACGCCCTCAACGCGCTTTTCGCCGCAGCAGTCGAGGCACGTGCCAAGGTCGCGCCCGCCAAGGCCATCCTGGACGAGAAGCAGGCCGCGGTGGACGGGCTCCAACCCGGCTATGATGCGGCACTCGCTGCCTACGAGCAGGCGAAGTCCGACCGCATCGCGGCAGAGCAGGAGCTTTCCGCCGAGATCGCCCGTCAGGAGGCGGAGGAGGCCGCAAAGAAGCAGGCGGCATACAGCCCGAAGCACCTCGCCGGCACGGAGACCGCCCAGTCCGGTAGCCTCGCCCAGACCGGCGACCGCGCGGGCCTCATCGGGGAGACGTTTGTCATCGGCGGCACCGTCCTCGTGGCGACCGGCGTCTTCCTCGACCGGAAGAAGCGCCGCGAGCAGATGTAAAAGCGAGTCGGGCGTTGGATATCGGCTAGTGTCCAACGCCCGGTTTCATGGACAGGGAGATCGGTGTGAGAACAAAGGCTATTATCGTTGCGCTTCTGGTGTGCCTTTCGGCACCTCAACTTGGATGTGCCAGCGTTGCAAAGCAAGGAAGCGGCTCTACGGAAAGGGCCGCCACAGCGGTAAAGAATAAAGACAAAAAGAAGCCAAGCGAAGAAAAGGCGGCGCAAACCTCTGGAACCAAGACCGAGGAGAAGAAAGAATCCGACGACAAGGACCAGAAGTCCGATGACTCCAAGAAGGAGGATAACAAGTCTTCCGATTCCTCGAAGTCGGGCAACAAGGGCGATTCCTCCCAGTCCAAGCAGAATTCCGGCAATTCGCAGAGTTCCGGCAGCAACAATTCCTCTTCCAACGGCGGCAGCCAGAAGAAGTGGGTTGCCGAGCAGGGCCACTGGGAGACAGATTACAGCCAGGTCTGGGTGCCGAATGTGGTTTATACGCGCCATGAACGTTACATTTGTAGTGCATGCGGTGCATCTTTCGATTCTATAGCCGCTTGGTCAGCTCATAGTGACGCAATGTGGGAACAAGGTCAAGACCATGGAGCATATATCAATGATTCGTATACTACCTCTGAGGACCAGGGACATTATGAACAGAAGGCTACGGGGCAGCATTGGGTCGTCGATGTTGCCGGTCACTGGGAATAATGGACATATGTTCCTCTCCTCTTACATTCGGTAAATGTTTATTTATTTGTGGGCGGCCGGTTCGGCCGCCTTTTTTAGACGCCCAGTCTGGGAGCAAACGATAGGAAAGCAATCAAACGAGAGGCCGTTCCAAAAGAATTCGGCGGTGCCGGATGCTTCGGGCAAAACCTTCCGCAAATCGGTAAGGTCTTCCATCGACTTGCTCCAGCCCTCGCCCGGAGTCCGCTACAGCGAATTTCTAACACTCAGCATCCTTCGCGTTAAAAATTCGCTTCCGCTCACGGTCTCCGCTGACACTACGACACCGCGAAGCCTTTCGCTCGAAACGAGGCCTCTCATTTCGTGTCTACGCTACGCTTCGCCCAATCGCCGTCCCGGTGATTGCAAGATTGGTGTTGGGCTAGATAAATGGGGCCATACTCGCCCCCTTTATCTGCCAACACATCTTGTTTAACACCTCACACGGCGATAAAGTTAGAAATGAAGTTCGCCTTCATTTCTCTAAGGGAAGCGACGGCGTCACTTCAAAAATCGGCGCGACGTCAGTCGCTCCTAAAAAGGAAAGCAATCTCATATCGGTTTTGAATCGGTGGCCTCACCGATTCGCTCTGCTTTCCTGGGGGCATGAATGATGAGTTGCAAACGTCCGCACACCGTTAAGGCGACACTCACTTCTGAAGAATACGAAACGCTTTCCGCTTTGGCAGAAAAGGCGGGCATGACGAAAGCCGAATTCATTCGCTATGCACTGATTCATTGGAATGAATCGTTCGATGATCTAGTCATTTCCAAAAATAAGAACGGTGGCCGTAGCAAAAAGCTGCAAACCGTTTCAGAGGATTCGAACGAAAAGCGCTCGGAGGTTATTTACGTCAAAGTCACCGATGGCGAGCACGAGGCGATTCGCAAGCAGGCGGATGCGCTCGGCACGACCGTCAGTGCGTATGCCCGCCGCGTGATGCTGGCCGGGAAAATCGAGATGATCGATTTCGATATGAGCCAGGTCGCAAAAATCTATCACGAGCTGTATCGCGAGGGGACGAACCTCAACCAGCTGATGTATTTTGTGAATGCGCAAGGTCTTCCGGCCTACAACGAGAAGGCGGTTTTCCGAACGCTTGAAAAGGTTTACCAAAATGCCCGTAAAGTCACTCTCTTCATCGAAGAGCTCGAACAGCGCTATTTCACCGATGGCGGTGAGCTCGATGACCGTCGTTAAGCAGAAAGGTGTTTCGTCCGAGCGCTACGCGAAGCACCTGCGCAAGTACATTAACGGAAAGAATGCTTTGGCCCGCGGCGGCTGGAACCTCGCGAACGGAAAGCACTGGTTTTCCGAAATGGCTATGACGCGGAAGATGTTCCATCACGACAGGCCCGCGCGTGCCGGCGCGAAGAACATAACGATGCTTCATCAGATTCTCGCGTTTCTGCCCGAGGAGTGCAGCTGCAACGGAGGCAAGATGACCCCCGATGCGTGTATGGCCTACGCGGAGCAATGGCTTGCGAAACACTACCCGTATCAACAAGTGATTGTCGCGGTGCATGAGGAAAGCGATAAGGCGGGAAAACGCTATGCGGTTCATATGGCGATTAACCGCACGGATCTTTTGACGGGTAAGCGTTGCGAGACGGGCGGGCGTCGCGGAAAGTACGAACGCGCTGCGTGGGTTCGTGAAATGGACGAGGCCTGGAATCTCGCTCAGCTCGAAAAGGGAAAGAAGAACTCGAAGATTCGAGACCGACAGCCGCGCGACACTGAAAAGAAAATCGTTGAGCGGGGAGAGTGCAGTTATAAAAACAATCTGCGCGAGTTGATCCATCTTGCAATCAACGAAGGTCATCCGAAGAATATGGAGCAGTTTAAAAAGTTACTTGCCTCATGGGGCGTAGACATTTTCATCAAGAACAATCGAGTCTATGCGACAGATATCGATATCAAGGAGGCCGGCAACCCGAAGTGCACTTTCAACCTGACTCGTCTTGACGGGGGGTTTGCGGTCAAGCAACTTGAGGCGGCCTTCAAAAATAACGTGCTGGAGGCCGAGCGAGCCCTTCCTTATGAGAGGCGTTGCGAGATTTACATTCAACGGCTTAAGAAGGCGTATTCGGCGTGGGTCGAGCAGGCAAAGGCGAGCAAGGGCGTCGCCTACAATCTCTTTCCTAAGTTCATCGCACCGAAGTGCGATGAAGATCTGCTCGAGGATCCGGCGGTTCGTGATGAGCTTCTTGCCCGGCGCGGTTACGCAAGGGAGATTCGCGACCGTTACGCCGGCGCCGTTCCCGATGCTGGCGATGACCGCGTTCGCGCCGCAGGACGAGCCCATGGTGGCAACGGCGACATCTCGCCGCAGGTCGATCGTGCGGTCGACCGAGGCGATTACGATCGCGGCGACGCGCCTCGCTAGTTTTGGAAAGCCTATCGTCGGTGCCCTAGCGCGCTGCCATCCAGTGCCGATTCTGCCATACTCGCAATTCGGTGAGGATGAGGAGCGTGAATTGATCGGCGGGGGTCAGCCGCTCTGATAGAATCGTCCTTGCTGTCGGCAGCCCTCGTGCCGGGCAGAGCCCTCCATCCGATGGGAGGTGATGCCCATGACCGATTTCACCGAGCTCGTGAAGCTCCTGACCGCTATGGTCTCGCTCCTCACGGCCCTTGTCGGCCTTTCCAAGGCACTCAAGCAGGGTTCGAAGCCCAAAAAGAAAGGCCACCGTCGCTAAGACGATGACCCAACTTCATTAAGCAACGGCTCTGCCCAGCTCTCTACAACTTGGGCTGCCGTCGGCACCATTTTACCCTCCTGACGAGGAATTCGTCCATATTTCAAAAATCAAATCCTGTTCGCGCGTGGGCCCTTGATTGGCAACTTCATCCGAACACTTCCCACATTCATCCGCACATGTGCGGGTGAATGTGGGAATCCGATACCCTGAGGGCCGGACCGGCCGGCCCCGGGAGATCGGAGGACGGCATGTCCGGAAAGAGGAAGAAGGGGGCCGGGAAGGCGGCCCCGAGGGCCTACGGCAGGCTCACCAGGCACGAGCGGGACACGGTCCAGAGGATGCTGGAGCGCGGGGCATCGTGCAGGCAGATCGCGAGGGAGCTGGGCAGGTCGCCCTCGACGGTGAGCGCCGAGGTGGCGTCGCACAGGTTCGTGACGGCGCCGAAGGCCAGGCGCGGCGAGCGCGTGGACGCCTCCGCC
>URUI01000020.1 GCA_900551015.1 uncultured Collinsella sp.
GGGTGGGGGAAGGGGTGGGGAAAGGTGTTGAAAAATGGGGCGGTTCCCCATATTATTGATGACGTCGACAGGCGGGGTGGTTCCCCGCGTACGTGCCATCTGAGTAACCGAGGGGAGGGCGCACATGGGAATGACGGGTGCATACGAGCGCAATCTCGATGCAAAAGGTCGTCTATCCCTGCCTGCACCCCTTCGTGAGGAGCTCGGAGAGCACGTTCGCGTGTTTAAAGCCCTGGATGTCGATGCTCTGTACGTGTTCTCTGCCGAGGCCTTCGATAAGTGGGTCGAAGGACTCTTCGCGGGTCGTGAGGGCCACGAGGGTTTTAACCCGCGTGACATCAACGACCAGAAGCTCATGAGGGCGATCAACAAGCGCACCACGTCGATGGATGTGGACAGCGCGGGTCGTATCGGTCTTTCTGAGTCTCTCCGCAAGCAGGCGAACCTCGACCGCGAGGTCACGGTTGTGGGCAACTACGACCACCTTGAGGTTTGGGACCGCGCTACGGCCGATGAGGACGATGATGACGAGGCCCTGCTGGACCTCTTCTTCTCGTAAGGGCAAGGCACGAGTAACGGATGGAGCGTGGGATCTTGACACAAGAATATCGGCATGAACCTGTCATGCTCGGCGAAGTGCTTGAGTCGCTGCAGCTAAAGAGCGGCTCCGTCGTCTGCGACTGCACCCTTGGCGGTGCCGGCCATTCGGTAAAGATGGCCACGCAGGTGGGGGAGACCGGCCTTTTGCTCGGCGTCGATCAGGACGACATGGCCCTCGAGGCCGCTGGCGCCCGTCTGGACCGCGAGGTTCCCGGCGTACCGCACCAGCTGCTGAAGGGCAACTTCGGCGACTTGGACGAGCTGCTTTGCTCGGCCGAGGTGCCCGGGGTCGATGGCTTCCTGTTCGACTTGGGCGTTTCGTCGCCGCAACTCGATATCCCTGGCAGGGGCTTTTCGTACAACGAGGACGCCCCATTGGACATGCGGATGGATCCGGGTAACAACACCTTAAACGCAGCTGAGGTCATCAACACCTATAACGAACACGACCTCGCCCGGATTCTACGCGTCTACGGCGAAGAGAAGTTCGCCTCGCAGATCGCACGTGAGATCGTGCGCCGCCGCGAGCATGAACCGATCAAAACCACCGGTCAGTTTGTCGAGATCATCAAGGCTGGTATCCCCGCTGCCGCCCGTCGGCATGGCGGACACCCAGCCAAGAAAAGTTTCCAGGCCATTCGCATCGAGGTCAATCACGAACTCGATGTGCTCGAGCGAGGGCTTGACGCCGCCACAAGGTGGCTCAACCCGGGCGGACGCATCTGCGTCATCTCGTATCACTCGCTCGAGGACCGTATCGTAAAGAACCACTTTAAGGAGATGAGCCAGGGGTGCACGTGTCCGCCGGAGATTCCGGTGTGCGTGTGCGGCAACGTGCCGATACTCAAGGTCATCACCCGCAAACCCCTGGTTGCCCAACCCGATGAGGTTGCGCGCAACCCTCGGGCGAGATCAGCCAAGATCCGCGCGGCGCAGCGTCTGTAGACGTGACCGCGCGATATTGGACCTCCCGCTCGTACCACAAACGAAGCTTAAACACACTACCAACGTACTCGGGATGGGAGGCGGCATATCATGGGCTACAACACCTCAAACGCAGCACTTGCCTATGATATGAACGCCATGCCCGCCTATCGTGAGACACCGCAGGCTCCTGTTGCTCCCCGCGAGCAGCGCACGCCGCGCTTTGATGTCTACACGGGCGCGGGCCGTCAGGCAAACCAGGCGGTAAGCCCGGTTTTCATGAGCGTTCTTAAAACGTTTTGCATCATAGCGGCTATCTTCATGACGATCGGTGTCGCCCGTGTGGCGCTCGCCGGCGCTACGGCCCAGGTGCTCAACAGCAACGCCGCGCTTACCAACACGCTCGAGAAGGCGACCGATGAGAGCTCAGATTTGGAGGTCATGCATTCGGTCTATGGTGCCGACACGCGCATTCGCGACCTTGCGGGCGCTTATGGCATGGTGGAGCCCAGCGAGAGCGTTACACTTGATTTTTCGCAGGATGCAGCCGCGGGCGCTAGCTCGACCGCGGCCGCTCAGTAACAAGACGGTAGCTGAGTATGACAAATGACTATCGCCGCGGTTCCGACGGGGGTCGCGGTTCTGGACGTCCCTCATCGCGGGGACGTTCTGGTTATCAAGGAACGGGTCGGCCATCTTACAATGCGAGGCCGTCCTATGGCAATGACCCTGCGTCGCGTCTCCGTGGCTCGAGTGGTCCTCAAATGCATAACACCAGACCGCGCAAGAGCTCGTCGTCGACCGAATGGCTCACGGGCACGCCGCTGCCCCGTCGTAAAGCCGTCATGGGCTTCATCGGGCTTGGCTTGGGTGTGGGCATCCTTCGCCTTGCCGACTATCAAATCGTGGAAGCCGATAAGTTACGCGACCGCGCCGATGCACGTCGCTTGCTTGCACAGACGCTGTATGCCAAGCGCGGTACCATCTATGACCGTAACGGCAACGTGCTGACGTCGTCGGTCGAATGCCGCAACATCGCCGTGAATCCTCAGCTTATCGAGGACGTTGACAAGACGGTATCGGCACTGGTCAAAGCTACGGGCATCGATAAAAAAACCTGTCGGGATCTCGTTTTGTCCGATGGCACCTGGGTGTATATCAAACGTCAGGTGGACGAGGACGATGCCGCGGCGCTGGAGAAGAAGAACCTGCCGGGCGTGCTCTTTGAGCAGGCCATGAAGCGCGTGTACCCCTACGGCAACCTGGCATCGCAGGTGCTTGGCGTGGTAAACGTGGACAACGACGGTCTGACGGGCATCGAAAAACAATACAACAAGCTTTTGACCGGAACCAATGGTTCGCTGGTGCGTGAGCGGGCGAGGGACGGTAGCTATATCGCGGGCGGCGCCTATAAGAAGGTTGCCGCGGTGGACGGCGTGGACATCGTGACGACGCTCGATGTCAATATCCAGCGTGCCGCCGAGGACGCCCTGGCCGAGGCGGTCGAAAAGACTAAGGCCAAGAATGGCTCGGCCCTGGTCACCGATCCCACGACGGGCGAGATTCTGGCGGCATGTTCGTATCCGACATATGACCAGACCGATCTGGAAAACGCCAAGACCGAGGACATGAATTTGCGCCTGGTTACCGATGCCTACGAGCCCGGCTCGGTCTTTAAGACGCTCGTGGCCGGTGCCGGCTTCGACTTGGGCGCCGTGCGTTCGAGCACGTCGTTTGAGGTCCCGGCGAGCATTAAGGTTGGCGACGGCACCGTTACCGACGCCGATAAGCGTGACTACACCATGACCATGGACGTTCGCGAGATGATGCGCCGTTCGTCCAATGTGGGCTTTGTCCTGGTGGGACGCAAGATTGGTGCCGATGATTTTGCCACCTATGTGGACAAGTGGGGTATCGGTCATAGCTCCGGTGTCGATTTTCCGGGTGAGAGTCTGGGCATCGTCAAGGAGCGCGACCAGTACGACGGCGCCACGCTGGGCTCGATGAGCTTTGGCCAGGCGCTGTCCGTCTCGCCGATTGAGGTCGCGCGTGCCGTGGGCGGCATCGCGAACGGCGGCGTGATGATGACTCCGCACTTCTATAAGTCCAGCAAGGGCGATGAGAAGGACTGGGGCGAAGGCGAGCGTGTGATTTCGGAGGACGCTGCAGCCCAGGTGACATCGTGCATGCAGACGGTCGTGTCCGAAGGCATGGGCGTCGGCGGTGCGGTTGATGGCTATGACGTGGCGGGCAAGACCGGTACGGCCGAGCGTGCTGACGAGAACGGCGGTTACCTCAAGGAGAACTACATGTCGTCCTTTATGGGCTTTGCGCCGGCACAATCGCCCAAGGTGCTGTGCTATATCACACTCGATGGAACGCCGAGTGGCTCGGATGCCGCCGTGGTGCCATTCCAGTCCATTATGGCCAACGCGCTCGACGTGCTGGGTATCCCGCGCACAAAGTAGGGGGTTACAGTCTTGAGCGTGGTCTGCCGTTTGATCTGAAGGGTGTTCACATGCCCTGCACCACGCGCGCATGGCAGTGGGATACAATACGCCGATAGCATTATTAGGTTTACAGGGGAGCTGCAATGATAGAGATCGCCGTCAACAACCTCGCGGCCTCAACGGGGGCCCGAACCGTGACGGAAGAAGTCGATCGGGTATGCCGCGGGTGCGTTATCGACTCGCGCCAGGTCGAGGAAGGGACGATCTTTATCGCCTTCCCCGGCGAAAAGGTCGACGGCAATGATTTTGCCTCCCGTGCCATCGAGTCGGGTGCCGGTGCCGTCGTGATGACGCGCGAGCCCGATGCCGATCTGGTTTCGCTGGCGCAGGACAAGGGATGCGCCATCTTGCTGACCGACGACCCCGAGGAGTTCTTGCTGCGCCTGGCGCATGTATATCGCTTGGAGCTTGGCTGCCTGGTCGTCGGCATTACCGGTTCGATTGGCAAGACGACGACCAAGGACGTGCTCGCCGCCGTGCTCGCCAAGCGTTATCGCGTCTGGGCCACGAAGGGCAATTTCAACAACTTGATCGGCATGCCGCTCACAGTGCTATCCGCTCCGGCCGATACCGAGGTTCTGGTGCTCGAGATGGGCATGAACCATTTTCATGAGATTGAGCGCCTGTCCCAGTCTGCCAACCCCAATCTCGCCATCGTGAGCAAGATCGGAACCTCCCATATTGGTATCCTGGGCAGCCGCGAGAACATCGCCCGCGCCAAGTCCGAGATTGTCCAGGGCATGTGCGCCGCCGGCGACTTCTCGCCGTTGCTGGTTTTGGGCGGCGAGGACGACTTTACACCGTTCATTCGCGATACGTTCGCCCGGCCTGCGGGTATTGACGTGATGCTGGCCGGTGTCTCGGACGACGACGAGGTCCGCGCACGCGACATTCGCGTCGACGACGAGGGCCATCCGGTCTTTACGCTCGACTTTGGTCAGGGCGACACGGTCGATACCATGCTGGCCATTCCCGGCGTGCAGTCCGTGCCCAATGCCGTCAAGGCCGCCGCGGTCGCCTATCGTCTGGGCGTGACGCCCGTGCAGATCGATGCTGCCTTTAGGGGCCTTACAATCACCGGTCAACGTCAGGAGATCAAGCGCGCCAAGAGCGGGGCACGCATCATCGACGACTCATATAACGCCAGTGCCGAGTCTATGGCTGCCGGCCTCGATTTGCTGTGCTCGCTCATCTGTGACGGGTCGCGCATGGCGATCTTGGGGGAGATGGGCGAGATGGGCGACGAGGCTCCCCGCATGCATGAGCTCGTGGGCGCCTATGCCGCCGCCAAGAAGCTCGACATGCTCGCGTGCGTCGGCGGCGAGCTGGCTCAGCTCATGGCCGACGCCGCACGCATGATGGGTATGGATGAGGACCGCATCCAGGTGTTCTCCGATTATCAGCAGGTGCTCGACCACATGGGCGGCGCGCTTGAAAATCATGATGTTGTACTGGTCAAGGGTTCCCGTTTTGTTGAGCTCGACCGCTTTGTGGAAGGTGTGTGCTAGCCCATGTTCGGCAATCCCTCGTATCCTACGTATCAGGCCTTTTTGGGACTTGGCATCGCTGCCGCCATTGCGTTGCTGCTTATGCCGTGGTGGATCAGGTTGCTGAAGGTCGAGGGTATCGGCCAACAGGTCCGAGCTGACGGCCCCAAGCGTCATTTGATCAAACAGGGTACGCCCACCATGGGCGGCGTCATCATCCTTGTCGCGATCTCGCTGACCTGCCTGCTGATGGGCAAGCTCACCACCGAGCTCGTGCTCGTGCTGCTTGCCACGCTGGCCACCGGCGTTCTGGGTCTCATCGACGACCTGACCTCCGTCACGCATGGTCGCTCGCTCGGCCTGACACCTCACGCCAAGATGATCGGTCTGACCATCATCTGCGTCACCTTTACCGTGCTCGCCGTCAATTGGTGCGGCGTCGCCCCCGAGATTCGTTTTCCCGGCGGCCTGACGATTGACCTCGGTGTTCTTTCGACCACCATCTGCGGCCTTTCGTTTCCGTGGCTCTACATCGTATTTTGCTGGCTGATGATCGCTGGTCTTTCCAATGCGGTGAACCTGACCGACGGTCTGGACGGGCTTGCCGGCGGCACTTCCATGATCGCCATGCTCGCCATGGCCGCCATGGCGTTTTTGCACGGTGACGTGAACCTGTCCATCTTCTGCACGGCGTGCGCCGGTGCCTGCCTGGTTTTTTTGTGGTTCAATTGCTACCCGGCGAGCATCTTTATGGGCGATACCGGCTCGCTTGCCCTGGGTGCCGCTTTTGCCTGCACCTCCATCATTACCAACACCGAAGTCGTTTCCCTCATCATCGGCGGTCTGTTTATCGTCGAGACCCTGTCGGTCATGATCCAGGTTGTCTACTTCCACTTTACGCACAAGCGCGTCTTCCTTATGGCGCCCATTCATCATCATTTCGAAAAGAAGGGCTGGGCCGAGACCAAGGTCGTTATCCGTTTTTGGATTATCGCCGCGGCCTTTGGCGCCGTTGGCCTCGCCCTGTTCTTCCAGTTGGGATAGTGGTCTTTCATGCCTCTTGCTGATGTCTTTAGCCTGCTTGTTTTGGGGCAGGGTAAATCCGGTCTCGATGTCGCCCGCTGGGCGTTGGCTCACCCCGAGCGTGTGAGCGCCACGACCGTGTATGGCGGCGGTACCTCCGAGCCCAATGACGCCACACGTGCGCTCGAGGCGCAGGGCGCGTCGTTTGTCTACGGCACCGAGCAGGTCGAGGGTGCCTATGACGTGTGCGTGACATGCCCGGGTATCTCGGAGTTCTCGGCCTTCTTCAAGGCTGGGCGTGAACATGCCGCTCAGATTATGGGCGAGCCCGAGTTTGCCTATCGCCTGTCTCCCCAAAATTGGATCGCCATCACGGGCACCAACGGCAAGACAACTACCACATCGCTAACCGATTATCTGCTCAAGGCCGCCGGTGAAGCCAGCGTGGCCGTCGGCAATATCGGTGAGCCGCCGGTGAACGAGGTTGACGGCCGCGCACACAATGAGTGGTTTGTGGCCGAGCTGTCGAGTTATCAGATTGCTACGACCGCCGAGCTTCATCCTCGCGTGGCGGTGCTGCTCAACATCACGCCCGACCACCTGGGCTGGCACAAGAGCCACAAGAACTATGCGCTTGCCAAGATCAAGTTGTTCGAGAATATGGTCGACGACGACCTCGTGGTTATCGACGTTGAGGATGCCGGCATCCATGAGTTCGATGAGTACATCTACACACCGTCTCGCCGCATCTGCAAGGTCGCTTTTGACGAGCCCGAGGGTGCAGACGCCGCCTTTGTGCGCGACGGCAAGATGGTCGTTCGCCTGAAGGGCGTCGAGACTCAGCTTGTCGCCACGTCCGAGCTCAAGATCTCGGGCCATCACAATGTCATCAACGCCCTTTGTGCCGCCACGGCTGCTCTGGCCGTCGGTGCCGATCCCGAGGGCATTTGCCGCGGTTTGGCATCGTTCCAGCCGCTCGAACACCGCGTGGAACCCTGCGGCGAGATCGATGGCGTGCGCTACGTCAACGATTCCAAGGCAACGAACACCGATGCGGTCGAAAAGGCTCTGACGGCGTTTCCCGACGACGATGTGATTTTGCTGCTCGGTGGCCACGATAAGGGCACGCCGCTTGCGGACTTTGCCCGCGTCGTTATGGACAACGTGCGCTCGGTCGTTTGCTTTGGAGATGCGCGCGAGCGCTTTACCGCTGCTATGGACGAGGCCGATGTCGATGGTGACGTGGATATCGCCCAGGCCGATGATCTGCGCGATGCCGTTGACGTTGCCCGCTCGCTCTCGAGCCGCGGCGACGTGATCCTGCTTTCGCCCGCTTGCTCCTCGTTCGACGAGTTCTCGGGCTACGAGGAGCGCGGTCGCGTGTTTAAGGACTATGTTGCCCAGCTTGCTGCAGCAGCGAAATCGCAAACGGAATAGGGGTTGCCAGTGAGAGAGGAGAGCCCCCGAAGTGATATGAGGAGGCCCGACTCGGACCGTGCTTCCTCGCTGCGTGGTACGCCGCGTTCCGGACGCGGCGGGCAGACGTTCGGTGAACGCTATATTGCCGGCGTCCCCGCCCGCATCATGCGCCCCCGTTTGATATTTATGGCCTGCCTGTTTAGCTTGGTTTGCTTTGGCTTGCTGATGGTGTACTCGGCATCTTCGGTCGAGGCACTGCACGAGAATGGTTCGGCGACGTTTTTCCTGTCTCGACAGGCCGCGTTTGCCGGAGTTGGCGTGCTGGCTATGGTTGCCATCGTGCGCATTTTGCCGGACAGTTGGTTTGGGGAAGACGTGCTCAGGATTTTCCTCATAGGTATGATAGGGCTCCTGTTTCTGGTGTTCTTGGTGGGCAGCGGCAGCCGCGGCGCCACGCGTTGGCTCAACATCGCCGGTATTCAGTTCCAGCCGTCGGAGTTTTTAAAGCCGTTCGCCATCGCGTATTCGGCCATCATGCTCGACCGCATCTTTTCGCCCGGCGGCAACATCAACGAGTTTCTTCGCAAGATGGGCGTCTACCTGGGCATTTCGCTCTTTCTGATCTTTATTCAGCCCGATTTTGGCACCGTTTTGATCATCTTGTTGACCCTCATGTGCATGGCGTTGTTTGCGGGATTGGACCCCAAATATATCGTTTGGACGGTCGTTGCCGGCATCGCCGTCATTGCGATCGCCCTTATCGCCGAGCCGTACCGTATGACGCGTGTCGAGGTTGCTTGGAATCCTTGGGCAGACGAATATGGTGACGGCTATCAGGCAACGCTTGCCATCATGGCGTTTGCCTCGGGCGGCCTATTCGGTCGCGGTATCGGCAACTCCACCATGAAGTACTCGTATTTGCCCGAGGCGCATAACGACTACATCTTGGCTATTATCGGCGAGGAAGTTGGCTTTATCGGAACCGTGCTGTTCTTCTTGGTGTTTGCGATGCTGATCTACTCGGCGTTTCGCATTGCCGAGCAGGCGAGCGACCGTCGCGGAGCACTTATGGCATCGGGTTCCGCGGTCATCCTTGCGGTGCAGTTTTTGATCAACGCGCTGGGCATTCTCAACGTGTTTCCCATGACGGGCAAGCCGCTGCCGTTTATTAGCTACGGCGGCTCGTCGATTATTGTGTCGCTTATGCTCGCCGGTCTGATCCTGCGCGTTTCGTATGAGAGCGCCCGTCGCGATGAGTACGACCGTCGCCGCGAGAGCTTTGCCGTTATGGATGAGAGTACCGCCGGCATGCCCCACGTGCGCGGCTATCGATCTTCGCGTAACGACTTTACCGTCCTGGATGGCTCTGTGACCGAGCCGGAAGCCCGTCCGCGTCAGCGAACGGCGCCGCAAGGTCGTCCTCAGCGTCCCACTCCTCGCAATGCGTACGGTGGATATAATCGAATCGATTTGAATTCGGACCCATCGGCGCGTTTGCGCACCGATGACCAGGGGCCGCGTGTACGAAGGGATTACCATGACCGATAAGATGACCGTTGCTATTGCAGCTGGCGGCACGGCAGGACATATCAACCCCGCGCTCGCCCTGGCCGAGGAGCTGCGTGACCGCGGTCATCACGTTGTGTTCGTGGGCCAATCGCGCAAGCTCGAGGGCCGTCTGGTTCCCGAGGCCGGATTCGATTTTGTGCCCATCACGGTCACGGGCTTCGATCGCTCGCGTCCCTGGACGGCGCTGACCTCGCTGTGGCGCGTCAACAAGGCGAAGCGTGCGCTTGCCAGTCACTTCTCGAAGGTCGGTAAACCCGATGCCGCTATTGGCTTTGGTGCTTACGTTGAGGTTCCGCTGCTGGGTTGGTGCAAGGGCGCCGGCGTTCCGTATCTGCTGCACGAGCAGAACTCTGTTCCGGGTCTGGCCAATAAGATGATGAACTCACATGCCGCCCGCGTGTGCATTTCGGTACCTGCGGCCCGCGCGGTCTTTGAGCGCGAGGGCGACCCCGACCATGTGCTCATGACGGGCAATCCCGTGCGTCGTTCGGTGATCGAGGGCGATCGCGCTCGCGGCCGCAAGACGCTCGGTGTGCCCGGGGACGCGACGCTTCTGCTCATCTTTGGTGGTTCACTCGGTGCTCGGCATCTCAACGAGCGCGTTGCCTCGCTCAAGAGTGAGCTGCTGACCCGCGAGAATCTCTACATTTTGCATTCGACGGGTGCCGACGGCTTTGAGGAGACCGAGCGCGCCTTGGCGCTGACGCCCGAGGAGGCGAAGCGCTATCGTGTCCAGCCCTACATCGACAACATGGGCGATATGCTGGCTGCGGCCGATCTGGTGCTCTCGCGTTCCGGCGCCTCGAGCGTGGCCGAGATCGCCGCGCTTGCCGTGCCCTCGGTACTCGTGCCGTATCCGCACGCTACGGCCGACCACCAGACTACGAATGCGCGTTACCTGGTCGATGCCGGTGCCGGCGTGCTATGCGCCGATGCCGATATCGATGCCCCTGCCTTTGCCGACGAACTGCTGCACCTGATCGATGACGCTGCGGTGCGTGATGCCATGCGTCAGGCGGCGCGTGGCTTGGCCCAGGACCGTGCCGCCGCACTTTTGGCCGACGCGGTAGAGGGATTGCGTTAGTTAGACGGGATATCGCCGGTCGCCCTCGCGCGGATGCGGTAGGTGCGGTACAGTTAACGGGTTACAGGCAGTGTTTACGCAAGGAGTACACGAGCACATGGCTGATTCCCAGACTGCAACCTCCGCGCCCGAGTTCAAGAGCGCCCACTTTATCGGTATCGGTGGCGCCGGCATGAGCGGCATCGCCCTCGTCCTGCACGAGCGCGGTTATACCGTTACCGGCTCCGACCTTAAGACGTCGCGCTATATTCGCCAGCTTACCCGCGCCGGCGTGAAGGTCCACGTGGGCCACGAGGCTGCGACGATCGACGAGGTCAAGCCCGACGTGGTTGTGGTCTCCACCGCTATTCCCGAGTCCAACCCCGAGCTCGTGCGTGCCCGCGAGCTCGGTATTCCCGTGTGGCCCCGTGCCAAGATGCTCTCGGCCCTGGGCCACGGCTACACCACCATCGCCGTTGCCGGCACGCACGGTAAGACCACGACGTCTTCGATGTGCGCCACGATGCTCGATCGCATGGGTCTGGACCCCAGCTTTTTAATCGGCGGCATCGTCGAGGGCTACGACACCAACGGCAAGAACGGCTCGGGTGACTACTTTGTCGCCGAGGCCGACGAGTCCGACAGCTCGTTTCTGTTCCTGAACCCCAACGTGGTCATCGTCACCAACGTCGAGGCCGACCATCTCGATCACTACTCGGGCATCGAGGAGATCGAGGCCACCTTCGCCAAGTTTATGGGGCTGGTGGGCGAGGACGGCACCGTTATCGTTTGCGGCGAGGACCCGCATCTGGTCGAGCTCGCCAAGTCGACGGGCCGTCATGTGCTTTCCTATGGCTTTGCCGAGAACAACGACATCGTCTGCGTACATCCGGATGTCAAGGGCATCCAGAGCGACTTTATCGTTCGCTTTGAGGACGGCACCGAGCACGCTGTCGAGATTAAGAGCAACCCCGGTCGTCACAACATGCTCAACGCCACGGCCGTCTTGACCGTCGCGCATGTCCTAGGCCTCGATATCGATGCCGCCGCTCGGGCACTTTCGAGTTTTGAGGGCGTCCGCCGTCGCTTTACCCACGTGGGCGATATCGACGGTATCACGGTGGTTGACGATTACGGCCATCATCCCACCGAGATCAAGGCGACGCTCGCTGCCGCCTCTTCGCTGGGCTACAAAGATGTCGATGTCGTGTTCCAACCGCACCGCTATTCGCGCCTGCAGGCTCTGTGCGATGACTTTGCCGATGCCTTTGCCAACGCCGATAAGCTGCTGCTGATCGATGTGTTCTCCGCCGGCGAGATGCCGATTCCGGGCGTTACCTCAAAGATGCTCGCAGATACCGTTCGCGCCAAGCACCCCGGCAAGGAGGTCGTGTACTGCTCCAGCCGTCTTGAGCTCAACCATGAGCTTGAGAAGCTCGTGGGCGAGGGCGACCTGCTGCTCACCATGGGTGCCGGCGACGTTACGACCGTCGGCCCCGAGTTCATCGAGTATCTGACTGCCAAGAAAGACGCTTAACCTCTATGGGTCTGTTTAACGCCGTCATGGCGCTTTCGGGCATGATCGACACGGATGTGGTCGAGGACGAACGTCTTGCACGCCATACAAGCTATCGTATCGGCGGCAAGGCCGACCTCTTTGTGACGTGCCATAGCTATCATGCCCTGCGTCGCGCCGTGGCGGTGCTTGACCGCGAGCGGGTGCCGTGGGTGATTATCGGCAAGGGGTCCAACCTGTTAGTTGCCGATGCCGGTTATCGCGGCGCCGTTATTTCGCTGGGACGTGAGTTTCAGCGCACGGTTGTTGCCGAGGACGGCTGCACGCTGACCGTTGGTGCGGGCGTGATGTTCGCGCGTTTGGTCAACGACGCCTTGTCGCGTGGGCTTTCGGGCCTTGAGTTCGCGGTCGGTATTCCCGGTTCGGTCGGCGGCGCCGTGTCCATGAACGCAGGCACGCGGAGCGAGTGGATCGGCTCCCTTGTCGAGGACGTGGTCACGTTCGATCCGGCGTCCGGTATTAAGCACTATGCAGGGTCCGAGCTCGCTTGGGGGTATCGCGAGTGCAGCCTGCCGCGTAACGAGATCATTCTCGAGTGCGTGCTTAAGCTCAAGGCCGCGCCCAAGGCCGACATTCGCGAGCGCATGGAGCGGTACCTGACGCGCCGCAAGCGCACGCAGCCCATGGGCCGTGCATCCTGCGGATCTGTTTTTCGCAACCCGCCCGACGCAAGCGTGGGCAAGTTGATTGAGGATTGTGGATTAAAGGGTTTTTCGGTTGGCGGTGCGGAAGTTTCGCCCGTACACGCTAATTTTATCGTTAATAACGGAACCGCCTCGGCCGATGACGTGGCCGCGGTTATCAGGCATGTGCGCGGAAAGGTGAGGGAGGCGTATGGCATCGAGCTCAGACCGGAAGTTAAATTCCTCGGCTTCTAGAGCGACGAAACCAACCTTCCGCCGCGCCGGAGGGCGTTCCGGCGCACCTGCCCAGCCTCAACATAAGCCTGCCATGCCCTCCAAGTCTGTTGGGCCCGTTCGTCCTGCCAAGCGCCCGGTCGTCGGCTCGCAGCTGGGAGGACGCCCCGCTTCTAAAAAGACGAGTCGTCCGGCTCCGTGTCCATCGGTGACGCCCAAGCCGGCGATGGGCACCAAGACCTCCCGACCCATGGCGACGAACAGGCCTTCGCTGAGAGCTCGTGCGCCGCATACCAGTCGTTCGTTTGCTGGCGCTAAGCCGCGTTCACTGACATCGGTACCCGCCGCCAAGGCGTCTTCGGCAACAAAGGGCATCAATCCTCTGCCATCGCTGGGTGCCATGGCAAGCAAGACGGCCGACGCCGCTTCTGCCATTAAGGGTAAGGGCAAGATCGCGGGCGGCATCCTGGCAGCCGTGGCCGTACTTGCCATTATTGCCATCGTCGTCATCAACTCTGGCCTGTTTGCCGCAACCGATATCCAGATTAATGGTAGCGAGCATGTGACCAAGCACGACGCCATGCAACTCATCAATCTTCCCGAGAACACGTCGCTCTTTAACGTGGATCCCGATCAGATTACCGAGGGCCTCAAGCAAAACCCGTGGGTCTCGGGCGTGGATATCCAGCGCCAGTTTCCCCATACGCTTATCATCACGCCGACGGAGCGTAAAGTTATCGCCATTGCGTATATCAGCTCCGACGACCTTGCCTGGGCGATCGGAGACGATGACACCTGGATCGCTCCGCTGTCGACGTCTGTCGAGGTGGACGACCAGGGGGGCGTCATTACATCGGGGGAGGGCGCCAACACCCTGACCGGCATCGATGCGGCCCTGGCGCTTGCCAAGCACTACGGTGCCGTGCTGTTGACTGACGTCTCGGCCGATGTCGCACCGGTTTCGGGTCGGGCGGTGAGCTCCAAGGCCGTCAAGGCCGGCCTGGATTACGCACGCGGTTTTTCGAGCGAGTTCTTGGGCCAGGTGAAGGATATTTCCACGCCTTCCGTTGAGGCCATCTCGGCAAATCTCGACAATGGCGTCGAGGTGTCGCTGGGCGATTCGGATGATATCGCCAAGAAAGAACGCATCGTGACCAAGTTACTTTCGCAGGTAGAGGGCGTAACCTATATCAATGTGCGCTCTCCGGGCAACTACACGTTTAGGAACGCACCGACCGCCTAGCATCCTAAATGGCTTTGTTGAGGGGCCATACCACGCCGTTTATCTGGTTTGTTTGGTTTTCACGGTCAATTATTTGACTGATACGTTCATAATGTGCAAACATAATACGGTTTACCTTTGCATTTACTTTCAACCTAAAGGTTAATGTGCGCAGGGGTCAACCCATGCTATGGCTATAACCTTTGTTCGGAGGACCGACATGCACGAGACAGAGATCAACAACTACCTTGCCGTCATTAAGGTGGTCGGCGTCGGCGGCGGCGGTACCAACGCGGTCAATCGAATGATCGAAGAGGGCATCCGCGGCGTCGAGTTTGTTGCCATCAACACCGATGCTCAGGCACTCGCGATCTCTGATGCCGATATCAAGGTGCACATCGGCACCGACCTTACCCGCGGCCTGGGCGCCGGCGCCAACCCCGAGGTTGGTCGCAAGGCTGCCGATGAATCCCGCGACGATATCGCCGAGGCGCTCGCTGGTGCCGACATGGTGTTCATCACCTGCGGCGAGGGCGGTGGTACCGGTACCGGCGCCGCTCCCATCGTTGCCGATATTGCGATGAACGAGGTCGGCGCGCTGACCGTCGCCGTCGTGACCAAGCCCTTCACCTTCGAGGGTCGCAAGCGCAAGAAGAGTGCCGAGGAGGGCATCAAGACCCTCTCCGATTGCGTCGACACCATGATCGTTATCCCTAACGACAAGCTGCTCGACATCGCCGAGAAGAAGACCACGATGCTCGAGGCGTTCGCGATTGCCGATGGCGTCCTTTCCCAGGGCACCCAGGGCATCACCGACCTCATCACCGTCCCGGGTATTATCAACCTGGACTTCGCCGATGTTAAGACCATCATGAAGCAGGCCGGTACCGCCATGATGGGTATCGGTACCGCCTCTGGGGACACCCGTGCCGTCGACGCTGCCCAGCAGGCTATCTCCAGTCCGCTGCTCGAGAGCTCCATCGATGGCGCCACGCGCGTCCTGCTTTCCATCGCCGGCTCCAAGGACCTGGGCATCCAGGAGATCAGCGATGCCGCCGACGTTGTCGCCAATGCCGTCGACCCCGAGGCCAACATCATCTTTGGTACCGTTGTTGACGAGTCCCTGGGTGACCAGGTACGCATCACCGTTATCGCCACGGGCTTCTCCGACTCTAACGTCAACCGTCAGGACGAGCTCTTTGCTGCTCAGCAGTCTCAGGGCAAGGTAGCCGCTTCCGCTGAGCCGCAGCGCACTGCTCCGGCTGCCAGTCCGGCTCAGGCCGCGCCGACTCGCAACGTCGGTGGTACCGAGCTGCCCAACTTTGGCAACGACCAGTTTGAGCTTCCCGACTTCCTCAAGCGTGGCAGCTTCTAAGTTGTTCATCTCTTTATTTTGCACCGGGGCGCATCCGTATGGGTGCGCCCCTTTTGTTTTGACTCTGTAAACCCGAGTATCCAATCTCTTTACGTTCTCTTTACGTTTGCCTCCAAAGCAGCGGGTATCCTTTTTAAGAAGTATGACAGCCGTGTAAACACGACTGTGCGGCGACGCCGCGGTACTTGTTGTATTAGGAGGCTTTAGTATGGCAGCACGTGCGGACAGAGTTTCGCGTGTCGACCATGATGGAGTTACGTTGGTGGAGGGCGCGATAGCAGATGCCCGCTTTGCCTTTACCGAGCGCACCGGTGGCGTTTCTGAAGATGCGTACTCCTCACTCAACCTGGGATCGCATGTAGGCGATGACCCCTTTGCTGTTCAAGAAAATCGTCGTCGAGCGCTCGAAGCCATGGGCGCCGCCGAGTGCGAGCACAATCTGCTCGTGCCCAATCAAGTACATGGTGACCATATCGTTACGGTGATCTCGAACGGCGCCGACGATCTTGAGGCTGTTCGCGAGCAGATTGCCGAGGGCTGCGATGCCATCGTCTGCACGGCCCGTAAGGTGCCCGTGATGCTTTGCTTTGCCGATTGCGTTCCCGTGGTGCTGGTTGCTCCTAACGGTTTTGCCGTGGTGCATTCTGGCTGGAAGGGCACGATTGCGCGTATTTCCACCAAGGCCTGCCAAGCGCTCTGCGAGGCGGCTGGCTGCACACCAAAGGACATTTCTGCCTATATTGGGCCCCATATCCTAGGCGACGAGTACGAGGTGTCCCAAGAACGTATGGATCGCTTTGCCGTCGAATTCGCGTGCATCGATGCTACCGATTCCCGTATGCTCGATCTTTCCGCCGCCATTCGCGAGACGCTGGTGGATGCCGGTGTCGATGTGAACGGCATTGTGGACACCAAACTTTCCACCGTTCGTCAGAACGACCGTTTTTATTCCTACCGCAACGAGGGTGGCACCTGCGGGCGCCATGCAGCGATCGGCGTGATGCTATGAGAAAGATCGGATCGGTCCTGAGTGCAGCGGTGCTCACGCTCACGCTGTGCGCCTGCTCCTCGGGATCTTCTACGTCTTCTATTACCGTGGCCGGCTCGACCACCTGCCTTCCCATTGCCGAGATCGCGGCCGAGGGCTTTAAGGAAGAGACGGGCATCGACGTGCTCGTCTCCGGCCTTGGCTCCTCTGCGGGTATCGAGGCCGTCAGCAACGGCACGGCCGACATTGCCAGCTCGTCTCGTGGGCTCAATCCCGATGAGCAAGACCTTGGCCTGACCCCGATCGTAATCGCGCACGACGGGATTGCGGTCATCGTAAACGACGACAACCCGGTCGACAACCTCTCGACCGAGCAGCTCCGCGACATATACGCCGGCAAGATCACCAACTGGAAAGAAGTCGGTGGAGAGGATCTGAAGATTCAGGTTATCAATCGCGACGAGGCGTCCGGTACGCGCGAGGCTTTCCGTACCATCGTGATGGACGGCATGCCGTTCGATCGTCGCTCGGCTGTTCTTTCGGGTACGGGCCAGGTACGCGATGTCGTGTCCCGCTCACGTGGCGCTATTGGCTACATTTCGCTCGGTTTTGTCGAGAGCCTCAACGCCCAGACCTCGGTCAAGGCCGTTTCGGTCAACCATGTCGAGGCATCCGAGAAGACGGTCGCAAGTGGTGGCTATCCCATCTCGCGCGACCTTTACTTTTTTGTGAAAGGTACCCCTTCGCAGCGGGCGCAGGACTACATTGACTATGTGACGTCCCAGAAGATGGAGAAGCAGATTCGCGAGGCGGGCTTTATTCCCGTCACCAACGACGGAAAGGGGAGTGAGTAGCGTGGAAGTACAGGAAATCCCCCAGATTGAGCACGAGGCTCAGGCGCCCAAAAAGCGTGAGTTGGCGTTGGTATCGCATAGCACCTATCTCAAGGAGAAGGCGCTGCAGTGGATCTTTTTTGCCTGCGCGTTCTTGGCGGTCGTCACCGTCATCCTGATTTTTGTCTTTACCACGTACTCGGCGCTGCCCGTCTTTACCGATATCGGTCTGGCGGACTTCTTTAGCTTTACGTGGGCGCCCTCTGAGGGTCACTACGGTATCATGTCGCTGTTGTCGGGCTCCGGTCTGGTGACGGTCGGTGCGCTCGCCATGGGCGTGCCCCTGGGTGTGGGTACGGCCGTGTATCTGGTCGAGATCGCCAGTAAGCGCGTGCGCAGGCTCATCAGCCCCGCCGTTGACCTACTGGCGGGCATCCCCTCCATCATCTACGGTTTCTTTGGCATGGTCATCATTCGTCCGTTTATCGCGCAGCTGACCGGCGGTCTTGGCTTTGGCGCACTGACGGCGTGGTTCGTGCTTGCCATCATGATCGTTCCCACCATCACCACGCTCACCATCGATGCCCTCAATTCCATTCCCATGGGTATTCGCGAGGCATCCTATGCCATGGGTGCCACCAAGTGGCAGACCATCTACAAGGTCGTGCTGCCTGCAGCCAAGTTGGGCATCGTCGATGCGATTGTCTTGGGCATGGGGCGTGCCATCGGCGAGACCATGGCCGTGCTCATGGTCGTTGGCAACGCCCCGGTTATTCCCGATAGCATTGCGAGCCCCATCTCGACGCTCACGAGTCAGATCGCGCTCGACATGAGCTATTCCTCGGGCCTTCACCGCTCGGCCTTGTTTGGAATGGGCGTGGTCCTGTTTATCATTTCCGCAGCATTGGTGGGCATCGTCCGTCTGATTTCCAAGAAGAAGAGGGGGTAGGCTATGTCCGATTCCGTTGACACAACGGTCGATGCGACCTCATCGCGCGAGCGCATCAAGCGTGCCCTTTCCCATGGTAAGAAGGGCCGCATCAACAAGGATCTGTCCAACAAGATTATGCTCGGCGTGTTTCGCGCTGCGGCCTATATCACCACGCTGGTACTGGTCGCCATTATCGCCTACGTGGTCATCAACGGTCTGCCGCACATCTCGCTCGACTTTATCTTCGGCTGGCCGCAGGGCGTAAACGCCGAGGGCGGCATTTGGCCCACAATCGTCTCGACCGTCTACGTGACGGCGCTCGCCATGCTCATCTGCACGCCGGTTGCCGTCTTGGCTGCGGTCTATCTGGCCGAGTACGCCAAGCAGGGCAAGGTCGTCGATATCATTCGCTATGCTGCCGATGCTTTAGCCTCGGTGCCCTCCATTGTTATGGGCCTCTTTGGCTATGCCTTGTTTGTCGAGGCCATGGGCCTGGGTCTTTCGATGGTTTCTGCCGCACTGGCACTCGCGCTTCTGATGCTGCCCATTGTCATGCGCACCACCGAGGAGGCAATCCGCGCCGTTCCACGCTATATCCGTTGGGGCGCATATGGCCTGGGGGCTACCAAGTGGCAGGTCGTCTCCAAGATCGTGCTTCCTTCGGCTTTTGGCCGCATCGCCACCGGCATCGTGCTTGCCATCGGCCGCGCCATCGGCGAGACCGCCGTGGTGCTCTACACCATGGGTCAGGCCATCAATCTGCCTATTTCGCCGCTCGATTCCGGTCGCCCCATGACCGTTCACCTTTATCTGCTTGCCAATGACGGCATCAACATGAACGCAGCCTACGGCACCGCGCTTTTGCTGATGGCGATTATTCTGGCCTTCAACCTGTTTGCGCGTTATCTGTCGCGCAAACGCCGCTAGTTAAGGAGTCCCATGTCCGTCTATCAGTCCGCTCCCACGCTGGAGCAAGCGGCCATCACGGCCAAGGATTTCAACTTCTGGTACGGTGACTTTCATGCGCTGACGGGGCTCGACCTCAATATCGCTAAGAATGCCATTACTGCTTTTATTGGCCCTTCGGGTTGCGGCAAGTCGACGTTTCTGCGCTGCATCAACCGCATGAATGACCTGATCGAGGGTACGCGCGTCGAGGGCACCATGGCGCTCGACGGCAACGATATCTATGCCGAGGGAGTCGACCCGGTCGACCTCCGTCGTCGCGTGGGTATGATCTTTCAGCAGCCCAACCCGTTCCCTAAATCCATCTACGAGAATGTCGCCTTTGGCCCTCGTCTGCAGGGCGTGACTAGCAAAAGCGACCTCGATGACATCGTGGAAGAATCGCTCAAGCGCGCCAACCTCTGGAAAGAGGTATCCAATCAGCTCAACAAGGATGGTTTGGCGCTCTCGGGTGGTCAGCAGCAGCGTCTGTGCATCGCGCGCGTGCTTGCGGTGCAGCCCGATGTCCTGCTGATGGACGAGCCCTGCTCCGCCATCGACCCTACCTCCGTCTCTAAGGTCGAGGATCTGATGGCCGAGCTGGCGCCCGAGATGACGATCATCATCGTTACGCATTCAATGCAGCAGGCTGCTCGTATTAGCGACTATACCGCATTCTTTTTGCAGGAAGTTGCCGGCGAGCCTGCCACGCTCATCGAATATGGTCAAACCGACGCGATCTTCACCAGCCCGGTGGATTCGCGGACGGAAGACTATATCACCGGCCGCTTTGGCTGATCGGTGCGACTAGTCCCAAGCCGATCGGACTTGGTCCGGTGCGTATTCACTGTGCGGGTGGCATGACCGCACCCAACTGATTGGAGTGAACCATGCGCAAACTGTTTTCCCGTCAGCTCATCGAGGCCCGTCATGAGATGCTGAGCATCTACGAGGCGGTAGACCTAGCGCTTCACGACGCCGTGAAGGCCTATGTGACCGACGATCGCAAGCTCGCCACCAAGACCAAGAAGCGAACGCTTTCGATTGACGCGCGCTGCGCCAACTTGGAGGCCGTGTGCTACAACCTGATCGCTACGCAGTCGCCGGTCGCCTCCGACTTCCGCTTGCTGCAGACAATCATCTATGTCGACTTTAACCTGCAGCGTATGACCGATAAGGTTCGCCAGATCTGCCGTGCCGCCAGTCATATGGTCAAGGCCGACATCTCGCTGCCTCAGGAGCTTGTGACCTTGGTTGAAGCCGAGGCCGAGGCCGTCTATCAGGTGCTGGGCTCTTCGCTTTCTGCCCTGGTTGCCAACGACATGTCCATCATCTGCAACCTGGCCGTCGAGGACGAGCCGGTGCACGCCGCCTACGAGAAGTTCTTCCGTACCTTTAACCGCATGGATGCCGGCGAGTTTATGGATGACAACAGCAATTACGACGACCTGCGCCGTGCCATCATGGTCTCGCGCTATCTCGATCGTATCGCCTCGATTTCCATCGATGCCGCCTGCCGTCTGACCTTCCTTTTGACCGGCCAGCGCATGAACGCCGGCGATATCGCCCGTACGGATGAGGATGAGCTCGAGAGCATGCGCGTGCCTTCGGGTGAGGGTGTCATCATAAGGCCCGCCGTCGACGCGCGTTTTGTTGCCAAGGTGCCCGCTGACGAGGTGAGCGAAGGTCTTCGCTACCTGTTGGATCATCTTGAGGATGAGGATGATGCCGAGGACGACGAGGAGTAGGGTAGCCCCGTTCGTCGAAAGATTGTAAATACCTAAGGGAGCGCGGCCTTGCGGATGCGGGGCCGCGCTCTTGCGTTAGCATGGGACTACTTGTTGGGCTGTTAGCGGAGGCGATTGGCAATGGATAACTATTTGGACTTGATACGCGCTCGCCGCGAGCAGATTCTGGAGCGATTTTATGCAGCACTCGATCGCGCGGGCCGTCCCCACGATGCCGCGCGCTTGATTGCCGTCTCCAAGACTGTTGGCGTCGATGAGACCGTTGCCGCTATTCAGGCGGGGTATCGCCATTTTGCCGAGAACCGCCCGCAGGAGCTCGTTCGCAAGCTTGTGGGCCTTGCAGAGCATCCGGAGCTACCCGAGGTGCGCTTCGATATGATCGGCAACCTGCAGACCAACAAGATCAATGCGGTTCTAGGGTCGGCCGAGCTGATTCATTCGGTCGGCTCGCTGCATTTGGCTCAGGCTATCTCGAGCCGTGCGGTTCGCAAGATGGAGGCGGGCGAGCTCTCTGGCCCCCAGCGTGTGCTGATCGAGGTCAATGTGAGCGGCGAGGAGTCCAAGGGCGGCTTTTCGCCCGATGAGGTTCGTGACGCCGCAGGTGAGCTTGCGGAGCTTGAGGGAATTTGTGTGCAGGGGCTTATGACTATGGCGCCACGGGGGAACAAAGATGTGGCGCGCCGCACCTTTGCCGGACTTCGCGAGCTAAGGGATGAGCTTGAGGCTGCGCACTCCGATCTGAGCCTGACCGAGCTTTCCTGCGGCATGAGCGAGGACTTTGAGTCTGCCCTTGAGGAAGGCTCTACGCTCGTTCGCCTGGGTAGGGTAGTATTTAGCCCGGAGTTTGCAGTAAAATAAGGCTCTGAAGTGCGCGCTGATTATCGGAGTGCCTGCACTAAACCGCGAGAGGACACAAGCATGGGCTTCCTTGACGAGATTAAAAATAAGATGCACCTGGGCGGCCAGCAGGGTTACGACCAGGGCTATGGCCAGGACGACGACTACGGCTACGATGATGGCTATGATGACGGCTACCAGAACAACGGTTACAGCGGTGCCTCGGGCGAGGGCTTCTACACCCAGGATGAGCCGAGCAACGGCCTGTTGGGTCAGACGCGCCGCGGCGAGGCCGAGTCGGTGGCCGTGTACACGCGCTCCGGTCAGCTGGTCGGCGACGATTCTCGCCACGCCACGACCTACAACCCGCCATCGCGCTCGCAGGAGACGGCTGCGGGCGGTTATCGCCCCGGTGCCTACGACACGCCGTCGAGTTACGCCGAGAGTACACGTGCCCGCGCTGCTGCCCCCGCATCTGCTCCCTCACCGAGTGATGCCTCGGCGTATGCGAATAACATCATCAACGCTACGCCGCAGCTGCCGGCTTATGTCCTGCGCCCCGAGAGCTATGACGACGTGGAAACCGTCGTGCGCCGCGTGCGTACCAAGCAGCCTGTCGCGTTGATTTTTGTCGGCGTTCGTACCGAGGTCGCCAAGCGCGTCCTGGACTTCTCTTACGGCTTTGCCTGCGGCCTGGGTGCCACAGTCAAAGAGGTGGGCGATCGCGTGTTTATGGTGCTGCCCGCCGGTTGCGAGGTCAAGGATTCGGACCTTAAAAAGCTCCGTGCCGACGGCTACCTTAAGTAAAAGCAAGACGAGGAGATTCTCATCAACATCTACACCATTGTCCAGCTGATCAATACGCTGTTCAACTTCTACTCCACGCTCATCGTGGTCTACTGCCTTATGACGTGGATCCCTATGAAACAGGGCGGATTGCTACAGGATATCGCCGCTGTTCTCGATAGTGTGTGCGGCCCGTGGCTCAATTTGTTCCGCCGGTTTATCCCGCCCATGGGCGGCATCGATTTTTCACCGGTCGTTGCGATTATTGCGTTGCAGTTGGTGCAGAAGCTGGTTCTGCAACTTCTTATAGGTATACTCATATAAAACTGGCTTAGTAACTCATGTCGGGCGCACGGCGCCAAGGCGAAGATAAAGGAGAACTTGTTATGGCTATTACCCCTGCTGACATTCAGGCTCAGACCTTCTCAGAGGCCAAGCGCGGCTACGATCCCGCCGAGGTCGACGTCTTCCTGGAGACGCTGTCCTCTGAGGTCGACGCCATGCTCGCCAAGATTGTCGATCTTAAGGGTCGTCTGACTGCTACCGAGCAGCAGCTTGCCGATACGCAGGCCCAGCTTGCCCAGGCTCAGGACGCTGCCGCGCAGGCCGTTCCCGCCGCTCCTGTGGCCGCTCCTGCACCCGACTTCTCCGCTCAGGAGCGCCAGATTTCCGCGGCGCTGATCGCTGCCCAGCAGACCGCCGAGGGTATCGTCAACGACGCCAACGAGAACGCCGAGCGCATCCGCAACGAGGCCGACGCCAAGGCCCGCGAGGTCATCCGCCAGGCCCTGACCGAGAAGCAGGCCGAGCTCGAGGAGATCGACCGTCTGAAGGCTTCCCGTGAGGAGTTCAAGGCCGAGTACCTCAAGCTCATCCAGCACTTCATGGACGATGCTCAGAACTCCTTCCCGGCCGATCTCATGGCTTCCACGCCGGTCGGTTCCGCCGCTTCTCCGGCTGTGACCGTTCCTGCTGCCGAGCCGCTGCCCGTCGCCGAGCCGGTTATCCCCGTTGCCGATCCCTTCGCACCAATCGACAACTTCGCCGCCGACGACTTGGACTAACGATCGGACTACAATCTAGCATCCTTGTGAGGAGCTCGCGCCTGTGGGCTCCTTTTTAGTAGTTTTTTGGGACATGCCTTAATTTCTACCTTTTTTGATGATTTTAAATACCGTGCTACGGGGGATGCCTGTTACGAGTTCGATTTGTTTGAGCGAAAGTCCGATGTCTGCAAGTTTGTTCAGCGCTTCATTTCGCGGTGGTTTTTCCAAGCTTTTGACTTGCACACATCGCAAAGGATATAAGGCGGCTTCGGCAACTTCACGATAATCCTGCTCAGAAATTGACCTTCCGGTTTTGATGTAATACGCATTGGGAAGTCCGGACGTACTAAATCGATAGAAGCTCTCGGTGCTGCCGAGCAGGGCGTTAATCGTTGATGTGTCGGTAATCTGCGGCTCAGTCATGTATTCGTGAAAACTGCTCCATCGGTATTCCAATAGGGAGGCACGTCCCCCTTTGACTGGGTTATCGTGGATATACCTCATGGCTTGCAAGAGCTGATTGTCGTCTTCGATAGGCTTGCTGTAGAAGCGACCCTTGAACACGGGGCCCTCCAGCCCGGTTTTTCCTTTGAAAAACATTGCATATCCGGTGCCGAGTCTTTGGAATGCCTCGCTCACGTTGGCATCTGGGTCATCGAGTAACAGGTGCGTATGGTTGTCCATTAGACACCATGCCAAGAGGCGCATGTGGTGGCGTTGAAACGACCTGTTGAGTAGATTGAGATAGTAAAGCCTATCTTCGGCGTCCTCGAAGATCTGCTGTCCGCCGGCGCCCTTTTGAACCACGTGATAGCATCCTTTTTCCGTTAGGGTTCGTGGGCCTCGTGACATAGATCCTCCAAAGCATCGGTCTGTCGACTGGACTTTAAGGATAAGCATGGGAAGGCCGAGCTCTGCTGATGTGATTGCAGAACTCGGCGAACGGGTGAGCGGTCAGAGGTCGATTTTAAGGCATGTCCCAAAAATCTACTTGAGGAGGAAGTCGGAGAGGGGAATAGTACGGGCCTCGCGATGCTCGGGATCGGCGATATGGTCGGCAGGATAGCCGCAGACGAGCATATGATACGGATAGACGCCCTCGGGTAGGCTGAACTGCTCACAGGCCACCTCGGGCTTAAAATGGCACACCCAACACGTACCCAGGCCCTGCTCCTTCGCCTCCATCATCATCTGATCGCACACGATCGAGGTGTCGATTTCGCTGGAGTTCATCTGGTCATAAGGGCGCACCCAGGCGTCATCGGTAACGCTGCAGATAAGAAAGATAAGCGGCGCCCCGAAGATAGACCCATCACGAGTAAAGCGTGGCTGACAAGCAGCAGCCTTTTCCAACAACTCCGGAGTATCAAGCACCATCACACGGCTTGGATGATTATTGCAAGCAGAAGGAGCAATACGCCCCGCCTCAACAATGGCATCCACCACCGACTGCTCAACAGGACGGTCCTCAAACGAACGACAAGAATACCGAGACCGAGCCAGATCCAAATAATTCACAACCAAGCCCTCCAAATTCAACGAATCAACCTAAAGCAAAACAAAGGGTACCCAAAGCCCCTTCCAGCCAAACGCTCAGTACAGCCTCAAAGTATTCATTCGGGCATAAAAGGCCGCATCAGCCAAGCCCCCATCACATTTTAACTATCAGCCAAGGTTCCCAATGGTGGTACGCAAGGCGAAGGCCCGGCACCTATTTACTTTCGAACGACTCTGCCGTGCAGCCGGAGTGAGAAAGCAAATAGGTGCCGGGCCTTCGCCGGTGGGACGCGTACCGCTCATTAACCGCTTTTGAACGACTCTGCAAAGCAGCCGGAGTGAGAAAGCAAACCGTGGCCGGCCCTTCGCCGGTGGGACGGGTGCCCCCCAATTAACTGTTCTTCATGACAATCGAATCCACAACATCGGCCACATTCTCACAGCAGTCAGCGCAGTACTCCAGGAAGGCATAGACGTCACGCCAGGCGATGACCTCGAGCGGATCCTTGCCGTTGACATGCAGGTTGCGCATAGCGTTGATGTAGAGCTCGTCAGCCTCGGACTCGATGGTGTTGATCTGGATGACGAGTTCGCGCAGGGTCTTGGACTTGCGGTAGTTGGGCAGCTCGACCATCAGGTCCTTCATGGCGCGGCAGGCGTCGGTCACCTTGTGGGCGATCACGATGGCATCGGGATGGATGCTCTGGATGTTGGTGAAGTAGACGCGCTGCACGACGCCCTCGATACGGTCGAGCACGGTGTCGAGCGAGCAGCTCATCAGGTTCAGGTCCTCGCGCTCAAGCGGGGTGATAAAGGCCGTGAGCAGGGCGTCCTCAAGCTCATGGTGTTTCTTGTCGGCCGCATGCTCGATCGCGTGCATCTTGTCGAGCATATCGTGAATCTTCGCGGGATCGAAGTTCTCGAAAATCTGGGTGAGCAGCTCGGCAGCCTGGACGGCAAGGTCGGCGCAGGCGACGTAGTTGTCAAAGTAGAACGAATCGGGCTTCTTTGCCATGAGTGGGTCCTTTCGAGGCGAAGACGGGTGGGCGAAGTACTACGGTCCGGATGGGCGCTCGGTGTGACTAGATGAACATCATGAACAGCTTGGCCATAACAAAGCTGATGAGTCCACAGGCGGGGAAGGTGAAGAACCAGGTGAACATCATGTCCTTGACCACGCCAAAGTTGATGGCCGAAAGGCGCTTGACGGCGCCGACGCCCATGATGGCGCAGGTCTTGATGTGGGTGGAGGACACGGGGATGCCGGTAAGGGTGGCAAGCAGCAGATTCGCGGCGCCTGCGAGGTCGGCGGAGAAACCCTGATACTTCTCGAGCTTGACCATGCTCTGGCCGACGGACTTGATGATGCGCTCGCCGCCCACGCTGGTGCCGATGCCCATGGTGGCCGAGCACAGCAGCATGATCCAGATGGGGATGCCGGCGTCGCCGACGCCGGTCTGGCCGTTGGCGAAGGCGACACCTAAAAAGAGCACGCCGATGAACTTCTGTCCATCCTGCGCGCCGTGCATAAAGCTCATAGCCGCAGCGCTCGCGATCTGAGCGTATTTAAAGAAGACGTTGGCACGTCGCCTATTGGCGGTGGCAAACAGAATTGAGACGAGTTTGCACAGGACCCAGCCCACAACAAAGCCCAGACCGATGGAGAGCGCCAGGCCGTAGATGACCTTCATCCACTCGTGGATGTTGACGCTGCCGGCACCGCCGAGGGCGATGGCGGCGCCGGTGAGGCCGGCGATGAGGCTGTGGCTCTGAGAGGTGGGAATGCCAAAGCGCGAGGCCGTGGCGCCGTAGACGACGATAGAGAAGAGCGCCGCGCACAGGCAAGCGAGCGCCATGGTGCTGTTTCCGCCAAAGTCGACGATATGTGAGATGGTGTTGGCGACGCTCGCGTTAAAGTGCGTCATGATGAGCACGCCCAAGAAGTTGAATGCGGCGCTCATGAGAATGGCGGCGCGGGCGGGCATGCAACGCGTGGTGACGCAGGTCGCGATGGCGTTGGGCGCGTCGGTCCATCCGTTGACGAAGATGGCACCGAGCGCGAGGATCACGGTGACGGCAAGGACTGGGTTTGACACAAGTTGGCCGAGGAAGGTTGAGAACGTTACGTCCATATATGGGCTTTCTCGAAGTTTGCAGACACGTTACAAAAACATGATAAATCGTATCACCTCCTGCGAGTTTCTTTACCTAGTTCTGATGGGAGAAGTGAATTTTTTGGCACTATAATTGAATATCAGCTTTGTTGACCGCAGTCGTTCCTTTTGCTAATACGTTGCGCGGACACGCGCGTTCGCTCCGACACTCCAAAACCACACTCTGTTCGCTTTACAATATGCAAACATGCGTTCGATAATAGGGGGCATGGAATATCGACAGACAGACAGCAAAACTCGGCGCGTGCACAAGCAGTATGTGGACGTCGTGGCCCGTATCCTTGCGGGCGGACAAGTCGTGCCGGTCACCGTCTGCTGGGTCGACGGTCGCTGCTTTACGATCGACGAAATTATCTCGATCACCGGGTTTGGCCTGATGGTCCACGGTGTCCGTACGGCAACGTGTAAGGTGCGTTTTGGCGGGCATGCGACCGAGTTGTATCTGGAGGACCAGACGCGCGAGCGGGCGGACAGCTCGCAGGCGCACGTGATGCGTTGGTGGGTCTGGGCTTTTGATCGTACGCTTGAGGGCGAGCGCCGTAGGTAAGGACGTACGGCATTCGGGTACAATGACAGGAATCTTGTCACCTATGGCGCTGTCGTGCGCTTTTTGAAAGGACGAAGTATGAACGATATCCAGGGCTATCAGAACGGCCCCATCGAGACTGGCGCAAGTCGTGCCCAGGAGATGTCGCCGCGCGCGTACAATCTCGCCATGTCTGCCCTGATCTTTTTGGGCTTTTGCGCCATGGGCGCCGGTGCTTACTTTACGAGCACCATGGCGTTTGCTCGCATGATGATGAGCGGGGCCGCCCTGCCACTGGTCTTTGGCTCGTTTATCCTGACTATTGTCGGCATCGTCATGATGTCGGCCGCCGCCAGCAAACAGTCCGTGGGCCTGTCGCTCGTGGGTTACGTGATCTTTGCGAGCACCTTTGGGCTGACCGCGTCGTTTGGCCTTGCCAACTATGACCTGCCCACCATCAACACCGCTTTTATCGCCACGGCCGCCATTACCTTTGTCTTTGGCGCCTTGGGCGTGACGTTCCCCAAGTTTTTCCAGCGTGTGTATGGCATCGGCTTTGGTATTCTGCTTGCCACGATTCTGGTCGAGATCGCGCTGATGTTCATGGGCGTCTCGCAGACTATCACCGACCTGATCGTGATCGTGGTGTTCGCCGGGTTTATTGGCTACGACACCTATGTTGCCACGACGGTGTCGCCCACGCTGCCCAACGCCGTGCTCATGGCGTCCAACCTGTTCGTGGACATTATCAACGTGTTCCTGCGCATTCTGAATATCCTCGGTCGTCGCGACTAGTGGCGAATTGCGGCGGTGCTTGCCGTGCGTGTAAATCGATGCGAAAGGCGGTCCTTCGGGGCCGCCTTTTTTGTGCGTGGCGGGGTATCATGGATGGGAAAAAGCCGATAGCGGCAGCGACTGGAAAGGTGGCCACGTATGGCAGATGTCGACAACAGGAACCGTAACCGCAGGTCCAACCGCGCGGGACAGTCCAATCCCAAGCGCGAGGCGCGTGCCAAGGCCGCCGAGCGCCATGTGGCGGCTGTGTCCGAGGCCTGCGCCAAGGACATCGAGCGTTCACTTGCCGGCGTGTGCGAGTTCGATGGCATGCCTGCCGGTTTTGTCGCGGCGATGAAGGCCAAGGCCCAAGCGGCTGCGGCTGCCGAGGAGCCGGCTGCCGAGGAGCCCGGGGTCGCTGAGGTCGAGGCCACCG
>URUI01000021.1 GCA_900551015.1 uncultured Collinsella sp.
CGACAGGAGCCATTTCCAGCATTTTACCTTGCCGAAGAAGCCGTCGCGGAGGGCAGCCCCTCGATCAGGGCGCAGGCGAACCTCTCCGCGCTCGGGCTGCACGAGATGGCGGCGTCCCTGCCCGACTACGTGAGGATGGTCGCCGCGGGCGAGCGGGGCTTCGCCTCCGCCCTCGAGGAGATGACGCGCGTCGAGGTCGCCGCCCGGGAGGTCAGGATCACCAACCAGCGCATACGTTCGTCGGGGTTCCCCTACGTCAAGGGGCTGGCGGACTTCGACTGGGACTTCCAGCCGTCGGTCCCGCGCGCCGAGATCGAGGAGCTCGCGACCCTGAGGTTCGTCGAGCGGGCCGAGAACGTCCTGCTCGTGGGGAGCCCCGGCGTGGGCAAGACGCACCTCGCCGTCGCGCTGGGCATCGAGGCCGTCAGGGCGGGGCGCGAGGTCAGGTTCGTGGACTGCGCCCGGCTCGTGGAGGACCTCGAGGACGCCTCGGCCCGCGGCATCCTAAAGAAGAGGCTCAAGTACTACGCCCACTCGAGGCTGCTGATCATCGACGAGCTCGGCTACCTCGACGTCGGCAGCGCGGGCGCGGACCTGCTGTTCCAGCTGATATCGACGCGCTACGAGCAGCGCTCGACGATCATCACCACCAACGTGGGGATCAGCGGCTGGGGCAGGGTGTTCGGGGACGACGTGGCGGCGAGCGCGATCGCGGACAGGGTGTGCCACCACTGCCACCTGGTCAAGATAACCGGCAGGTCCTACAGGCTGAAGGACCTGCCGAGGGACGGCCCCGTCAAGCCGTGACCGGAATCGGTGAAAATACGTTAGCGCAACCGGTGAAACCGCCTTTGCGCGAACGGCGCGCCTGTTTAGCGAAACTGGTGAAAAATAGATTGACGCTAACATCGAGCGCCCTGGTCAGGTCGCGGGCGGCCTCGCACTCGTCGTCGGGGACCCACACCTCGACCACGTTGCCGACCGACAGCATGCGGGCGAGGAACTCGGCGTCGTTGCGGTCGTTCTTCCTGCGCCTGTCCGCGCTGGGCTTGATCATCTTCGAGACGGCGCCGACCACGCAGTCGACCCCCAGGCCGGAAAGCCTCTTCTGCAGGTCGAAGCCCGTGACCCCGGACTCGTACACGCACCTGGCCCTGGGGTCCATGGAACGGACCCACTCCGCGACGGCGCCGGCGTCGTAGCCGAAGGTCGCGGCACGTACCTCCCCGGTCATGACGTCGAGGGAGACGGCCTTTATCGAGCGGGCGTGGACGTCGAGGCCGATGAAGGTGGTAGTATCGAGCATGGGAGCCCCTTCCATGAATGCGGCGTGGCCGCCACGGTTGGATTAGACACTCACCATTGTCGGCCTAATCCGCGGTCTTTCATGCAGCAGGGGCTCTCAATGTTTTTATGTCCTGCTCATATCGTCTCTGCTGGCAGCTTGGAACAGTCCTTAAAGCCCGCATCAATCAACTGCGGAAAGTGCATCCCACAATGAGCGTCCAAAATGGGGCACAGTTTCCCCGGGGCCCTCAACCGGAAAATACATCCCGGAATTTGCCCGAAAAATGGCCCCCAGTTTCCCAAACGGGCCGCTAACGGAAAGCGCATCCCGCTATTGGGCCCCAAAGCAGGATGCGCTTTCCGTGCTGGCAGTTCCAAGCAGTTCGGGATGGCCCTTTTCGTCTGCTCTCGGCCGGCGTCCGTAAGACTGTCCCCGACGACCACTCATTTAAGTCTGTCCCCAATGAGTGCCCAATGACTAGTAGTAGGCCCACATGGCTTCGACTTCGTTAAGGACCTCTACGACACCCCAGCGGCGGGCGCTGCGGCTGGCCGAGTTGGGGTCGAAGACTTCAATCTGGTCGGCGTCGTCAATACCGTAAAGCACAATGTAGTGGCCCACGTTGGTAAAGGTGCCCGGCCGAACAGCGGCGATGACGGGCGCTCCCGAACGCAGCGCCTGAGTCATCGAGTCGCGATCGTTATGGAGCTCCGTTCCGTTAAGTCCCAACTGCCACGCGCCGCTCGTCATAAACGACCATTCGGTTGCACCGGTGGGGGCGTAATTGCCCGCCTCGGAAAGCGCGCACATATCGACGGGGGTCATATCGGTGCGTCCCGTCTTAAAGATATAGACCATGGTGAGGCACGTAGGCCCGCAGGCATTTTGGCGGATGGTACCGCCGGCGTAAGGCAGCTCCGACCATGCAGGGTCGATCTGATAGATATGGGGCATCGTGCCGGCTTGCCATTGCGAGCGCGGGGTCGAAAAGGCGAAAGAATAACCGGGCGCGACGGGGGCCTTGAGCAGCTTGTCCTCGGCGGTGGGCTCGAGACCGGCCGAGCCGTGGGACATACAGGAGCTCATAAGCACAAAGACCAGACAGATGAGGATAGAGCACAGTGCGAAGCAAAGTCGACGAGCCGGCAGGGCGGGGGCATTCACGTACGATGTCGAGCGGTAGGGCTTGCCGTCGCGTCCGCCTTGGGGATGCGAAAAGAAGCGGTTGATATGGATGCCGGGCTGACGTGCGCCGTTGCGGCGCAGTTGCGGAACCTCGGCCTGGCGCTGTCGAGTGCGCGCGCCCAGGCGGCTATCTTGCTGCGCGCTTGTGCCCGTGCTCGGACGGCCACTCTGCCGTGTTCTGCTTGTTTGCTGCCGAGACGAAGGCCTGGGTTGCTCTTGAGGGCGTTGCGGATTGCTGCTCGTGGCACTTCTAGGCGTCGGCGTGGTGCGGCCAGCAAGGCGAACGCTTTGTCGCCGTTGATCACCGTCGTTGTATCCGTATGCCATTCGTACCGCCTTGTCTCATGTATAACCTGTCTATCCTACAAAAAAGATGTGCAACAAATGGGTCTGCGCGTCAAAAGCTCGGTAAACGGTACGAAAGGCGCAAAACACACGGTCTCAAAAACATCTCTCTATGCGCCCGATGAGCGTACGCCCGTTGGGCGGGCGGCAACAATGAGCGGCAAACCGTGCCGTTCGTCCCAAAAACGGCGCCGCTCGTTTTGCAGTTCTGCCTTCGGTCGAGCCACAAGCGGCGCTGCTGTGCCAAGGCCGTATCTTAAAGCCACGAAATAAAAGCGCGCGGCAAAACAGACCGCGCAAGGGGTGACGCCAAAGAGGCGTCAATAAGGAAAGGAGGGGAACAATGGCGGACAAGAACGCAGAAGTTGCAGTCGAAGGTAACGGCGGCATGAAGAAAACGCTTTCGCTCTGGAACTTCTTCACCATCGGTTTCGGTGCCATCATCGGTACCGGTTGGGTCCTGCAGGTCGGCGACTGGATGGTCGTGGGCGGCGGTCCCGTTCCCGCTATGATCGCATTCCTCTTGGGTGCAATCTTCCTCGTGCCCGTCGGAGCTGTTTTCGGTGAGCTCACGGCTGCTATCCCCATCTCGGGCGGCATCGTCGAGTATGTCGACCGTAGCTTTGGCCGTACGCTGAGCTACATCACCGGTTGGCTCCTGGCCCTGGGCAACGGCATCCTGTGCCCGTGGGAGGCCATCGCCATTTCGACCCTCGTGTCCGAGATGTTCGGCAGCCTGCCCGGTCTTGAGTGGCTGCGCGCCGTCAAGCTCTACACCATCTTGGGCGCCGACGTTTACTTGTTCCCGACGCTAATCGCGCTCGGCTTTGCAGTCTACGTCATCTTCCTCAACTTCCGCGGTGCCAGCTCGGCCGCCAAGCTCCAGGCCTTCCTGACCAAGGCTCTGCTCTGCGGCATGCTGCTCGCCATGGGTGTCTCGCTGTTCACCGGTTCGCCGGAACACGCCATGCCCGTGTTCTCCCAGGTCACCGGTGCTGGCGGCGGCAAGCCCGCTACCGAGGGCACCAGCCTGTTCGCCGGCATCGTGTCGGTCCTGGTTTTGACCCCGTTCTTCTACGCCGGCTTCGATACCATTCCTCAGCAGGCTGAGGAAGCAGCCGAGGGTCTCAACTGGAACAAGTTCGGCAAGATCATCTCCCTGGCCCTGCTGGCCGCCGGCGGCTTCTACATGGTCTGCATCTACTCGTTCGGCACCATCCTCGACTGGCATGAGTTTGTTAAGAGCCCGGTTCCCGCGCTTGCCTGCCTCAAGGGCATCAACATGCTCCTGTACCTGGCCATGCTCGTCATCGCCACGCTTGGACCCATGGGCCCGATGAACTCCTTCTACGGCGCCACGAGCCGCATCATGCTCGCCATGGGCCGCAAGGGCCAGCTGCCCGAGAAGTTCGCCGAGGTCGATCCCAAGTCCGGCGCTCCCAAGCTCGCCTGCGCCGTTCTGGGCGTCATCACCGTCATCGGCCCGTTCCTGGGCAAGAACATGCTCATCCCTCTGACCAACGTGTCGGCTCTCGCCTTCATCTTCTCCTGCGGCATGGTCGCCCTCGCTTGCCTGCGCATGCGCTTCACCGAGCCCGACCTGCCTCGTCCCTACGAGGTGCCCGGCGGCAAGTTTGGCATCAGCCTCGCTGTCGCTGCCTGCGCCGTCATCATCGGCCTGCTCGTGGTCCCGTTCTCTCCCGCCTCCCTCAACATGGTGGAGTGGAGCATCGTGATCGGCTGGCTGGCCGTTGGCCTGGCCCTCATGGCCTTCACCAATTCCCGCAAAAAATAACGCCTAGCCGGGGCGGATCGGGTGCGCGGACCCCTCTCTTCCGCGCACCGAACCCGGCACCACTTGGGTAGCTTTGTGAGGCCATAACCCAACATGGCCTCGCCCACTATATGGATCCATAAGGAGGAACCATGTCCACTAAGTATGCAATCGTTGGCGGCAAGCTCATCGACGGTACCGGTGCCGAGCCGGTCGAGAACTCCCTCGTTCTCGTCGACGACAACGGCAAGATCGAGTATGCCGGTGCTATGCAGGACCTTCCCGAGGGCGTTGAGGTTATCGACGCCGCCGGCAAGACCGTCCTTCCCGGCCTGATCGACACCCACCTGCACTTCTCGGGCAACCTGACCGATGATGACACCGACTGGGTCATGCAGCCGCTCCTCGAGAAGCAGGCCGTCGCCGTCAAGCAGGCCTACGACTGCCTCACCCACGGCCTCACCACCGTCTGCGAGATCGGCCGCTTTGGTATCCAGATTCGCGACTGCATCGACAAGGGCGTCTTCAAGGGCCCGCGCGTTCTGGCCACTGGTCTTGGCTTCTGCCGCGTTGCCGGCCACGGTGACTCCCACCACTGCACCCAGGAGCTCAACAAGGAATCCCATCCCTGGGGCGACCAGGTCGATGGTCCTTGGGATCTGCGCAAGGCCGTCCGTCGTCGCCTGCGCGAGAACCCCGATGCCATCAAGATCTGGGCTACCGGTGGCGGCATCTGGCGCTGGGACTCCGGTCGCGACCAGCACTATTGCTCCGAGGAGATCCAGGCCGTGGTCGAAGAGGCAAAGATGGTCGGCATCCCCGTGTGGAGTCACTGCTACAACAACCACGCCGCCGCCTACGATTCCGTTCGCTTTGGCTGCGAGCAGCTGATTCACGGCTTCGATATCGATGAGCGCACCATGGACCTCATGGCCGAGCAGGGCACCTTCTTCACTCCGACGATCGCCTTCCTGCCCACCTGGTACGCCACCTATCCGCCCGTCTACGTCCCCGAGCTGCACGACAAGTACGAGGGCACCCTGGTCGAGAAGGAGCTGCAGCGCAACTACGACTGCCTGCGCGAGGCCAAGAAGCGCGGCGTCGTCATGACGATCGGCTCCGACTCCTTCTCCTTCGTCACCCCGTACGGCACCTGCTCCATCGAGGAGATGTACGAGTTCGTCGACAAGATCGGCTTCACCCCGGTCGAGACCATCACCTGCGCCACCCTCAACGGTGCCAAGATGTGCCACATCGAGGACGAGACCGGTTCCATCGAGGCCGGCAAGTGCGCCGACCTGCTGGTCGTCAACGGTGACGTCGCCGCCGACATCCATGTGCTCAACACCGACAACATGGACGTCATCATGAAGGACGGCTGGATCGTCGAGGCTGGCACTTTTGGCGAGGCTAACAAATACAGCGCCTAAGATACCGTTTGTCGATGGCTGGATGTAAAACACAGTTTTTGATTGCATAATGCAATGGAGAGGGTCGCTTGCGGCCCTCTTTATTGCTATCGGTGCGGTAGATAAAAGGGGATGACGGTGGATTTAAACAGGCTGATTCTGGGCAAGAGCTACAACTCTACCAAGGTCTTTCGCACGGCCCAGCATGTGGTTCAGGCCATCCTGCTCGGTATTGTCGTTCCGGCGCTTATCCTGCTGCTTATCTGGGATTTAACCGATAATCCCAATCCCGTTCCGGGCGTTGTCGTTATTGCCGGCATGGTCATGCTGTGCTTCTTTTTCTCGTATGTCTTTGTGGTCCCCGACGACCTCACATCGAGCGCAACCGACCGTACGCTCGCCATCGCATCAAAAATATTCGTCTACACGTCGCGTGGCCTTACGCCCGAAGCGGCACTGGGTGCTTCCAAAATCATCCTGTCCGAGACCATCGCGTCGGCCATCTGTTTTACCGACGGCAAGCAGGTGTTGGCAAGTTGGGGCGAGGATTCGACAAAGTGTCCCGCCGGCACCCCGGTCGTGCTCAAGACCACACTCAACGTGATCGAGTCCGGCGAACAGAGTGTATTTTCGCGTGACGCCTCCAATGAGACAGGCGGCTATTTTCCCCGCCTGCGCGCCGGCATTGTCGCGCCGCTGACCGTGCGCGGGCATTGTGTGGGCACGCTCGAGCTGTATTACCCCCGCCTGAGCAGCATCGATATGCGCCAGACGGCCCTTGCCTCGGGCTTTGCCGATCTCATTTCCACGCAGCTCGCCAGCTTTGAGCTCGAGCGCCAGGACGAGCTTACGGCCCGCGTGGAGCTTCGCGCCCTGCAGTCGCAGGTCGACCCGCATTTTCTATTCAATACCATCAGCACCATCGTGTCGCTCGTTCGAACCGAGCCCGACAAGGCGCGATCGCTGCTCATCGACTTCTCCAATTACTATCGTCAGACGCTTTCTGACTCCGATACGCTCACCACGCTCGAGCACGAGGTGGAACAGGGCACTCGTTATATCAATCTTATGCAGGCCCGGTATGGCGACGGCCGTCTGCGCGTCTCGGTCGACATCGACTTTGAGGTGCGCGACAGCCTGGTACCGCCGTTTATCTTGCAGCCGCTGCTCGAAAACTGTATCAAGCACGCGCAGCGCGAGACCGAGCCGCTTTCTATTCGTGTTAGGGCTTTCGAGACCGATGACGGTTTGGAGATCATCGTCGAAGACGACGGCATCGGTATGAACGAAGAAGTCTGCGCGCATCTGTTTGAGCAGCATCGCCGAGAGGAGCCCGAGAGCATTACCGCCGACGGCTCCGTCAAGCGAGGTTGCGGCCTGGCGCTCTTCAACGTGCTTCAGCGCATCCATTTCTTTTACGGAGAAGATTCCGGCATGCGCGTGAAGTCCCAGGAGGGCGTGGGAACGCAGGTCATCGTTGAGTTGAACGGCGAGCCGCATGAGCCGGCGCCGCTAACGGTGTAGCACGCGGTTGGATTGAGAGAAAAAGAGGGGAAGCGCATATGTCCGAAGGCTGGAACATCCTGGTGGTTGATGACGAGCCTCCTATTAGGGCTGAGCTACGCTATCTGTTGGAAAAGGATACGCGTGTGGGTCAGATTGCCGAGGCGGGCAATGTCACCGAAGCCGTGGAGTCGATTCTGTCGAACAAGCCCGACGTGCTGTTTTTAGACATTACCATGCCCGGTCGCTCGGGAATTGAGCTTGCCGAGACGCTGCAGAACCTAAAGACGCCGCCGGTGGTTGTGTTTGTGACGGCGTTTGCCGAGTATGCGGCTGATGCCTATAACCTCGATGCCGTCGATTATGTCGTCAAGCCGGTCGAGGACGCACGCCTGTCAAAGGCACTCGACAAGATCGAGGCAGCCTTGGGTGTCCGTCGTGTTATCCACGCTCCGCGCCAGCCTTTGCGTCTGACGGTGGACCGCGGGGGCAAAAAGGTGTTCATTCCTGCCGCAGACGTCTGCTACTTTGAGGCGCGCGCCGATTTTTGCAACGCCATCTGCGCCGAGGGAACGTACCTGATCAATGAGTCGATCTCTTCGCTCGAGCGTCGCTTGGACTCCGAGGGCTTTATTCGCGTTCATCGCAGCTACCTGGTCAATTTGGAAGACGTGCACAATGTTGAGATTGGCTCCACGGGGTTGATGGAGCTCAGGCTTGACCGCGTGAACTCGACGGTACCGGTGTCCCGCCGCCGCGCTGCCGAGGTTAAAGCACACTTGGGGCTTGCGTAGACGGTCTGCGTGCTGTCGTTTACCATCGCAGGTTTGGCATGGGCGCGCGGTGGGCATAATGGGTGGCATCGAATGAAATCGAAAGGATCATTATGCCCGCGCTTATCACCCATCATCTGTTTGGCGAGGAAAGCATCGACCGTCTTCCGCAGGGCGTCATAACGTCCGATGAAGAGCGCATTGCCTTTATCTTGGGCAACCAAGGCCCCGACCCGTTTTTCTTTCACATTCTGACACCGCGTGTTTCCGACTGCACGCTGCTGGCGCAGGTCATGCATCGGTCGCGCATGTCTCGCCAGTTCGCGTGCCTGCGCGACGGCGTGTCGCATCTGCTGCCGCGCGACGCCAGCTTGGGTCGTGCCTTTGCGCTGGGCCTGCTGTCTCATTACGTGCTCGACCGCAACGCCCATCCCTTTGTCTATGAGCAGCAGTTTGGCATCGTGGAGTCCGATTCAGAGCTTGAGGATTCGAGCAGTCAGGTCCATGCTGTGATCGAGAGCGACTTGGATGTACTGATGCTGCAGCTTAAACGCGATGGCGCTACGGTCGACGATTACCCGCCGGCGGGCGAGATCGTCACCACCGATCGCATCAATCGCGTGGCCGGCGTGCTGATGAGCTATGTTGCCGGACGCGTGTACGGCATTGACATTCCGGCGGGGGAGTACGGTGCTGCCGTTGCCAATATGCAGCGACTTTACCGTGCGATTGAGCCGGCCGGCTCCGTAAAGACGCGCGCGATCTCGCTGGTTGAGGGGTTGGTGCACGACTACTCGCTGCTCGACGGCCTTGCCCATCGCGTGACGACGGAGCTGCCCGAGCGCACCGGTAACCTGGGCCATCTGACATGGAAGAATCCCTTTACCGATGAGGTCTCGAACGAGAGTTTCCCCGAGGTCTTTGATCGCGCGCTGGTCGATTACGAGTGCACGGTCGCGCGTTTTATCGAGACCGGTGACATGGAGGCCGTGACCGGTCACGTCAACTACAGCGGCCGCGTGCTCGGCACCGACGAGGAGTTAGACCGCGAGGAGTAGGGTCCGCTCCTGTCTCTTTGCCGAATCCTTACCGGCGCCTCCGTGCAATTGGGGTACGATGAACTAGCTGCATATCGGGCGAATACGAAGGGTCCCTGTCCATGAAATACACCAAGCTCGAGCGTAACTGGGTCATGTACGATGTGGGAAACTCGGCCCTCGTGCTGCTCAATACCTCGGTGGTGCCCATCTACTTTAACGCCATCAATACCGGCGCTTCCTCGGCAGACCTGGTGGTCGCTTGGGGCAACGCGCAGACGATTGCCTCGCTGGTCATTGCCATGCTCATGCCCATTCTGGGCGCGCTTGCCGATTACGCCGGCAACAAGATCAAGTTCTTCTTGGGCTTCTTCCTCACGGGCCTGGTTCTTTGCCTGGCGCAGGCTATCCCAATGTCCGCCATGGCATTTTTGACTGTGTACGTGCTGTGCACCATCGGCCTCAACTCTTCTATGACATTCTACGACGCCATGCTGCCCGACATTACCACCGACGAGCGCATGGACGTCGTGTCCAGCTCGGGCTATGCCTGGGGCTACATCGGTTCCACCGTGCCGTTCATCATCTGCCTGGCGCTTATCATGGGTGGTCCCGCTCTTGGTGTCCCCACCATGCTGGCAACGCGTCTGTCGTTTGTCATCACTGGTGCCTGGTGGCTCATCTTTACCCTGCCGCTCATTCGCACCTATAAGCAGAAGTACGGTCGCGAGCGTGGTCCCGAGGACACCATCGGCCACATCGTGGGCGGCGTGTTCTCCGAGGTCGGACACACCATGCGCGAGATTGCCCACAACAAGACCGTGCTGGTCTACATGATCGCGTTCTTCTTCTACATCGACGGTGTGCACACGGTCATTTCCATGGCAACCAGCTATGGATCGGCTTTGGGCATCGACTCGACCCAACTGGTGCTGGCTCTGCTCGTTACGCAGTTTGTGGCCTTTCCGTCCGCCATCATCTACGGCAAGCTTGCCGGTCGCGTGGGCACACTCAATATGATCTTGGTGGCCGTCGCCGCCTATATGGGCATCGTGCTCTTTGCCGCGTTCTTCCTCAAGACCGCCTTTGAATTCTGGGTGCTTGCCATTATGGTCGGCCTGTTCCAGGGCGGTGTGCAGGCGCTCAGCCGTAGCTACTTCGGCCGCATTATTCCCAAGGAAAAGTCCAACGAGTACTACGGCTTCTTTGATATCTTTGGCCGCTATGCAAGTGTCATGGGCACCTTCTTGGTGTCGGTCGTCACCTCGCTGACCGGCAACCCGTCGCTGGGCGTCCTTTCCATTGGCGTGCTGCTGGTTGTTGGCTTTATGCTGCTGGTCCGCCTGTCCCGCATGACTCAGACGGCAGAGCAGGCCGCATAGGAACCTGCCGGTAATTGCGTCCGCCGCGATACTCTTTTGGGGTTATCCGCAATAAACATTCTGACTTTCGAACAATGATTAGCCCAAGTGGGTATGATGGAGTCAGCTAGGTCGCGGGGCGTCGCCTGTGTTTGGCGGCGTCCCGTTTTTGTGTTGCAGGGAGGGTAAGGCATGAACGCCACGGTCGTGATTCCAACGTATTGGGCGGGCGATGACGCTCGCGCAAACGCCCCTGGCACCTATGACCATTCGACACGACTCAACGCCGACAATCCCGAACTCGACCGCTGCCTGGCCTCGCTTGAGCAGGTACGTGACATCCCGCGCATCATCCTTTTGGTGGTCTGTCCCGTTTCTGCCACAGCCGATGTGTCGCTGCGCGTGCACGAGATTGTCGACGCGCATCCCACGCTCAAGGTCACCGTTGTCACCAACACCCAGGCCTCGCGCATCGCAGACCGGGTTGCTCAGATCGCACCCAAGGGTTCGGGCGAGTGCGTGAGTCTGCGAGGCTACGGCGCCATCCGCAACATGGGGCTAGCCTGTGCCGCTGTGCTGGGGCATGACGCGGTTATCTTTTTGGATGACGATGAGACTGTCATCGACGCCGACTTTATGAAGCGCGCGACCTATGCGTTGGGGCAGCAGACGCGTCAGGGCTTGCCTATCTTGGTCAAGAGCGGCTATTTCTACGATCGCGACGGCTCGCCGTTGGCTCCCACGGACAAGGCGGGCATCTGCCATCGTTGGTGGACCAAGCGCATCGAGTTCAACCGTTGGATGAAAAAGGCGCTCTCGGGCACCCGCATCTCGCGCTCCAACTACGTGTGCGGCGGCCTGATGGCCCTGCACGCCCGCGCCTTTACGCGTGTGGCCTTTGACCCGTTTATCACCCGCGGCGAGGACTTGGATTACCTCTTTAACATGCGCATGTTTGGCTACGACGTGTGGTTCGATAACGAGTGGACCGTGCGCCATCTGCCTCCGGAGTCCGAAAAGCGCTCACCGCGCTTTATGCAGGATGTATACCGTTGGCACTACGAACGGGCCAAGTTGACATTCGCCGCGCATCAAAAGGAGCTCATTCCCGTTACGGCGGCATCGCTCATGCCCTACCCGGGCCCGTGGATTTCGCGCGAGCTCGACGACCGCGTGCGCAAGACCGCTATGGTCCGCAGCGTGTTTACCCGCGAGCATGAGGGCTACCTGCGCATTTGGCGCCATGGTATCGGCGAGGCAAAGGCCTATGCGCGCCAAAACGCTGCAAGCTACCTGCGTTTCCAGAGCTTTTGGCCCAAGATCATGGACGGGCTTTGGCGTGACGCACAACTGATCAGTATCCTGGAGGGGGCCGAATGATCGACCGCCGCGCCCGGCGCGATAGTTCAATATCAATCTTTCGCATCATTGCCGTTGCCTGCGCCATTTGCGTGCTGGTGTACTTTATTTTTGCCTTGGTGACCGGTATCGAGCCGATCGCCACGGTGATTGCCTGCGCGCTGCTGTGCATCTTTCTGTGCATCTTTATCTTTTTGACGCTCAATCCCGATTCGGTGCGCTCCCAGTACACCGAGGAGACGCTCTCGGTGGCCTCGGCCATGCTCGAGGACATTAAGGGCGGTCTGACGCAGGAGTCGGCGCGTTTGGTGTGCCGGCGCATTTTGCCCGAGACGCGCGCCATGACGGTGGCCATCACCGACGAGGGCAACGTGCTTGCCTGCGCGGGCGAGTTTGAGGAAAAACTGCTGCCCGATACTCCCATCCACACGCTTGCCACACGCTACGTTATCGAACATGGCATCGTGCAGTCGTTCAACCGTATGGTGGATGTCGTGGGCTCGGACGGCTCGCACAACCAAGTCCCCGCCGGCATTATCGCCCCCATCAAGGTGGGCGATCGTACCGTCGGTACGCTCAAGTTCTACTACAAGACCCCGCGCGCCGTCGACCGTACCCAGTACGCGCTTGCCTCGGGCTTTGCCGAGATCTTGTCCACACAGCTCGCCATCCACGAGCTCGAGGTGCAAAAGGAGCTCACGGCGCGCGCCGAGGTGCGTGCGCTGCAGGCGCAGATTAACCCGCACTTCCTGTTCAACACGCTGAACACCATTGCATCGTTTACGCGCACCGACCCGCTGCGGGCTCGCGAACTGCTTCGTGAGTTCTCATCGTTCTATCGTGCCACGCTCGACAACTCGGGATCGCTTATTCCGGTCTCGCGCGAGGTCGCACAGACCAAGCGCTACCTTACCTTTGAGAAGGCCCGCTTTGGCGAGGACCGCGTGCTTGCGACGTTCGATGTGTCCGAGGACGTGGAAGATACGCTGGTGCCGGCGTTCGTGATCCAGCCGATTGTCGAGAACGCCGTACGTCATGGTATGGGCGATGACGACGCCCTGAGGATCGACGTGACCGTTCACCAAGACGGCGAGGATGCAATCTTGATTGCCGTGGCCGATAATGGCGTGGGCATGGATGAGGGTACCGCCGCCAGACTGTTTGACGAGCGCTCTGCCCGTCCCGACGCCAGCTCTCCCCAGGGTGGCGGCGCCGGTGTGGCCATGCACAATATTTCGGAGCGCATCCATCGCTTTTATGGGCCGCACTCCTATACGCGTGTCGAATCGGCGCCGGGCAAGGGCACCAAAGTGCTCCTTCATCTTGATTTGTCAGAGAGCATCTTTGACATTCAAGAGTAAAATAAAAGGCTACGGGCTCAACGTCATGCGACGGATGCCCGGCGTAGTTAGTTGACGAAAGGTTTTATCCCTATGCTGCGTGCGATGATTGTGGATGATGAGGCGCCGGCTCGCTCGGAGCTTCGCTTCCTGCTCGAGCAAACGGGCAAGATCGGCACGATCACGGAGGCGTCGAGCGTCCGCTCCGCCATCGAGATGCTTATGGAAAGTCGCGTGGATGTCGTGTTTCTCGATATCTCGATGCCCGGTGCCTCGGGCCTGCAACTTGCCGAGGCGCTGCATAAGCTCAAAAATCCGCCGGCGATCGTGTTTGTGACTGCGTATAGCGACCATGCGGTCGAGGCATTCGACGTGGATGCCGTCGATTATCTGATGAAGCCGGTCGAGGAAGCTCGCTTGGATCGCGCGATCGAGAAGGTCATGCAACGCGCCAAGCCGGTTACGGACAGCAAGGTGACCATCGAGCGTATCCCGGTGGAAAAGGGTGGCCGCAAGGTGCTCATTCCCGTGGACGACATTCGCTTTATCATGGCCAAGGACGATTACTCCTGCATCTATACCGTCGATGATCGCTTTTTGTCGACGACCTCGCTGGCGCAGTTTGAGGCCAAGCTCTGCGACTTTGGCTTCTTCCGTGTTCACCGCCGCTATATCGTCAACTTGGCGTGCGTTACGGACGTCGAGACGGTGCCCTCGGGCGCCATCCAGCTGGGCATTACGGGCGTCGACGAACGCGTGCCGGTTTCGCGCCGCCGCGTCGTGCCGCTCAAGAAGGCTCTGAGTCTCTAGCACACTGGCCCCGCAGCCCTGTAGACCCATCGTCTGCGGAGCCGTGGGGCCTTTTTTGTATGTATCTGCCGAATCGTTTTTTGCGGAAGGGATCCCATGAACAGTGCAAGCGCCAAGCGTATTGACATCATCTCGGACACCCACGGCTATCTTTCGCCTGCGCTCCTGGATGAGCTTGAAGGCGCAGACCTGATTATCCACGCCGGCGACCTCACGTCAGAGATGGACTACGAGCACCTATGCACCATCGCCCCCGTGCGGGCCGTACTGGGCAACAACGATTACTACCGCGACTACGGCCCCGATGTAGACCGTCTTGCGCTCTTTACCTACGAAGGCCTCAAATTCGCCGTAGCCCATTACCGCGAAGACCTTCCGGTGGGATCCGTAGACGTAGCCATCAACGGTCACACCCACGTAACCAAAGAAGCCCAAGTGGGCCGCTGCTTAGTCCTCAACCCGGGCAGCGCCAGCTACCCCAGAGGCACCCGAGGCCCCACCATGGCCAGAATGCTCGTCAAAGACGGCAAGATCCTAAGCACCAAGTTTATTGACTTGGACTAACCGCAACAAAAACGGGGGATGCAGATTGCGTCCCCCGTTTCCATTTGAGCCAAAGGCAGAGCTTCAACAAAAACAATCAGACCAACCCCGCCGAGGAGCACGCGGGCTAGCCGCGCAGCGGCGCACGCCCGCAAAACTGGTTGAATAATGTGACGGCAGGGAGGGTCTCCGGGGCTGGGGGCGGGGGTTAAGTTTGTCGCGAGTTCCGCACGCAAAGGAAAGCACTTAATGTGCTTTCCGTCTTGCGCAGGACTGTAGAGCAGCAAACTTAACCCCCGCCCCCAGCCCCGGAGACCCTCCCGGATGGCCCCAAAAATTTTTTCAAAAAAGTTGTTGCGCGCCGGACAGACTTCTGTGTATACTAATCCCCGCAGCGCACGCGAGCGGAAACAAACGCGAACGACTGCCTGGGGAGTTAGCTCAGTTTGGTTAGAGCGCCGGCCTGTCACGTCGGAGGTCGCGGGTTCGAGCCCCGTACTTCCCGCCAACGCAATTAAAGCCACGTCTTCGGACGTGGCTTTTTGCGTTTGATAGGACCTTGACCCCATCGGTACCTTTCGCCCAAAACCAAATCCTTCCAATTCCCGGGCAAGCTCCGTTTGAGACATGTGCTCAAACAAGACGTTTGTTGCGCAACACCTGTTCAACGAAGCAGGGGGTTAGGTTATACTGAATTGCACTGTGGGCCGTTTTTGATGCAAGAGGCTTCAAACGCGGCATTCAGTGGACACCCGTTTTGCTATTTGGGCGTCCATACGGTCATTGACGTCTCGACGTAAGCTCGGCCCCGGAGCTCGTTCGAGCTGTTCCTATTCCTTGAAAGGGGAAAAATGGACATATCGAGGAAGACTGATTACGCCCTTCGTATGCTGGCGATGCTTGCCGAGGATCCGGAGCGTTTGCTTTCTGTTCGCACCGCTGCCGAAGAGGTCAATGTCCCGTATTCGTTTGCCCGTTCGATTCAGCACGGTTTGGTCCAGGCCGGTATTGTGGAGAGCCTGCGTGGCGTCCACGGTGGCATGCGCCTTAAGGTGAGCCCCGACGATGTCACGATCCGTCAGGTCGTAGAGGCCGTTCAGGGCCCCATGGTTATGAACGACTGCACCGCGCCCGATGGCGACTGTGCGCGCATGGGCACGTGCTGCTATCATCCCCTGTGGGCCGGAGCCCAGGCACTGATGCGCGACTATCTCGATTCCGTTTCGCTCGGCGATATCGTCGCCCATCGCCAGTTCCCGGCCGTCGATCCCAAGTTCGCCGATCGCGATGCGTTTCCCGAGTACGCCGCCTGCGCGTATGCTTGCCGGGAGGAATAGCGCCGCATAAGGAGCATTGCCATGATTCAGGACCCCTTTCGTTCGATGATTCGTTCGGAAGGGGTCCTGCGCTATCGCGACCTTCCGTGGCGCCGCACGCGCGACCCGTACATTATTTGGCTTTCCGAGGTTATGCTGCAGCAAACGCAGGTGCCGCGTGTGGAGACGCGTATGCCCGCGTGGCTCGATCGCTTTCCAACCGTGCAGGCGCTTGCCCAGGCCGCGCCTTCCGATGTTTTGGACGCTTGGCAGGGGATGGGCTACAACCGACGCGCCCTGGCGCTCCACAAGGCCGCTCAGCGCGTTGTAGAGGACTGGGACGGGAAGTTTCCACGTGAGACGCGCGACCTGGTCGCCCTGCCCGGTATTGGCCCGGCGACGGCGCAGGGCATCCGGTCGTTCGCGTTCGATCTTCCAGGCGTGTATCTGGAGACCAACGTGCGCACGGTCTTTCTGCATCATTTCTTTCCCGATGTGCCGGCTGTTCCCGATCGCGAACTGGTGCCGCTGATTCAGGCGGCCTGCCCGGCGGCTCCTGGTGCGACGGCGGACGAGATTGTCCCCTTTGCCGTGCCTCAAGACGACGCCGACACGCCGCGCGCGTGGTATTACGCGCTGCTGGATTATGGTGCGTATCTTAAGAAGACGTTGCCCAATCCGTCTAGGCGATCGGCGGGCTATAGTCGCCAGTCCAAGTTTGAGGGTTCGCGTCGTCAAAAGCGTGCCCACATCGTGCGTATGCTGCTGGCAGCGCGCGATGGGCAGCCGGCGGGCATTGCGCTCGATGAGGCCGTTGCAGGCGTTAACGAGATGGAGGCGGCAGCTGGCCGAGAGCCGGTCGAGCGCGAGCTGGTCGCAAGCATTTTGGCCGACTTGGAGCGTGAGGGCTTTTGCCGCGTGGAGAGTGACCGCTGGCTAAGCGTGTAGCCAACCCGAATCTGAAGAACAGGATTGTAAGGTTTAAATTCTCGGCTTGAGGGCATCCTAAAGACAAGGCCGCTCGAAGCCTACGGGCGGCATGTGTTGAAGGGAAGTACACCTATGGATTTTGAGAACTCTCAGACCAAGAAGAACCTCGAGACCGCTTTTGCCGGTGAGTCCCAGGCGCACACCAAGTATCGCTACTACGCATCTAAGGCCAAGAAGGATGGCTACGTGCAGATCTCGAATATCTTTGCCGAGACCGCAGGCAACGAGTCCGAGCACGCCAAGCTGTGGTTTAAGTATCTGCACGACGGCGCCGTTCCCGACACCCTGGACAACTTGCGTGATGCCGCTGCGGGCGAGAACTACGAGTGGACTACGATGTACGACGAGTTTGCCAAGACCGCCGAGGAAGAGGGCTTTGCCGAGATTGCCGCAAAGTTCCGTGGCGTCGGTGCCGTCGAGAAGGCTCACGAGGAGCGCTACAACAAGCTTGTCGAGCGCATCGAGTCGGGCGAGGTGTTTGAGCGCGAGGGCGTAAAGGTGTGGAAGTGCCTGAACTGCGGGCACCTGCATGTGGGTGCCGAGGCGCCCGAGGTGTGCCCGGTTTGTAACCACCCCAAGGCGTACTTTGAGGAGCAGGTGGTGAACTACTAGCGCTTGGCGCTGGCTGCTGCGGAGCGCAGGGCGGGGAAATACCTTTCCCTCTCGCTCACGGCTCCGCAGGGTCGCGCGAGGCAAAGGTATTTCCCCGCCCTGCGCTCCAGCGTTGGGTCGTCGCGTGCTCGCTGCAGAAAAGCTGATATTAAAGTTTGTGTGCCGCCCCTTTTGGGGCGGCACGTTTTTGTGTGGGGTCCCTGTCCCCACAATTTTCGTCAAGCTTTTGGTTAGATTTTGGTCAGTTGGCGTAAGGGTGGAAGGCCAAAAGATTGTTGGCGAAAAAAGCTCAGAGAAAGTGCTGGTAGGGGAGTTGTTGAGGTTTTCGACAGCTTTTGTCAACAAGAAACTTTGCGGCTATTGCTACGGATTGCGTTGCCGTGGCATTGACGGTGCGGGATGCTGGGCGCAAGCGTCGAATGCTCAGATTTTGGAGGCCAGCATGGATCTGTTTCTTGAGACCCCGCAGCAACAAGCCGAGCGCATGTTGCGCCAGCAGCAACGGCTTATGGAGATGCAAATGCAAGGGGCGGCCATCCAACCTCCTGCACAAAACGTTGCGCCCGCGATTTCGCCTGCGGGTGAGGCGACCCCAGAGACCTATTCCGTACAGCAAGATTCATATGCCCAGGAGCTCGCGTTCGATAAACGCCGTGCGCGCCGCCGCCGTTTGGGCCAGCGCCTGCGCACATTGGCGATGATCGTGCTCATCCCGCTGGGGCTTGCGGCCATCTTTCTGGTGTCGTATGCCCTCACGTGCATTCTCAACGGTGCCACGCCCAATGAGGTGCTCCAGCATCTAGCGGCCCTGGGTCAGCGCCTAGGTGACGTCATAACAACCATCCGCGCCGGCTGGGAGAGCTAGCGTTTGTCGCATTGGGACTTCTAGGGTGTAGGGATTATCGCCACGAGTGGAATCCTTGCATCCTGTGGGTCCTGTCGTGCGACTGAATAGTATTATAGAAGATGAATAATATTAGGATTTGCTATGTATAAGCAGGATTTAGAGCAGACTCTTTTGGATATTGACGAAGAGGCGGAGCTGGAAATAGGTCCAAGAGACGATAGGCCGAGCGTTGTATTGGTGGGAGGAAGCGCCTTCATGCTAAACGACGTGACGAATCGGGCGGTTACACATGACATTGATGTGTTTGAGGCAGACAGGTGCCTCCGCGAGATCATGGCTCGATACCCCGAGGTGAATGGTATGGCAGTGGCATATTGCAACCAGATGCCATTCAATTACGAAGATCGCCTGATCCCATTGGAGATTGGGGCGCATTTTATCAGGTACTTTACGCCATCTTTGGAGGATCTGGCGGTGATGAAGCTCTATGCCTATCGTCCGAACGACATCATCGACCTCCATAGTCGAACATTTATCGACCGACTTGATTGGGATCTGCTCGAGCGGCTTATATTCGACGATGGAGAGGCGCTGGCGTCGTCGCCTTCGGAGCGGAGTTATCAAGAGATGGTCTGCGCATACAGGCAATACAAAAAGGAGGTGCTCGGTTGAATCTGACTTTTGAGGGATTTTTGAAAGGCTATTGCCGGGAGCTATCCGGACAGCAGTCGCTGAGTTTTAGAAAACTGGTTGAGCAGGCGACGACGGTTGCGCCGCGCGTGGCGGAGCCTCTGTTTTTGCTCGCTTTGGCGCAAGGAAAAGCCGAATACGTTCTGGGTTTATCCGAGGGCTCGTGGATGGAAGAGGGCTATCGAGGTGTTTTGTCTCTGTATGGCCAAGCGAGTAGCCTGGCATCTCTATGCTCCGAGGATATGCTCCCCAATCGTTACGCCAACGTTTGGCGTGCGTATAGAGGGGTGAAAGAAAAGCCAGCGGCCGACAGAAGGGTGAACGCCCTGATGAGAAAGAGAACACTTAAAGCATTGGAGGAATCGGGTGTAACGCGCTACGGTCTCTGCCGCGATTTGAATCTGAATAAGGGAAACGTGTACGCATACTTAGCCGGTGATGACTCGAAGGTGAGCAGGAAGACAGCGCGTCGCATTATGGAATATGCGGAGGAGAGAAGCACCCAAGAAGGGGCCGGGCGCCCGGTGCGTGTGGCGGGGTAAGATTGGTCTCGGTTTTGATTGATATCGATTGGGTTTGTTGGGCGGAAGTCTATGTCTGCTATTGATATTGCGCTTGTTGTGATTGCCTTGGTGGCGGTGGGAGTTGCTGTGGTTTGCGCCCTGCAGCTTAAAGGCCTTCGTGCCGAGCTGCGGGAGCGTGGCGGCAACGACGCGGAGACGCTCGCGGCGCTCGAGCAGGCCAACAGCACGCTCGATGCCCTCAACGTCGCACTGGCCGAAACCCGCCGTACGGCAAACGCCATTGCGCAGCAGCAGATGACCGATGCCGCTGTAGAGCAGCAGCGTTACCTGACCATCGCGCGCGAGTTCTCGCAGGCTGGCGACCGCATGGACGACTTGCGCCGCGAGACGGTCCAGCAGCTCGGTGTCAACCGCGAAGGCATCGAGCACCGCTTGGACAAGGTGCGCGAGACGGTCGATGCCCAACTGGGCGCCATCCGCAAGGACAACAGCGTGCAGCTCGATCAGATGCGCGCAACGGTGGACGAGAAACTCTCCCGCACGCTCAACGACCGCCTGTCTGCATCGTTTAAGCAGGTAAGCGACCAGCTCGAGGCCGTGTACAAGGGCCTGGGCGACATGCAATCTATCGCCACTGGCGTGGGCGACCTTAAGCGCGTGCTGGGTAACGTCAAGGCGCGCGGCATTTTGGGCGAGGTGCAGCTGGGCGCGATCCTGGCGGACATCCTTACGCCCGACCAGTATCTGGAAAACGTCGCCACCAAGCCCGGCGCCTCGGAGCGCGTTGAGTTTGCCGTCAAGCTGCCGGTAGACGAGGGAGACCCCGTGCTGCTGCCAATCGACTCCAAATTCCCGGGCGATGCGTATGAGCATCTGCTCGACGCCCAGGAGTCGGGCGACGCGGAGGCCGTCGCCGCCGCGCGCAAGACGCTCGACACCATGGTGAAGCGCGAGGCAAAGGACATCTGCGAAAAGTACCTGAGCGTGCCCGCGACCACCAACTTTGGCATCCTGTTCGTTCCGTTTGAGGGCCTGTACGCCGAGGTCGTCACGCGCCCTGGGCTTATCGAGACCCTGGGCCGCGACTATCACGTCAACGTTGCCGGCCCCAGCACCATGGCGGCCATCCTCAACAGCCTGCAGATGAGCTACCAGACGTTTAAGCTGCAAAAGCGCACCGACGACGTGCTACGCGTGCTTTCCGCCGTCAAGGCCGAGCTACCGCGCTATCAGGCGGCGCTGCGTCGCGCCCAGCAGCAGATCGAGACCGCGGGAAAGACGGTCGAGGGCATCATCACCACGCGTACCAACGTCATGGAGCGCAAGCTCAAGGATATCGACGCGCTGGAAGACGCCAAGGAGGCCGGCGAGGTCTTGGGGCTCACGTCTGCGGACCTGCTCGTAGACCAAGGAGACGAGGACTAGCGGCACTTGACGGCGGGGCGCCTGCGCAGGCGCAGGGCGCGGGCGCTTTTCGCGTCGCACTTGCCTAAAGCGCACTTTAATGTGCAACAATGGCCTTTCGCCCTATCAGACGCGAAAGGAAGCCCATGTCTCAGAGAAGCACCAGCCCGCTCAAACGCTCAACCGTGCGCCGCACGCTGCAGCGTTTTTGGGATGTCACGCGCACGCAGCCGCTAATCGTCTTTCTCTCGGTGTTCTCGTCGGCGGGCTACATCTTTTTGCTCACGTTTGCCAACACCTACGTTATGGCCCTCATCGTCGACCGCGTTCAGGCCGGCCCCGTGGCAGGCGATCAAGTATTCGAGGTCTTTGGCCCTTACATTCTGGCGCTCGTGCTCGTCAACCTGGTGGGCCAGATCCTCTCTAAGCTGCAGGACTACACCGTCTACAAGCTCGAGATCGCGGGCAACTATCACCTGGCGCGCCTGTGCTTCGACACACTCTCCAATCAATCCATGACGTTCCACACCAGTCGCTTTGGCGGATCGCTTGTGAGCCAGACAAGCCGTTTTATGAGCGGCTACACGGGTCTGGTGGACGTGACGGTGTATTCGCTCATTCCCACCATCACCTCGGTCGTCTGCACGGTGGCGGCACTCGCCCCGGTGGTGCCCACATTTACCGTGATCCTGGTGGGCATCATGGTCGTCTACATTGCGTTTGTCTGGCTTATGTACAAGCGCATCCTGCCGCTTTCGGCCGCGACGTCCGCCGCGCAGAACAAGCTCTCGGGCGTGTTGTCCGACGCGGTCACGAACATCCTGGCCGTCAAGACCTGCGGGCGCGAGGACTTTGAGCGCGACCTGTTCGATGCCGCCGACCGTACCGCGCGCGATGCCGAAACGGTATCGATGCACGCCATGATGCAGCGCAACTTTACGACCTCGGGCCTTATCGTCATCACCATGGCCGTGGTGAGTGTGTTCGTGGCGGGCGGCAACGCGTGGTTTGGCATCTCGGCCGGCTCGCTCGTCATGATCTTTACCTACACCTATAACCTCACCATGCGCCTGAACTACGTGAGTTCCATGATGCAGCGCATTAACCGCGCGCTGGGTGACGCCGCCGAGATGACGCGCGTGCTGGACGAGCCGCGCCTGGTGGCGGACGACGAGCATGCTCCCGAGCTTAAGGTGGCCGAGGGTGCGATCGATTTTGAGCACTTGAGCTTTGCATACCGTGACGCCGCGGCGGGCGATAGCGTGTTCGACGACCTGACGCTCCATGTGCCGGCGGGCCAGCGCGTGGGCCTGGTGGGTAAATCGGGCTCGGGCAAGACGACGCTCACCAAGCTGCTGCTGCGCCTGGACGATGTTCAGGGCGGCCGCGTACTCGTGGACGGTCAGGATGTCTCGCGCTGCACGCAGCAGAGCCTGCGCCGCCAGGTTGCCTACGTGCCGCAGGAGGCGCTGCTGTTCCACCGCTCCATTCGCGAGAATATCGCCTACGGCCGCCCCGACGCCACCGACGAGCAAATTCGTGAGGCGGCGCGCCTGGCCAATGCCCTGGAGTTTATCGACCGCCTGCCCCATGGCTTTGACACCATGGTGGGCGAGCGCGGCGTCAAGCTTTCGGGCGGCCAGCGCCAGCGCGTGGCCATTGCCCGTGCCATCCTCACCGACGCGCCGATTCTGGTACTCGACGAGGCGACGTCTGCCCTCGATAGCGAGTCCGAGGCGTTGGTGCAGGAAGCTCTCGAGAACCTGATGCGCGGCCGCACCTCCATTGTGGTGGCGCATCGCCTGTCCACCGTGGCGGCGCTCGACCGCATCGTGGTGCTGGCGGATGGCGAGATCGTCGAGGACGGCACGCATGTGCAGCTCGTCGAGGCGGGCGGCGAGTACGCGAGCCTGTGGAGCCGTCAGACCGGCGCATTCTTGGAGGCGTAAACGTCTCGGACGTGGGACAATTGTGCCCATAAGTTTATTGTGCCGTTGAGCCGAGGAGTCGTTATGCCACGCGAGACCAATGCCGCCAAACGCGAACGCGCCATCGAGGTGTGCGAGCGCCTTAACCGTCGCTATGGCCCGGTCGAGTGCTTCTTGGACCACGAGAATCCCTTTAGGCTGCTCATCGCGGTACTGCTCTCGGCTCAGACGACCGACGCGCAGGTCAACAAGGTGACGCCCCAACTGTTTGCCCAGTGGCCAACGCCCGAGGCCATGGCCGGAGCAAGTGTGGCCGACGTGGCGGACACCATTAAGTCACTCGGCTTTTATAAGAGTAAGGCCAAGCATGCCGTGGAGGCCGCGCAGATGATCGTTGCCGACTACGGCGGCGAGGTACCGGCCGACATGAAGGAGCTCGTCAAGCTGCCGGGCGTGGGACGCAAGACGGCGAACATCGTGCTCAACGCGGGGTACGGCATCGTGGAAGGCATCGCGGTGGATACGCACGTCAACCGCATCGCGCACCGCCTGATGCTGAGTCCCAAGACGCACGCCAAAGAGCCGCTCAAGACCGAGCAGGATCTGCTCAAGATCTTGCCGCACGAGTATTGGGAGTCGGTCAATCACCAGTGGATCACCTTTGGCCGCGAGATTTGCGATGCCCGTAAGCCCAAGTGTGACGAGTGTCCGCTGGCAGATTTGTGTCCCAGCGTACGGGTGAGCTAGACTGCAAGGGCGTGACGCCTCCGCCCTTGCGTGCCTCCAAGCTGCACAAATCAAGGCGTGGCCGGTTCCCGCGACGCTCGCTACGGCTCCCGAAGCAAGAACTCTTCTGCCGGCACAACCGATGCGCCCTCGGTATCGTAGCTCTCGGAGCCGTGATATACGACGGCTCGGTCCTTTGCGGGAATGCCAAGTTCGGAACCAACGGAGCGTAGGTGTCGAGCGAATGAGTCGCGATAGGTAGCGCCCGATTTGATTTCGAACGCCTGAGGGCGAGCCGGCTCTGTTAGATCGATGAGGTCGATCTCTCGTTTGCTGTCGTCGCGATAAAAGGCGAGCGTTGGCTCGATACCTCTGTTGAGATACGCCTTCTGGCGTTCCGAGACAACGAGGTTTTCGAAAATTTCCCCGCTTAGGGGATGGTTCATGAGGCTGCGCTCGTCGTGAATGCCAAGCAGATGGCAAAGAAGCCCCGTGTCGTAGAAGTACAGTTTTGGCGCTTTGGTAAGCCGCTTGCGCATGTTTCCGGCATAAGGCTGAAGCAGGAACACCAAATAGCTTGATTGCAGGATCGAAAGCCACGAGTTGATCGTCGCCGTGGCGACTCCCACATCGGCGGCGAGTCTTGATAGGTTGAGCAGCCCTCCCACGCAAGCCGCGCACAGTCCGATCATTTTTCTAAAGGAGCTCAGATTGCGCACGTCGAGAAGGCCGCCCGCGTCGCGTTCCACGTAGGTCATAAGGTAATTTTGAAAGAACACATCGGTGGGGATACCTGCATCGTATATGCGTGGGTATCCCCCGCGAATCAGGTAGGTGTCAAGCGCGATTTGCGTATCGCCAAGCTCCTGGTAGGAGAGGGGCAGGAGCTTGAGCATGCCGACGCGCCCGGCAAGCGATTGCTGGATGTTGTGCATGAGCAAAAAGTTTTGCGAGCCGGACAATACATACTGGCCGGCCCTTCCGCGCTCGTCGGAGGCGACCTGAATCATGCTGAACAGCTCCGGTGCATATTGGGCTTCGTCGATGATTAGATGATCGGGGCGCCTGCTGATAAAGCCGACGGGATCATCGAGTGCGGCGCGACGGACTTCCGGGTTCTCGAGGTTGAGATATTCATATTCAGGAAAGACGGCCTTGATGAGGGTCGACTTGCCGCTTTGGCGTGGCCCCGTAAGCGAGACGACGGGGAACCATTCTGACATGTCGCGTAGCTTATGGGCCATGGTTCGCTCAATCATTTTTAATGCCCTTCGTGTCTTGCATCGCATGCTCGCAGGCATGCTTTTGGTTCGAAAGCTTCGTGACGAGTTTGTCGGTATCCGCCGGGTTTCGTGGCAGGTCTTCGGGATTTGCCACATTGTCAAGGCAAAACAACCATAATTGCTAACTAGAAGTTACCACAACTATAAAGTAGGAATTGCCATAATTACAAAGTAGCACAGGTGGCAGCTGATAATTGATGCTGTCCGTTCAGGCTGTTTTGTGCAGAGGGCGTTGGGCATGCGCGTTTTGGGTGAGCGGACCGGATGCTGATGGCAGCCGTGCAGTTTGCGCGACGCCCGCAAGCCCAAGTGCGACGAGTGCCCGCTGGCAGACCTTTGCCCCAGCGTGCGCGTGACGGGGTAGGGGCCGGCACGTTTTGCCGGCGTCCGAAGGCTGTGGCCAATGTTGCGCAACACATTTGGGCCGCGAAGGCTCAATATGATGGCGACAGATGCTGTTTGTTGTGAGGGGATACCCGAATATGTTTTGCACCAAGTGTGGCTCCGAGATGCCCGACGGAGCCGATTTTTGCACGAACTGCGGGGCGCGCATGGGTGTTGCTTCTCCGGCGGCCGCGCCTGCTGAGCCCGCGCCGATGCCGGCGGCAGGGATGCCTTCCGTGCAAAAGAAATCGCATAAGCGGGCGGTGATTATCGGCATATGTGTAGCGGGCGTGCTGGTTGCCGCTGGCGCTGCACTGGCACTGACCGGCGTGCTGGGTCCGCTTGGGCAGGGCAATTCATCGCGGATTACGGTACTTGGGTCCGACGAGGGTTCGGCAGAGCACAAGGACAAGGGAAGCGCCAAGGAGAAGCCTGCCGCCGACGAGGACGAGGCGGATGAGCCCGAGCAGACGGGCAGCAGCGTAAAAGTCGACCTCAACGACCAGGCAACTTATGCCGCGGCGAACCTGTTCCTGTCGAACTTTACGGAGGAACACTTCGATCGGGACTGGTATCAGACAGGTGCTTTCGATTCGACTGACGGACTTTCTGATGACGAGAAATACAAGCTGGTCAAGTTTATCTGGTGCCATTTTATTGACAACGCGCCGTATCGAATCGAGAAAGGTGACTATGACAATGGTCACTATCAGCGCATGGCGACCGATGTGATCAATAGGGAACTCAACCGCTTGACGGGTCTGACGCTCTCGGATGCTGATATGACCTTTGATAGGGCATCGGGTGGGCAGATGCGCGCCGATTCGGCCGAAGCGCATGACGGGTACTTGTATCTGAAGCAGGAATACGGCCAGGGAAATTACAACCCGCCGTGTGCCATCGTTACGGGCGTGACTGACCTTGGCGACAACATCTACGAGCTCACCTATGAGGTCTACAGCGCTGGCGGTTCGTTACTTCCTTCCGACATCCCCGAGAGTACCTACGGCCTGCCAAAGGATCAGTTCATCGCCGCAATTCAAGCGGACGCATCCAAGGGCCGTACTGAGACTTGCACGGTCCGCGTCGCGCAGGGTGACGGCGCCCCGACCTTCACGCTGCTTAAAATGGGCGTCTATGATTAGACTCGGCGTATAGCTCACTCTGATAAGGCCAGGCGGCTCGTCCGTCTGGCGTTTTTTGCGGGGCTGGGCGTACGCTTGGGCTGGAGTTCTCTCCATGCGTTACCATGACAGGCAACGAATTTGACGAACGACCCGCCGAGCTTGCCCCGGCGGGCTTTTGGCGTTGCGATGCCGGAGGAACAGCATGCTCATTCACCGTATAGCCGCGCAGCTCTACACTGCCGAGGCACTGCAGACCGTCGAGGCCGGACTCGATGCCGGCGAGGACGTGACGTTGGCCGTGTCGCAGTCGGGTCGCACGCTTATGGCGGCCGCCCAGTTTGCGCGCCGTCCGCGTCCCACGGTCTATATCGTGAGCGGCGAGGACGCTGCCGATCGCGCCGCGCGCAGCCTGGCCGCCTATTTGGGCCTGGCGCACGTGTGCCGCTTTCCCGAGCGCAAGGACTACCCGTGGCGTGAGCAGGCGCCCGACGATGCCGTGGTGGCGCAGCGCTGCGAGGCCCTGGGACGCATCGTGCGCGGTGACAACTGCATTATGGTTGCCTCGGCCCGCGCGTTGCTGCGTTGCGTGCCGCCAGTCGAGAGCCGCTACTGGGAGTCCACGACCTTTGCGGTGGGCGAGGAGATCCCTTTTGGCGAGGTGCCGCAGCGCCTGGTGGGCATGGGCTATACCAATGCCGGTGTCGCCGACGCGCCCGGCCTGTTCCGCGTGCACGGTGATACCGTCGAGGTGTTCCCCGCGCAGGAGAAGGCACCCGTGCGCATTGAGTTCTTTGGCGACGAGATTGATCGCATCCGCCGCATGGTGAGTTCCACGGGGCAGACCATCGGCAACGAGGACAGCATCGAAATCTTTCCCTGCCGCGAGCTGGCGCTCACCGACGAGGCCGTTCACAACATGCACGTGGCGCTCTACCGCGCCAGCCAGGACGACAGTAAGCTGGCGGCGCTGCTCGAGATGGTGGATGCACGCATCGTCACGCCCGAGCTCGACCGCTTTTTGCCGGTGATGTACGGCCAGACCGTGAGCCCGCTGTCGCATGTGAGCGGCAAGGCGCTCGTGGTGCTGTCCGAGCCGCGCTCGCTGTTCGACGACTGCCTGCGCGCCTACGAGGATATCGAGGCACGCGCCGGCGAGGCGGGGATTGACCGCTTGGACGGTCTGTACGTGCGCGCCCAGCAACTCGACTTTGGTGCCCAGCAGCGCCTTAACTACGTGAGCTTGATTCGTGCCGGCGGTGCGGTGACGGCAGAGCTCAAGATTGAGCAGCCGGCCATCGCGGGCTCGGACAATCGCTTTATGACGCGCATCCAGGAGGTCGTGGGCAAGCGCTATGCCTGCGTGTTTGCCATCCCCGACCGCGGTGCTTTCCGGCAAGACACTGCGCTACCATTTCAACGATGACGGCAACCAAACCAGCGTGGATGACGAGCTGGGCTACGCGATGTACACCCGATACGACCGCACTGACGACAACGCGAATGCGCCGATTAACCACGCGACGGAACGTTCCCGGATGCAGCGAGTGGTGCGCAACCTTCTGCTTGACCCGATGTGCGAGGAAAACAGCAGCGTCTGGGAGAAAAGCAGCACTGGCACGATTACGCGCGACCAGTCCACACGGCAGTTCGGTCTCGTTTCGTATCGGCTGACGATTTGGTCGAGCGACTGCGTGTATGTCCGTCAGGCAGTGACGCTCACGCCGGGCAAGTCGTATACACTGTCGGGATATGTCCGATCTGGTGGCCCGCGCGGTGTGATGCGCATTGCGTACACGGTCGCCGGACAGGAAATTACGCTGGATTCCGAACCGGGCAAGATGTGGGAAAAGACGGACAACATGCCGTATGAACGTGTGTCTGTGTCCTTCACGCTGCCGGAGAATGCAGAACCTAAGGTTTACTGCATGGCGTACTGCGACATGCAGAACGGCTTCGCGGGCGGCAATTGCTGGTTCGATGCGATGCAGCTGGAAGAAGGGCTGACGCTGAATCATTTCAATATGGTTCAGAACAGTGACTTCTCTGTGACCGGCACGGATGGCAAGCCGAAGGCATGGACGGTTGGCAAAAATGATGCGTCTTATGTTGAAGTGCTGCCCTTGGATGCGCCGAAGGATGAATTTCACGCACCGGACTGCCTGAAACATGATAATACGCAGAAAATTCGTCTGGCAGGCCGCTACGACAGGACCGTAACATATTACCAGCAGTTCCGGCACTACGGCAAAATCGGCGACCGATTCACGGTGGGCG
>URUI01000022.1 GCA_900551015.1 uncultured Collinsella sp.
GCCATGACAGCGGCGGAAATCCGGGGAACTGAGACGCTTCCGCCGAAAACTGCATCACCAGATCGATGCCGCCATTGGCAACATCGCGGTCGAGCAGCACAACAGGTAGGCGTCCCGCGGCCGCGGCGATTGCTTTGTCGTTGCCGCCGCAGGTGTTGACGATCAGGCCGTCCACGCCGGCATCTATAAGCCTGGTGAGCGATTCGGCCTCCTTGACGGGGTCGTTGCCACTAATGGCCGTCATGAGCGAGCAGCCGCGCGTGGCGGCGCTGGCGGAAAGACCCTCGAGCATGGCGCTCGAGAACGGGCTGGCGATGTCTGCCAAGATTACGCCGATGAGGTTGGTGCGCGAGCTGCGCAGATTGCGCGCGGCGGCACGCGGGCGATAGCCGGTGCGCTCGATAACCGCCGCGATGCGGGCGCGGGTTTCCTCGGTCATCTGCCCGGGGCGGTTATTGAGGTAGCGCGAAACCGTGGCCGGGCTCACGCCCGCCTCGGCGGCAATGTCCTTGATTCTCATCTGCGCCATAGCGCACCCCATTTCCCCATTGTCGGCAGCCTGAGCCATTTTAGGCATTTATACGGACTGCCTACGCCACCAGAGCCGCAGAACGATCTTAATTTCACCGCAGCAAATAAAGGGGGGCGAGTTAGATGGCCGAGTCTTTGGACAGCTCAAAGTAGTCGGGATGCAAGGCGATAACCGGACCCTGCTCCTCGGGCATCAGGTGCAAGTGCGTCTCTGCCAGGTAGCTCGCCGTGTCGGTATCGCCCCTCTTAATGGCCTCGAGAATCCGACGATGTTGTCGACGAATCGGCTCCCAATCCAGATCCTGCGACACCATACGCAACCAGTTGTATCGCTCAAAATGCGTGTTGACGCTCTTCATCCAATCCCACAGCATGTGACGACCGGCAATCTCAAAACACGTCTCATGAAACAGGTTATCCAAGTCGAAAAAGCGACGCGTCTCGCTATGGTCGAGCGACTCGGACTCGGCAAGAATCTGCTCGAGCCGATGCTTTTGCTCGGACGTGGCAGCCGAACAACATTTAATGAGTACGCTTCTTTCGAGTTTCTCGCGCAAGAAACAGGCATTCTCGGCGTGTTCCATGCTGATCTTAGAGACGTAGGTGCCGCTCTTGGGACGCGTTTCCACCAGCTCTTGCTCGCGCAGGCGCACAAAGGACTCGCGAATTGGCGTGCGCCCGATCCCCGTCTCCTTTTCCAGACCAATCGCCGAAAGGCGCGTGCCGGGCCTGAGCTCGGCATAGATGATCTTAGAGCGCAGTGCGTTGTATGCCTGATCTTGCAGGCTCTGATAATGCTGGTGCTGTTCCATAAAGCCCTCGGATGAAGCCCACGGTTTGTCGAATATCACCACGTAATACTATCGCATCGACACGCCCCAGCTCCCAATCAGTCTTTTTGGGACGGGGCTCTTTTAGCTACCCTGGCCCGCAGATCGGCCCCCCTTGCCACAAAAGTGGCCCATCTACTACGTTAACACGGATAGCCTCGGCCATACCGAAAACCGTGAAACAAAACCGCAGGTAGATAGCTTGTCGATTTTCGAAAAAACCGACTATGGTTGACCCCTGCGGCTTAAACGTAGTAGATAGGCCCTTTTCGTGGCGCAGCACTACTGCACCCCAAATTGGCACCCCGAGCCTGTTATAAGTTGCCGTGAAATACGGACGGTTGATAATCAAGGGTTGAAAATCAAGGCGCGCTATACGGCTTGCTATATCTCACTATACTTTGCTGTACGTCGCTGTACTTTGCTTTAACTTGACAATAATCGGCCCGTTACCATCCGGGATATAACGGACCCCAAGCCAACGCTGGCTTGGGGCCCGTCTTGTACCATGGCTCTTTTGGACTATGAGCGCTCGTATTTCGTGGCCCGCCCGGTTCCCTGCCTTACGATTGCATTCCGTTCAAGCAGAGATTCGAGTGCCGCCAACGTCCGCATGCGGCTCAGCCCCGTCTGTTTTTCAATCTCGCTTCGCGACATAATTCGCCCGCCCGACAAGGCCTTGAGAACCTGGACCTCTTCCTCGGACCCTTCAAAGGCATCGGTAACGGGCAATGTGACGGCCACCATGCCGCCGCGAACATCAAAAATTGGTTGATTGATCGAATCACGATAGGCACGTCTAATGCGCGCGATTCCCGTACCAAATTTCTCGATGTAATCCAGCTTTAAGAAGGCCTCTGCAACGATGGGGTTTCTGAGCACGGATATCTGCCCATACAGGTATTGTTCCGTCGTCAACCCGGCGGGCAGCGATCCAGGGGAGGTCACAACGACACGATCATCGTACAGGGCAATTTGAACGTTCGCTCGAACGTCCCACGTCCGATGCACCAAAGCGTTTGCAACAGCTTCGCGGAATGCCTCAAGAGGAATTCGATCGGTTTGGACGCGCTCCATCCCTTCGATACGCTCATAACGGTAGTAGCGTGCAAACATAGCCACCGCCCTGTCCGCCTGCTCAATTGCGGATACATTTGTCGCCGCCTCGCGATCCAAGATCACATCCTCGGTATCGCCAAAACGGACGCAGTCGATGCCTGGAAAATCATTCTTATCCGCTAAAATCGCCGCGGCATTGGTATAGCCATCCTTGCCGAGCAAGCGGAGCGTACGCATGATATCCGGCGTTAGCTCGGAAATGCCGAGGTGTTCAACACACTTATGCTCGAGCGTATGAAAGCCCAAGTCCTGGCGAGCCGACGTGAGCGCGTCGAACGTCACGTTGCTGCCTTCGAGCGTCAGCCTGCCATACTCAAACCGGTCGACCTCCACCGTTGCCGAATCGTTTCGTCTGTAGGCCTTTCCCTTGCTTCGATAGGGTTTGTCCTGTCCCTCATAAACCGTAAGGATTACGGTCCCGTGTTTCTCATCGGACTCGAGCGTGTAACGGGGAGCGGGATCCAAGCTGTCATTAATCATGTTCTCAATGCGGAGACACTCTGCGACCGGATCTGCAAGGCCGACAGCCACGCCCTCGTCATCAACGCCAAACTCAATCTTGCCCGTCCCGTAGTTTGCATAGGCGCTCACCGTTTTAAGAAACGTCGGCGTAACGCTTTCCTTGTATTCGACTGTAGGGCTCTCTCTAACAACCATATGCACAACCCCCTCGTTTCGTACCATTCATAACCGTATTATAAGACGAAAACCGTTTGCGTACTGATTTATATAAGACGCAAACTGTTTTCGTCTTGATTTGCGTACGGAATTAAGACGCATAATTTCGCTTTCGTATGGCTCAATACCGGACGCAGACTGTTTTCGTCTGTCAATACGTCTGAAATCCAAACGAAAAGAGCCCCGAGCTCGTATGAACTCGGGGCTCTTTGTGCCGCACATCTATGAGAGGAAAAATTCGATGCGTACGGGCGCTACCCCATGAAGCCGCCCTGGGATGGCGGCAACCTCGCCGTTACCCGTCTGATGGGTGTGCTCAAGGCATCCGTTCCCCTCTTTATCGACGTAACGGGCAAAAAAGTTCGTCGAGGAGACCATCCGCACGCACCACGGTGTGGCCGACGCCATTGAGACGCGCAACCCCACCGCCGCTCACGATGCGATGTATCTGCACCTGGTCTACAACCGCAATATGATTGCGGAAGGCACACAAACAAAAGGCATTTAAGGCTCGACAATAATCTTTCTTTGATAAAACGCAGGCAGCGAGCGCTTGCGTTTTATCAAATGGTGCAATGGGGTCAGGTTTACATGCATCAACTTAGCGCAAAGTAACCTGGCCCCCATGCGCCAAGGGGTTGACTAGAGTTCGCAGGCGATCTTGTAGCCATCGCCGATAGCGTCGCGGATGTTGCCGCACTTGTTGGCATCGCCCAGCACGTGGGTGGCAACACCGGCTGCAGCCAGGTCGTCAGCCAGCTTGGTATTGGGACGATAGCCCATGGCAAGCACCAGTGTATCGGCACCGGTGATGGTGTGGACCTCGCCGTCCTTCTCGTAACTGATGGTGTCCTCGGTGATCTCGGTCACCTTGGCCTCGGTCAGCACGTGAACACCCTTGGAGAGCATGCGCGTGATGAGCACCGCGCGACCGGCACCGCCCTCGTTGGCGGCAAGCGTCTTGGTCATCTCGATGACGGTGACATCGCGGTTGGCCGGCGACAGGTCGTTGACCAGCGGGGCCAGGTAGTCGGCCGTCTCGCAACCGACGGTTCCGCCGCCGACGATGACAATCTTCTTGCCCGGGAAAGCCTTGCCGCCCAGCAGGTCATCGGCCGTCATAACTTGCTTAAAGCCCTGCATAAAGGCTGGAGCAATGGGCTCGGCGCCATAAGCCAGGACAACCTCGTAGCCCGCGTAGTCGCGCTGAATGTCCTCGGCCGAAAGCTCGGTACCAAAGACGCACGCGACGCCGGCCTCGGCCAGGCGACGATACTGATACTTGATCACGCGGGTGAGCTCCTGCTTTGCCGGCGGAACGGCCGCGATGCGCATCTCGCCGCCCGGCTCGTCCTGCTTATCCACGAGCACCACGTTGTGGCCGCGCTTGGCGGCAATATAGGCCGCCTCCATGCCCGCGGGACCGGCACCCACAACGAGCACGTTCTTGGCCTCGGCGGCAGGCTCGTAACCGGCCTCGTCGCGCTCCACGTCCGGGTTGACGGTGCAGGAGATGCGCTTGCCAAACATGATGCCGTTCAGGCAGCGCAGGCAGCCGATGCAGGGACGGATCTCGTCGGCGTTGCCGGCAGCCGCTTTGTTGCAGAACTCGGCATCGCACAGATTGGCACGGCCCATCATGCAGATGTCGGCGGCGCCGTCCTCGATCAGCTCCTCGGCAATCCATGCCTCGTTGATGCGGCCGACCGTGGCAACGGGAATGTTCACATGCTTTTTGATCTCGCGCGAGCAGGCAGCGTGCGAGGCCTGCTGCGTGCCGGCAGCGGGAATTGCAGAGCCGCGCTTGATGGTGGTGCCGCCCGACACATGGATCATGTCGACGCCGGCCTTCTCCAGGCGGCGCGAGACGTAGATCATGTCGTTGAGGGTCAAGCCGCCATCGGTGTACTCGTCACCCGAGATGCGGACGTCGATAATGAAGTCCTTGCCACAGCGCTCGCGGATCTCGGCGATGACCTCGAGCAAGAAGCGCATGCGGGCGTCGAGCGAGCCACCGTACTCGTCGGTACGCTTGTTATAGAGCGGGGTCAAAAAGCCGCCGAGCATGCCATGGGCGTGCGCCGCATGAACCTCGACGCCATCGACGCCGGCCTTCTGCATACGCACGGCAGCGTCGCCGAACTGATGCGTGAGCTCGTGGATCTCGTCGATGGTGATGGGACGCGGAGCCTCGCGGGCATAGGACGGGCCCACAAAGGACGGAGCGATGAGGCGCGGGGTGCCCGGAATGTTAAAGGCCATGTAGGCGGGGTGGAAGAGCTGCGGCATGATCTTGCAGCCATACTCGTGGACGGCGGCGGCGAGCTTTTCCCAGCCAGGGATAAACGTGTCGTCGTAGCAGCACATGTCACCCGGCAGATAGGTATAGGTAGGCTCGACCGTCACGACCTCAGTGATGATCAGGCCCACGCCGCCCTTGGCGCGGGCACGGTAATGATCGACCAAGTCGTCGGTCACATAGCCGTGATCGGCCAGGTTGGTAGACACCGGCGGCATAAAGACGCGGTTCTTGACCTCGGTCGTACCGACCTTGATCGGACTAAAGAGCATCGGGTAGGCGGATGACTCCATGCAGGCTTCCTTTCGTTTGAGCCGCTCGGCGGCAAATTACTGACCTATCTATCGTAGCAGCAACCGAGCGGTGCCCGAGCGCACGTGTTCCCCCGGCTTCTGCTCGGTTCACAAAACTCTAGTATACCGCCGATACTGGCACCCCTGAACACCGAACTTGTGTGCTTTTGCCCAGGTGGGTCATGTCCCGACGTACATTTTTGGGAATATTCAGCATCGGAGTGCGCCGCGCAGCGTCCTCGACGCCCCATTTGGTGCGCATTTTGCGCCCGATCGGCATAAATAAGTGCCTACGATGGCGAATTACGCCATCGTAGGCACTTAAAACAGCCGTTCTGCCCCTCTATCGGGACATACGTTTGCTGAATATTCCCAAAAATGTACGCCGCAAGAGGGGGCACCCTCCCTAACGACTCAAATGCGGACGGCCGGCGGCATCGAGTCCAATCGCCGCGCTCGCCCCCGAATGCACAAAGCGCCCCGCGAACGGATACTCGCGAGGCGCCTGGATGCCTGGATGTCCGGGCCTTATTTGATCCCGCGGCCCAAGTCTTCGGCAATTTTGTCCACGCCCTTAAGTGCGGCGCAGGTTTTTTTGTTGGAACAATGTCCCGTGCAAACGCCGCCCTGAGCGCAGTCGGCGCAGGTGCCCTTGCGATAAATGCGCACGCACACGGCGACAAACGCAATGCCGATAACAACCAGTACAACAATATCGATAGGTGCCATAGCAAGCCTCCTCTAGTTAACCGCCACTTACTTTACCCCATTCTCCACCTGCCAAAAAGGGACAGGTTTATTTTGGTCGGTTTTATCTGCGGAAACGTCACATCTGCCCCACCAAAAAGCCCGGGGGTCGCTGGGACACCCGGGCTCGTGAAAAGGGGCTAATCCTTATTCGGACTTAAGCGGAAACCGTGGCAGAAGCGGTGTTGGTCTCGTCCTCGTCGGTCCATGCATGCTTGGGCATGGGACGGAAGATCTGGAAGAGCATCGCAGCCAGCAGCACGATGGCCACAACCGTCCAGATACCAAACTGCCCAAGAACAAGCAGGTTATAGAACTGGTTGATGAACAGGCCGATGACCCAAGCAAAGGCACACTCGTAGCCGATGGCAATCGCGGTCCACTTACCGGAGTTCATCTGGTTACGGATGGTGCCGATAGCGGCAAAGCACGGAGCGCACAGCAGGTTGAAGGCACCAAAGGCGACGCAAGCGCCCATGGTCGGGAACATAGCCGCAAACGCGGTCCACAGGCTCGGGTCGGTCTCGCCGGCGTCGGCAACGGACAGCAGCGAGCCGGCGGTGGCGACAACGTTCTCCTTGGCGACGAGGCCAGAGACGGTCAGTGCGGTGGCCTGCCAGGTGCTAAAGCCGAGCGGGGCGAAGATCCAAGCGACCAGGTTGCCGAACATGGCAAGCACGGAGTAATCCATGAACTCCTCGGGGATGCCCTCCATGGAAGGCAGGTAGCCAAAGGCGCCGTTGTAGCTACCAAAGTTGGAGAGGAACCAAACGACGACGGTGGACGCAAAGATGACCGTGCCGGCCTTCTTGATAAAGGCGAAGCAGCGCTCCCACACGTGCAGCGCCCAAGAGCGGATCGCCGGGAAGTGGTAGGCAGGAAGCTCCATAACAAACGGCGTCGGGCGGCCGGCGAAGAGCTTGGTCTTCTTGAGCATGAGGCCCGAGGCAATGACGGCAAAGACGCCCAGGAAGTAGAAGAGCGGGCTGATCCACGCAGCGGTGGTAGAAGAGTCGCCAATGATGGAACCCATAAGCAGGGCGATGATCGGCAGCTTGGCGCCGCAGGGGATGAACGTGGTGGTCATGACCGTCATGCGGCGGTCCTTCTCGTTCTCGATGGTCTTGGTAGCCATGACGCCGGGGACGCCGCAGCCCGAGGACACGAGCATGGGGATAAAGGACTTACCGGACAGGCCAAAGCGGCGGAACACGCGGTCCATGATGAAGGCGACGCGGGCCATGTAACCGCAGTCCTCCAAGAAAGACAGCATCACAAAGAGCAGGAACATCTGCGGGACGAAGCCCATGATGGCGCCGATGCCAGCCACGATGCCGTCGCAGACCAGCGAATCGACGAGGCCACCGTCCTCGGTACCGCCCGCCACAAGGGCGTCGTGCACCGCGGTGGTGATACCCGGGACATAGGGGCCGTACTGCGCCGGGTCGACCGAGTCGGCGTTGTCGCCCGCAGCCTCAACAGCTGCGTCATAGGCGTCGCGACCCTGACCGAGCACGTACCAGCCGTCGGTGCCGAAGAGCTGGTCGTTGGTGAAGTCGGTCACCGTGCCGCCCAGGGTGGAAACGGCGATGTAGTACACGCAGAACATGATGACCACAAAGATCGGCAGGCCCAGGATACGGTTGGTAACCACGCGGTCGATCTTCTCGGAGGTGCTCATCTTGGCCGGAGCCTTGGTCATGCACTCGTCGATAATGTGGGCAATCACGCCATAGCGCTCGCCGGTGATGATGGACTCGGCGTCGTCGTCGCAATCCTGCTCGCACTGGGCGACCAGCTGCTCGACGCGAGCGGCCTTCTCCTTGGTGAGGTTGATGAGCTTGCAGGCGTCCGCGTCGCGCTCAAACAGCTTGACAGCGTAGTAGCGACGCTTGTTGGCGGGAACGCTCGCCGGCAGGTTGTTCTCGATGTGGTCCAGAACGTCCTCGATGGAGGAATCGAACTTGTGCTCCGGCACCTGGCCCTTGGAAGCAGCAGACTTCTTGACCTGCTCGAACAGCTCCTTGATACCCTTGTTTTTAAGGGCCGAGATCATCATGACCGGGCAGCCAAGCTTCTTGGAAAGCTTGTCCGTGTCGATCTTGTCGCCGTTCTTCTCCACGAGGTCGGCCATGTTGAGGGCCACGACCACGGGCAGGCCGGTCTCGATAACCTGAAGCGCCAGGTACAGGTTACGCTCGAGGTTGGTGGCATCGACCACCTGGACAACCACATCGGGCTCGCCGCTCATGAGGTAATCGCGCGAGCACTGCTCCTCGGGGCTGTAGGGGGAAAGCGAGTAGATGCCGGGGAGGTCCGTAATCGTGACGTTCTTGTCACTCAGGAGCTTGGCTTCCTTTTTCTCAACCGTGACGCCGGGCCAGTTGCCAACGTAGCCGTTGGCGCCGGTGATCAGGTTGAAAAGCGTGGTCTTGCCGCAGTTGGGGTTACCCGCCAGCGCGACATGGATCTGAGAATCCGCCATTCAATCCTTCTTCCTTGTGTGCCCGCGCTGCTTTCTCCGCGCAGGCTGGATAATGTGCTTCAACGTTGCAAATTTAAGTTAGAAAAACCTAACTTTATCTGCATAAATAGTTGCCGCGGGCCCTTACTGGACCTCGACGACGGCAGCCTCCTCCTTGCGGATGGAAAGCTCGTAGCCGCGCACGTTGATCTCGACCGGATCTCCGAGCGGTGCAACCTTAACGACCTTGAACGAAGTGCCCTTGATGAGGCCCAGGTCCATAAGGTGACGGCGAAGCGCGCCCTCGCCGTGAAGCTTGACGATGGTAGAGCTCTCGCCCACCTTAACGTCACCCAACGTCTTCATATTCTTTTCCCCCTTTCAGCTTTAATGAAATGCTGCGAACTAACCGACGGTCATGATGTGCATGGCGACCTTGGTATCGATACCAAAGCGTGCGCCCAGCACGGTGACGATGATATTGGCGCCACTCGAGCTCACCACGTGAACCTCACTGCCCTCGACAAAGCCGAGGTCCTTGAGGTGGTGCTTCATGTCCTCATTGCCCTTTACACGAGACACGTGCACGGTTTCGCCTGCTTTCACCATCGAAAGCGGCATGGCCGGCATCTGCGGTCCGCAAGACATGAGTGTGCTCCTAACGTCAGTTCGTCCTCAACATCGACGCAGCAAAAGTTAACCACGTCTATGTTCGCTACAGTAAACTAGCACGTGGTTAACTTTTTGGAAAGGGTCCCTATTCAGTTTTCGAAAAAGTTTCCCATATGAAACAGGTGTGACAAGGGGACAGCCCCTTTGTCACATTGTTGCGTTTAGAGGGAGAGGTTTCTGATCGACGTGACACACGAGGCCTCGTCTACGCCCGAAATGCGGAAGATGATGTCCTCGCCGCAGTCGCCATAGAGAGCCATGAGGCCCATAACGTCGCGACCGTCGGTATGGCGGTCGCCGATGCTGACCGACACGTCGCTACGATGCTTGGCGATGATGTCGTAGAGCAGCGCGACCGGGCGGGCATGCAGTCCCAACGGATCTTTAATCGTCTTCGTAAACTCGACCATGTCCCCTCCCACGACATCGCACATTCGGCCGGCAAACCCAGCCACGTGGTAGCTATTGTACCGTTAGATGCTTGTCGAGAATTCCTCTGAACACCTCGTGGGCAAAAAGTGGCAAATATGAGTACTGTCACCAATTTAGTAGCAGCAAAATCGAGAGCAAATTGCCTACTTTGAGCCATTCGAAGAGGTTGAAAGCCGTCTAACGCCCTTAAAAGGGGGTTAGATAAATTGATTTTGAGCCCATTTTTGCTCAAAACCGGCCGATAGATATGGCACTTATTTTGCAACAGTACTCATATTTGGCATTTTTTGGACACGGGGTCCTTAACCATGCCCCAAAACACAAAAGGAGGGGCCTTCGTAAGGCCCCTCCTTCGGAAAGGGAATCGATTTATTCCACAGCCGTAGATTAATCCTATCCGCTACTCCATCATGTCGAGGACGGAGGGACGCAGCTCGCTCTCGGCAGCCTCGGGATCGGTCTCGCGCAGACGGTTGATATAGCGGTTGTACCAGATCACGGCAAGACCCAGGAAGACAACCACGCCGCCAACGTTGTAGACCAGCGTCAGCCACAACGGCTGATCGAGCGGAATGGTGCCGCAGATAAGCACGAAGCAGAAGACCACAAGCAGGAATGCGGCAACGACCAGGCCAAAGCTGCGCGAGCCCATGTGGAAGTCGCGGGGCGCAGCGTCGAAGTTCTTGCGCAGCATAAAGTAGGCAAGCAGAATCAGCAGCGGCGGGAGCAGAGCGGTGGCAGCAGTCATGTTGGTGACGATCATGAGCAGGTCGTCAAGGTTGCCGGAGCCCAGAGCCGGGATGATCAGGATGGGGACGACGATGGCGAACTGCAGCCAGGCAGCGCGGGCAGGAATGCCGTGCTCGTTGAGCTCGACGATCTTGCTACCAAAGACGCCCTTGGGGATCTCGGTGAAGAAAACCTTGATGGGAGCCGAGGTCCACATCATGAGGGAGCCCAACGTGGCGGCAAGAAGGATCAGGCCAATGACGCGCGTGGACACTTCCATGGGAATGCCAAAGTGGGCAAAGACAGCACCGAATACGTCGAAGATACCGGTGGAGATGGCAACGCCGCCCTCGGGAATGAACAGGTTGACCAGCAGCGAAGCGCCTGCATACAGAAGGCCGATGGTCAGGCCGGCGATAACGACGGTGCGCACGAAGGCCTTGACGCCGCCCTTGAGGTCGTTAAGGAACACGCCGACAGACTCAGCGCCGCCAACACCCTGGATGATCCAGGCAAGCGTACCGAAGAAGCCCCACATAGTTGCGAAGTTGCTCATGTCGGGAGCCATGTTAGCGGGAGTAGGAGCCGTAGCGAACTCAACGCCGCCAAAGGCAGCAGCCAGGGACAGCGGGATGAACACGGCAGTCAGGCCGAGAGCCGCGGTCGAACCGAAGGAGGAAATGGAGCCAATCCATTTAGCGCCCTTGGTCGAAACCCACGTGGCGATAGCAAAGACGACGATCTCGATAATGGTGATCCACAGCTGCGAGAGCTCGGCGTTGGCGCCAAAAAACACGTAGCTCGCGTAGATGATGACATTGGGCAGTACGGACGCAAAGTAGAACAGGTTGACGAACCAGTAGCTAAACGCCGTCAGGAATGCCCAGCGGCCGCCCATCGAGGTCTTGACCCAGGCGTACACGCCCGACTCGGAGTCCTTGTTGAGGCCGACGAACTCAGCGGTAACCAGGGTATAGGGGACAAAGTACAAAAGCGTGGCGAAGAAGAACGACGGCGCAGCTGCCAAGCCGATGGCCGCGTTGTTGTTGATGATGTTCTTGATACCGAACACGGCGGCGACCGTCATGCCCAGCAGAGCGAACGAACCAATCGTTCCTCGTTTTTCAGAGCTCATAAGCCCTCCCAATCATCTGTTATATGTCATCTAAGTCCGTTCGAGTTGCAAGTGCAATCGCGGGCGGCGCACCTGCTAAGGGGAATGGGGAAAAGGGAGTCAACAAAGCCATCCCCCTTAACGGCGCAAAGCAAACGTCCAGGCGGACGAATACTACTTGTTGGGGAAGGAATAACCTTCAACCGTCACGTGCAGTACGACGACGCGGGGATCCGTAGTGTCGGCGAGAACGCGATACGCCTCGTCGATCTCGACAACGGCAACGCCGCCGGCGGGAATCATCACGGTCTCTCCCGTACCCTCAAAGCGCTCACGATCGTCGATATCGCTGTAAGCGCGGGTGCAGGTGAGGCCTGCCTTGGGGGCAACCTCGACGGTCAGGTCGCCGTCGAGCGGAGCGAGCACGGCATGGTAGCGACGGTGACCGACCAGATCGGTAGTAGTTGCCTCGCAAGCGTTCACCCACCAATACACCAGTGAGTCGCCGATGGAGTACGCCACATCGTGCTGCAAATCGGAAACGCCATCGAGCGCCTGGCCGGTGCGCATCCACTTCTTGACGGACTTCATCTGGGCGTCGAAATCGGCGCGCGAGTTAAAGACATGCATGACTTATGCCTCCTTAATGGGTGCCAGTGCCTGAGCCAGATCGGCAGATGTCAGCGGTCGCAGGGACACCTCAAAGCTGAAGCTCTCAAAACGGGTGCGATAGGAATCGAGCACCTCGGAACCCCAAGAGTTCGAGCCAAGGCCGAGCAACTGGTCGTTGATGTTGACCGTGACCGTGTCGCCCTTGACTAGGTCGTAGACGTGCTTGGCGTTATCGATGGCCTCGCAGCTATAGGGCCATGCCGAGAACGAGAACGGGTTGGAGGCAGCGTCGCTCGGACGCGTCACGACCAGACCGTCACCGTGGCTGGAGCGCAGGGCGACCCAGCGGGTGCCCTCGCGGTTGGCGCAGTCCTGAGGCATAACGTAGGGCGTGAACATGTCGTCGACCGTAGTGCGGTAATGACCGACCGGGTTGGCGCGCAGCGAGTCCGGGTAGTTCTCGCCCGGGCCGTGGCCATACCACTCGACGGCACGATCGCAACCGGGGACCTCGAATGAGATGCCGATGCGCGGGATGATATCCGAGTAATCGCCGTAGGGCTCGCCGGAAACCTTGAGGTCGACGCGACCGCTCGGAAGCACGGTGTAGACGAGCTCGACGCGCATGCCGAACGCGCGGACGGGAGGAGCGATACGCTGGCTCACGGTAACGACGACCGCATTGCCATCCTGCTTCCAAGAAACCTTGCGGGTAGACGTCTGCATCACATCGATGAAGTTGTCCTTCCACAGGGAGTCATACTCCTGAGCGTGGTTGTCGACGAGCGGATGCCAAAAACCAACCTGGGGACCGGAGGCCATGACGTCGCGGCCGGACGCCTTCCACTCGCTCACGGTACCGTTGACTTTACTGAAGGTCAGCTCGCCATTGAAGGAGTGAATGCGGATCTCTTGCTCGGTCTCCTCGACCGTGAGCTCAGGACGAGCGGGGGCGGCGATGGCCGGCGCCGGATGGTTGGCGATGGCAAACTGGCTAGCGCCCAGCTGGAACATCGGCTCGCACCAGACGTGAGCGGCCATGGTGTAGGCGCGCACGGTCAGCAGGGTCTCGCCTACCGCGGCCTCGCGAATCACCAGCGGAAGCTGGACGGACTCGCCGGGGGCAACCGCGCCGGGCATGAGCATCTTGCGGCACACTACGTCGCCGTCCACCAGGGTCTCCGCCGACAGGCAGACATCATCGAGGGTGGTAAACCAACGCTTGTTGGTGACGGTCAGCTCGCCCGCCTCAGCGTCATAAGCCATGCGAACCGGACAGATGACCTGGCCATACTCAGTGAGGCCCGGGCTCGGCTGCTGCCAGGGGAACACCATGCCATCGATGCAGAAGTTGCTGTTGTTGGGGTAATCGCCGTTGTCGCCACCATACATATCGTAGGCAACGCCGTCCTCGGTCACAGCAGCCAAACCGTGGTCGCACCATTCCCAGATAAACTGGCCTTGGATGCAATCCCAGCGATCGAAGACCTCCTGGTACTCGGACAGGCCTCCGGGACCATTGCCCATGGAGTGACCGTACTCGCAGTTGATGCGTGGCTTGGGGAACGGATGCTCACCAAAGTCGTTCATCTGCGACACACGGGAGTACATGGTGGAGATGACATCAACGGTATCCGCGTTGCGGTCCTCCTCGTAGTGGACCGGACGATCATCGAGCTCGTGAGCCTTGGCGTACATCGCGCGGATGTTGCAGCCATAGCCGCTCTCGTTGCCCATCGACCACATAATGACGCAGGCGTGGTTGCGCTCCTGCATCACCAGGCGCTCAATGCGGTCGACGTAGGCCGGCTCCCATGCCGGGTCGTCGGTGACCAGGGCGATATTGCCGATATTCTCGAAGCCGTGGCTCTCCATGTCGGTCTCGGCGACCAGCATGATGCCATACTCATCGCACAGCTCGTAGAAGCGCGGGTCATTGGCATAGTGAGAGGTGCGCACCGCGTTGATGTTATGCTGCTTCATGAGCTCCAGGTCGCGGCGTATGCGATCGAGACCCACAGCACGGCCCTTGTGATCGTCGTGATCGTGGCGGTTGACGCCATGCATCTTAAAGTAGGTGCCGTTGAGGTAGATATGATTGCCCTCGACCGTCACCTCGGCAAGACCCTGGCGATGCGGAACGTACTCGCTGACCTCGTCGCCGTCGTAGACCTCAAACGTAAGGTCATAGAGGAAGGGGTCCTCGGGGTTCCAGAAGTGGGCATCGGCAACGCTGCACTCGGCATGTCCGTCGATGCACTCACCCGTAGCGACCACGTTCTCGCCATCGCTGAGCGTATACACAACGCGGGTAGCGCCCTCGGCCACCGTATCGAGCGTGATCAGAGCAACATCGCCCTCGCGGTGCGTGCGGAACCTAAAGTCGACCAGTTGCGCAGCGGGGCGCTGCATAAGGTACACATCGCGGAAGATGCCCGAGGCCCACCACATGTCCTGGTCCTCGATATAGCTGCCATCGCTGTACTGCAGGACCTTGACCGCAAACAGGTTGTCGCCCTCGACGAGCGCGTCGGTCACGTCGAACTCGGCAGACAGGCGCGAACCCTTGGTCATGCCGATATACTGACCGTTGACGTACAGCTCGCCATAGCTCTCGATGCCGTCAAAGCGAATGATCTCGCGAGCGCCGGCAGGAACGGCGGGAAGGTTGACGATGCGCTGGTACACGCCCGTGGGATCGTCGGAGGGAACGAACGGCTGATCCACCGGGAACGGGAAACCCTCGTCGGTGTAGGCAAGGTTGCCATAGCCGTCTACCTGCCACAGGTGCGGAACCTCCACGTGATCCCACTCGGGCTTGTACATGGAGAGCTCCTCGTTGGAGACGGCAGCAGGCCCCTCAAAGAGGCAGAACTGCCACGAGCCGGACAGCTGGACAAACCCGCGCGACAGCTCGCGGCTGTACGTTGCAGCGAGATCGGCGGTCTCGTAACCCATAAAATATGCATGGGGTGCTAGGCGGTTCCTGTGGGTGATCGCTTGGTTTTCCCAATCGTTAATGGCGTCCATGGTGATGCTCCTTCGTCATCGTAGTGATTCTTGTGCAACCGGTTGTCCTTATCTTACGGGCGATGCATAATACTGTGCAACCGGTTGTACGCTGAACGGTCGATTTTGACGGATTAACGGTGCAACCGGTTGTACAACCCCGACACTTATGTCACCCTGCATATCGAAACTCAACGCAAAACATCGTTCTTAAGCTCGTAGGCAACCGCCACGCCCGCTGATATCTCACCCACACGAGACGTATTCGATTGCGGCTTGGCTGCAAAACGACACCTGTCACCGGATATCATGAACGCTGTTCAGGTGCACTATAGTAAGCTGTATCCGCACCAGCCCGTATCAGTGACAACATCGACCGCATTTTCCAGGAGACGCCATGACCCAACCAGTTCGCACCGCACCTACGCTTGCCGAGGTTGCCGCAGCTGCCGGCGTGTCGCGCTCCACGGCCTCACGCGCCCTCAACGATTCGCCCCGCATTAGCGAGGAAACCAAAAAACGCGTCCGCGCAGCGGCCAAGGAAGTCAATTTTGTCCCCAACGCTCGCGGCCGAGCGCTCGCTGTCGGGCGCACGGAAATCATCGCCGTGCTCGTGACCGAGCCCCTGAGTGAGCTCTTCAGCGACCCCACCTATAGCGAATTTTTGAGCGGCATTACCGAGGAACTGTCGGAGTCGTCCTATCTGCCCGTTATCTTGCAGGCGTCTTCTACGCATGAGCGCAACCGCGCACGCGAGCACTTTGAGCGCCGCTCGTTCGACGCCGTGATCGATGTCTCCCCTTACAAGGGCAGCGAGCTGCTCGAGGTGCTGCGTGAGCTGGGCGTACCCACCGTGTTGTGCGGCCAGCTCGAGGGCCACCCCTATCGCGATGTGTTCTCGACAGTCTACTCTGACGACGAAGAGGGTGGACGCTTTGCGGCACTCGCTATGAAAGAGCGCGGGCGCAAAGATATCGTCGCCGTGTTGGGACCGCAAGACAACCCCGCTGTTGTCGACCGCCTGCGCGGCTACCGCACCGTCCTGGGCGAAGACCTCCCAGGCGCAAACGTTATCTATACCGGCTGGAACAGCGGAGACGGCTATCAGGCCATGCACCAGATCCTCGCGCGCGAGACTGCTTTCGATGGCGTGCTCTGCGGATCGGACCGTATCGCGGCTGGCGTCATCACCGCACTCAACGAGGCAGGCCTATCCGTTCCGACGGACGTTTCTGTCGTCGGCTTCGACGATCACGAGATTGCGGCGCGCTGCGTCCCCGCGCTCACGACCGTCCGCCAGCCCCTGCGCGAAGAAGGCCACATGGCCGCCAACATTGCGCTCGACATGATCAAGGGTGCCGAGCCCACCACCTCCGTGATGCACATGCAGCTGATCCAGAGAGACTCGCTATAAGAAACTGGGGCGGGCTTTCCGCCAGACAGTTGTTGCGGAAAGCCCGTCCCGTTTTGAGCGCTCATTCTGGGGCACAGTTTCCGTTAGACCGCTCAGCCGGAAACTGTGTCCCATTATTTTGCCGAATTCTGGGTCGCGCTTTCCCAGAGGACCCCCTTTGGGAAAGCGTGACCCGTTCTGGACGCAGATTCCGGGACGCACTTTCCGCAACGCCCGGTCATCCCATGCCCTCACAATCTCGGCGTATAAAAAACGAGGGAAGGCACGCGTCCTTCCCTCGTTGTGGGCAATATCTAGCCGCTTGCCTACATCAGGCGCAGGCTGACGTCCTTGAGCTGGGCGCCGCTAACGGCACTCGGGGCGCCCGACATGAGGTCGGAGCCGCTGGCCGTCTTGGGGAACGCCATGACGTCGCGGATGGAATCGGAGCCGGTAAGCAGCATGCACACGCGGTCCAAGCCTAGAGCAAAGCCGCCCATCGGGGGTGCACCAAACTTGAGCGCCTCCATGAGGAAGCCGAACTGCGACTCGGCGCGCTCCTCGGTAAAGCCCAGGAGCTTGAGCATGGACATCTGCATCTCGGCGTTGTGGATACGCATACCGCCGCCGCCGGCCTCAAAGCCGTCCATGACAAAGTCGTAGGTGCACGAACCGGCTGCCAGCGGATCGGCCTCGATCTTGGCGATGTCGGTCTCGGTCGGCAGGGTAAAGGGCTGGTGCTCGGCAGCATAGGCCTTGCGATCCTCGTCCCAATGGAACAGCGGGAAGTTGACGACCCACAGGAAGTCGTGACCCTCGCGCTTGATCTCGAGCGCATTGGCCATGTGAGAACGCATGCCGCCCAGGATCTCGTCAGAAAGCAGGCGCGGGCCGGCGGCGAACATCACAAGGTCGCCGGGCTCGACGTCCATGCGCTCGCGCAGAGCGGCCATCTCCTCGTCCGAGAAGAACTTGACGATGGGGCTGTTGATGGAGCCGTCCTCGCGGAAAGCGATCCAGGCCAGGCCCTTGGCGCCAAACGTGGAGGCCACGCCGGCGAGCTTATCGATCCTGGCACGTGCCCAGGCACCGGCGCCCTTAGCGTTGATGGCCTTGACGACAGAGCCCTCCTCGTTTGCGGCAGTCGCAAAGACCTTGAACTTGGAGTTGGCAAACACGTCGGTCAGGTCGACCAGGTGCATACCGTAGCGAGTATCGGGCTTGTCGGAGCCATAGGTGTCCATGGCCTCCCAGTAGTTCATGCGACGCAGCGGCGTGGGCATCTCGACACCCATGCGGCCGAAAGCATCGGACAGGACCTCCTCGAGCGCGCTCATGACATCGTTCTGGTCCACGAAGGCCATCTCGATATCGACCTGGGTGAACTCGGGCTGACGGTCGGCGCGCAGATCCTCGTCGCGGAAGCACTTGGCAACCTGGTAGTAGCGCTCGACGCCACCGACCATGAGCAGCTGCTTCAGGAGCTGCGGGGACTGCGGCAGGGCGTAGAAGTTACCCGGCTGAATACGGCTGGGGACGATGAAGTCGCGGGCGCCCTCGGGCGTAGACTTGAACAGGGAGGGCGTCTCGACCTCCATGAACTCACGGTTGTGCAGTGCCTCGCGAATGGCAAAGGTGAAATCGGAGCGCAGCTTGAGGTTGGCCATCATCTCGGGACGACGGAGGTCCAGATAGCGATAGCGCAGACGGGTGTCCTCGCTGGTCTCGATGCCGTCCTCGATCTGGAACGGCGGGGTGACGGACGTGTTGAGCACCTCGGCATGGTCGGTCAGGACCTCGATCTCGCCGGTCGCGAGCTTGGCGTTGGTGGTCTCCTCACCACGGGCGCGCACGACGCCGTGGATCTTGATGGGCCACTCGGGACGCATGGTCTCGGCGATCTTAAAGGCATCGCCGTCGGAGTGCTCGGGGTCGAAGGTGAGCTGCGTGATGCCCTCGCGGTCGCGAAGATCGCAGAAGATGAGGCCGCCGTGATCGCGGCGACGGCTCACCCAACCGGTGAGGGTAACCTCTTCGCCCACGTTCTCGCGGCGAAGCTCGCCGCAGGTACGGGTGTGCATGGAATGCTCGTCGATGGGACGGGTCTGGCTCATACCAGTGATCCTCCTTTATGGATCTGTGCCGCCCCGTGTCGTTCCGGGCGGCGTCGTACAGATTTGCCCAGCCTGCGTAAACCGCGCAGCCAGACATGGCGTATTATCTTATCGCACCCGTGCCGATGTGCCGCGAAAAAGTGACTCCTGCCCAAAGACTTGACGGAGACGAAACAATTGACGCGCCGCGGCACCCGCCCGCGCTCGTCACGTGCGACAATGTGCCCCAATAAAACAGCACCTGGAAAGGCCCGTCATGACTGCACGCCTCATCGTTATGGATATCGACTCCACCCTCATCAACCAGGAAGTCATCGACCTGTTGGGCGAAGAGGCCGGCGTGGGCGAGCAGGTGGCACAGATCACCGAACGCGCCATGCGCGGCGAGCTGGACTTTAAGCAAGCGCTCGTGGAGCGCGTGGGGCTGCTCGCCGGCCTGGACGAGAGCGTGTTCGAGCGCGCCTTTGAGCGCGTGACATTTACCCCCGGCGCGTTGGAGCTTGTGCGCTCGGCACACAGCAAGGGCTGGAAGGTCGGCGTGGTGAGCGGCGGCTTCCACGAGGTCGCTGACAAGATCGTGGCCGCCGCGGGCATCGATTTTTGCCTGGCCAACCGCCTGGAAGTCGTGGACGGCCAGCTCACCGGTAAGCTGGCCGCCGACATTGTGACCAAGGAGTCCAAGCTCATCCAGCTGCTGGACTGGGCAGTTGAGTGCGGCGTCGACATGGCCCACACGGTCGCTATTGGCGATGGGGCAAACGACATCCCCATGATCCAGGCCGCGGGCACGGGCATCGCGTTTTGCGCCAAGCCCAAGACGCGCGAAGCCGCTCCGTTTGCCATCGACGAGCGCAACCTGATGCTCGCCATGGACATCATCCTGCGCGACTAGCCGATCCGTCTAACAATTGAATCAGTCTGTCCTATAGTTTCCGAACAATTTTGTCTTAGTGTTCGGAAACATCCCCTTTGAGTGTTAGACTTTGCGCCGTCGAAGGGAACATATATGGATAAGCGAGATCTTGAGCAGCTGCTGAGCGATGTTGCCGGCGGAACAGTCACCCCGGCCGTCGCCCTGACGCGCATCCAGACGGCTCCGACCGCCGATTTGGGCTTTGCGCAGCTCGATCTTTCGCGCGGAGTGCGCCAGGGGGCCGGTGAGGTTGTCTACGGTGCCGGTAAAACCGCCGAGCAAATTGCCGCCATTATCAAAGCATTACTCGATGCAGACCAGGAGCGCATCCTGGTCACACGCTTGGATGCCGAAAAAGCCGCGCGCACCGCTGAGCTTCTCGACAACGACATTGACCTGGGATATGTCCCGGACGCCCAGCTCGCCCTGGTTGGTGGCAAGCCCTCCCCCACCGGCAACGGACGCGTTGTCGTCGCCTGCGCCGGCACGAGCGACCTGCCCGTCGCCGAAGAGGCGGCACTGACGGCCGAGTTCTACGGCAACGAGGTCGATCGCCTCTACGACGTGGGTGTCGCCGGCCTGCACCGCCTGCTCGCTCATGCTGAGGAACTTGCCCAGGCGCAGGTGATCATCGCCATCGCCGGCATGGAAGGCGCCCTGGCGAGCGTTATCGGCGGCTTGGTGAGCTGTCCGGTCATCGCCGTTCCCACCAGCGTGGGCTATGGCGCGAGCTTTGGCGGCGTGGCCGCGTTGCTCGCCATGCTCAACTCCTGCGCCAGCGGCATCTCGGTCGTCAACATCGACAACGGTTTCGGCGCCGCCTATCAGGCAAGTCTTATCAATCATCTGAGCGCCGGCACGTCCTGCGCCTGCTAAGGAGCATTTCATGTCCAACCATCAGCACACGCTTGTCATCGACGGCACCTCGGGCATCAGCGGCGACATGACCGTCGCGGCCCTGCTCGACCTGGGCGCCAGCAAGGAGCATCTGCGCGAGCAGCTCGCCACGCTTCCGGTCGGCGGCTTTAAGATTGCCGTTACACGCGTAAACAAGCATGGCATCGACGCCTGCGACTTTGACGTTCGGCTGGCAGAGGAGCTCGAGAACCACGACCACGACATGGCCTGGCTCTACGGCAACGAAGCAGGCACCGAGCACGCGCATGAGCATCACCATCATGACCATGGTGAGCATGAACACGAGCACTGTCATGAACACGACCATGAGGGCCACGCCCATGAGCACGAGGGCCATCACCACGCCCACCATCATCACCATCGTTCTTTGACGGACGTCACCGACATCATCGACGGCTCGCAGCTAAGCGATGGTGCCAAGCGTCGCGCGCTCGCCATCTTTACCGCACTTGCCGCCGCCGAGGCCAAGGCCCACGGCAAAACGCCCGAGACCGTCATGTTCCACGAGGTAGGCGCCATCGATTCCATCGTTGACATCTGCTCGGTCGCCATCTGCCTCGATGACCTGGGCATCGAGGATATTGTCGTCGAGTCGCTCTCCGAGGGTCACGGCACCATCCACTGCGCCCACGGCCTTATGCCCATCCCGGTGCCCGCCGTCGTCAACCTATGCCAAGCAGGCAATATCGCCCTCACGCCCGCACCGGTCACTGGCGAGCTCGTGACGCCCACGGGCGCCGCCATCGTCGCCGCACTGCGCACGTCCGAGCACCTGCCGGCCCGCTACCGCATCGAGGCCGTCGGCTACGGCGCCGGTAAGCGCCCCTACGAGGGCTGCTCCGGCACGCTCCGTTGCCTGCTGGTTCACGTAGATGCATAGCCATGGATGCCCGCAAAACCAAAAGCCGTGCCGCTATTGTCACGGCGTTTTCCGAGCTCCTTCGCGAGGAGGACTACGGCAAGATCACCGTCGGCGACATCATCGCGCGCGCTCACGTAGGCCGCGCGACATTCTACGGCCTCTTTAAGAGCAAAGAAGACCTACTGTCCGAGCTCGTGAACGACATCTGCACCCACGCCCTCGACGACGATGGTACACCGCTCGACGACCCACTCGTGCAGGTCGAGCATATCCTCAACAATCTATGGGAACGTCGCCAGGGCGTCCGAGCGCTGGTAGCCGGCGCCGGCTCACGCGTCTTCGCCGACTGCTTACGCAAGACCATCATGTCACGAGCAGCCGAAACCGTCCCTACCGACCCAAACGGCCCCGCCGCCACCATGGACCGAAGCTTCCTACTACACCACATAGCCTCAAGCTTCGTAGGAATGGTCCAATGGTGGGCCTGGCACAACTTCCAAGCAGATAAGGCCGAAGTAGCCAAAGACTACCTATCAGCCATACAGCCCCTCTTCAACTAAGTTAGCCTCTCATTCCAAAATCTCGCCCCCATCTCAGGGCACCAAAAAACAAAGCGCCCCTCACATCCAAATTCAGATATATATGTTGGGTTGCCTGTTCGAACACAGCCAAGAATGCCCAGGGCTCGGCAAGGGTTTACTTTCCAACGCATTCCGCAGGACGCAAAAAGGCTCGCCGCACAAAGTGCGCAGCGAGCCTTTTTGCATGTCCGAGGACGCGTTGGAAAGTAAACCCTTGCCGAGCCCGAACCTTATAGAGCCGTCCTTCGACTAGAACATGCCCAAGAAGCCATGCACAAACAGCGCGGCCACAATAGCACCGACAAACGGCGCGATGCCAGGAACAAGCAGACCATACTTCCAGTTGTTGTCAGCCTTGTTCTTGATCGGCAGCACCTGATAGGCCATACGAGGACCAAGGTCACGAGCCTGGTTCATGGCGAAGCCGGTGATACCGCCCATGCCCATACCAACAGCCCAAACGATCAGACCGACGCAGATAGCGAGCATCAAAACGTTCTCGCCGGCACGGCTGGCAGCGGCAAGGATGGCGCTGATGAACACGAAGGTGCAGAAAGCCTCACAGAAGAAGTCGCGGGGATAGTTCGTACCCTCGGTGGTGGGGTTGGTCGAGAAGATGTTGCGCTGGGCAATGGGATCGACGACGCCCTCGGAAGCCTTGAACTCATCGGCATACATGAACCACGCAATCACGGCACCCGCGAAGCCGCCGAGCATATCGGCAAGCATGAAAGGGATACAGTTGCCCCACGGCACCAGACCGACGATGCACTGGGCAAGCACCATGGCGGGGTTCATGCACACGGCGCCGCCAAAGACAAACAGGCAGACCGAGATGCCAAAAGACCAGGTGGTAATGGCAAACATATGGCCGGAGCCCTGATACTTGGTGCCCTTGAGCACGGTATCGCAGTGCACGCCCACGCCAAAAACGATCATGAGGGCCGTCGCGCCGAATTCGCAGAGGAGTTTGGTAAGCATAAAACCTTATCTTTCTTGTCTGTTATAAACGATTCGTTGAGGCCGCGCACTAGTGCTGCGCGACGACAACACCCAGACCATCGGGGATGACGGCAACCTTGGCATCGGCACCCTTCATCTCAAAGGCGAGCTTGAGCGCCTCCTCGATAGTGTTGACCGGCGTCATGTGCATATCCTTGAGCATCTGGTGATCGCACAGGTCGGTGACCATGATCACGGGGTGATGCGCCAGGATGCGGGCAAAGATCTGGCTCGTCCACTGGTCGGGCAGGGTCTCGTCCTTGGGACGGTCGATGCAGGCGCGCTCAAACTCTGCCGGATCGTTGTCGGCGATGTTGTGATAGAAGCCCTCGCCACCGTGACCGTCGGCACAACCGGCGACATCGATGATCACACCGCCCTCGGGAAGCGTGGCCTCGGCAGCGCACATGCCCTTCACGGCCTGATAGATGTTCTGGTCGAGCGGGTAACCACCGTTGGTAGTGATGGCAATCTCGCACTCGACGGGCTCAACGCCGGCAAGGCTCTTCACGAAGTCGCAGCCGGCCTCGTGCGCCTTGTGGATGTCGCCGGCAAAGGAGCCAATGACCTCGTGCTTGCCGTTGAGCACCACGTTGAGCACAAAGGCAAGGTGAGCCATCTCGGCAGCGGCAAACATATCCTCGCTCACGTGGTTGTGGCACAGGTTGCCGGCACGCGAGTGGGAATCGTTCACAAACTGACCATTGTGGTTGTACATGATGGTCTTGTAGCTGGCGATGCCAGGCAGGACGGACTTGCGGCTACCAGAGAAACCGGCAAAGAAGTGCGGCTCAATGAAGCCCTCTGCAAGCAGCAGGTCGCAATCGGCAGCGATCTTGTTGATAATGCACTCGCCACCAGAAGGCAGGGTGCCGATCTTTTTCATCATGCTGTCGTCAGTTGCGACGTGCATGACGATTTCCTCGTTGGCAACGATCTCCTCGCCATACTTGTTGACGAGCTCCTCGTGCGTCGACGGACGGTGCATGCCCGTAGCAACCAGAATACGCACACGGGCCTCGGGCGCAGCGGCATGAATGTGATGCAGCAGAATAGGCATCGTTACACGCGAGGGAACGGGACGCGTATGATCGGAGCTAATGATGACGATGTCCTTTTTGCCAGCACAAAGCTCCTCGAGCGAAGGCGAGCCATAAGGGTTGGCAAGCGACTCCTCTACCAGCTCTTCCTGCGATTTCGTAGTCTTAAACTCGTTTTGGTGACCTTCCATCACACCCGCGAAGTTCTTATCCTCGAGTTCCAGATGCAACGTCTTGTGGTCAAACGGCAGTTCACATTCAAACAATGACGAGCGCCCTCTTCCTTTCAACTGACACACTAGATAAACCGTTGGAAGGATACGCCGCTCACCGAAAAACACCACCGTCTACCGACTCATTAACACAACGTTCATATTTGACCCACAACAAAACGGCCGCGATCCCAAAAAGGACCGCGGCCGGAACAGTCGTAAGGCGAGAAGCGCCAAATGCATCTCAATCCCAATCGATAAGACGCGAGGCGCGAAGCGCACAATTCTTCTCCTCAGCTTTAATCCCCGAAGACCGAGGACGAAGGGGCCCGATGGGTTTCCCTCTGAATGCATTCCGCAGCACGAAGCCCCATCAGAGTGCGCGAAGCGCGCTATCTTTTCCTCAGCAGTAATCCGCCGAAGACCGGACATCGCAGGGCCCGCCATCAGCTTACTTATAGGCACACTCCGCAGGACGCAAGAAACCCTCGCCGCACGAAGTGCGCAGCGAGGGCTTCTTGCATGTCCGAGGACGTGCTTAAAAGTAAGCTGATGGCGGGCCCGGACGACTACAGGGCTATCGATTACCCCGTGTTCTGCAGTCCTGCCGAGACGCCGGTCACAGTCGAAAGAATCAGGCTCATATACTCGGCCTTCTTCTGCTCCGCCATCTCGTCCTGGTTCATACGCACCTCGCGAAGGGCGCGGACTTGGGCGATGGACAGGGCGTCGACGTAGGGATTGCGCACGCGAACGGCGCAGCCGAGCACGCGGCGGCGCTGCAGCGGCCACTCGTCACCGACGATGGCAAGGACCCACTTACGGGTGAGCTGCATCTCGGTGAAGACCTTCTCGGACAGATCCTGGCGATCGCCCAGGTGCAGATACATCTTGGCGATGCGCTGGTCGGTCTTGGCGATCGACATCTCGATGTTGTCGATGAACGTGCGGAAGAACGGCCACTCCTGGTAGGCAGCCTTAAGCTGGTCCAGATCGCCCAGCTGCTCGCAAGCGGTGCCCAGGCCGTACCAAGCGGCCAGATTGATGCGCGCCTGGCTCCAGCTGAAGATCCACGGAATGGTACGCAGGTCATCAAGCGACTTGGCGCCCAGGCCGCGCTTGGCGGGACGCGAGCCAATCGGCAGCAGACCGACCTCGGTCAGCGGCGTCACGGTCGAGAACCACGGTGTAAAGTCCTCGGTGTTCAGCAGGTCCAGATAGCGCTCGTGGCTTGCGGCGTTGAGCTTCTCGGCCATATCCCAGAACTTCTGCGTGGTCTCGGTGTTGGTCTTCTCGACACTCGGGGCCGACTGCAAAAGCGTTGCGGCGGCAACGGACTCAACATGACGCTGAGCCAGCGTGCGGTTGCCGTAACGGGCAAAGATGACCTCGCCCTGCTCGGTGAGCTTAAAGAAGCAGTTGACCGAACCCTTGGGCTGCGCCAGCACGGCCTTGTTGGCCGGACCGCCGCCACGGCCCACGGCACCGCCGCGACCGTGCATGAGCACCAGGTCGATATCGTTCTTCTCGGCCCACTTGGCAATGCGCTCCTGCGCGGAGTGCAGCGCGAGCATGGCCGTGGTAGGACCGGCATCCTTGGAGGAGTCGGAATAGCCCAGCATGACCTCCATGCGACGGTTGGTCTGGGCAAGGCGCTTTTGCACCACGGGCAGCGTAAGCATCTGGTCGAGCACGTCGACGCAGCCCTCGAGGTCCTCGAGCTGCTCAAACAGCGGGATCACATCGAGCTCGGGAACGTCTTCCTCGTGTGCAAAGGACAGGTGGGCAAGCTCAAAGACGTCGGCCACATGCTGGGCGCTCTTGGTGAACGAGATGATGTAGCGATGCGCCATCTTCTTGCCGTAGCGCTTCTGGATGGAGCCGATAGCGCGGAAGGTGTCGATGACCTCGCGTGTCATGGGCTGCAGATCGCCATGGATACCGTTCTCGTGGATATCCTTGAGGGCGCGGGCGTGCACCACGGAGTGCTGACGGAACTCCATCTCGACCATGTGGAAGCCGAAGGACTCAACCTGCCAGATGATGGTCTGGACCGGGCCGTAGGCAGCACGGACGGCACCGCAGGCAGCCAGCGAGCGCTGGACGACGCGCAAGTCCTCCAGGAACTCATCGGCGCTGTGGTACATGGTGTCGGTGATACGGCGCACGGTGGCGTTCAGACGGTCGGCCATGACGAGCATGACGGCGCGATGCGGCTCGTGCTCGGAAATCAGCTCGGCGCGAGCCGTGTACTGGGTACTCATCTCGACCTGATGGTTCCACAGGTTGATGAGCTCGGCAGACGGCTTGCTGTAGGTGGCCTCGAGCGTAAGGTTGCGGCCAATGCGGCGGCACTTGTCCTCGAGCTTGAGCACCATGTGGGTGAAGTACTTGGCGGCGACCTCACGGCTCACCTTGGCGGTGACGTTAGGGTTACCGTCGCGGTCGGAACCGATCCAGCTGCCGGGATGGAAGAACGCCGGGCACAGCGGCGGCACGGTGCCGGCCTTGTCGCCCAGCACCCAGTCGTCAAAACGACGATAGATGACAGGGATAACGTCGAACAGCGTGTTATCGAAGATGTCGATGATGGTATCGGCTTCCTCGACCGGCGTGGGCTTCTTGAGCGCGATGGGGCTCGTACGCACCAGGGCGTCGATCTCCTGCAGCATATGGCGCTCGTTCTCCACCAGGTCGGAGCCACCCAGACGCGGACGCTCCTCCAGCAGGTTGGAGATACGGCGAATCTTGCCCTCGACGGCCTTACGACGGGCCTCAGTGGGATGCGCGGTAAAGACGGGGTGGAACTCAAGCTTGCCGAGCAGCTCGTTGGCGCCCTCGACGCCCAGCTCATTCACCAGCTGGTGATAGGCGACGGTGAGCTCGTTGGCGGGATCGACCTCGGTATCGGTCGACGCACCGGCCTCACGCTCGCGCAGCTGCGCCACACGGTAGTTCTCCTCAGACAGGTTTGCCAGGTGGAAGAAGCTCGTAAAGGCGCGGACGATAACCTGCTGCTTATCGAGCGGCAGACTATCGATCAGATCGACGACTTCACGAAATGCCACGGCGGTGGGCTCGTCGGCGGTGGGCACGCCCTGCTCGTCGACGGCCTCGTCAGCGGCACGGCTACCGGGGTTGCCGGCATTGGCCACAATCTCGGCTGTCAAAATCTTGTCGAACAGGTCCGCGATCTCGGGATCATACTCGCTAAGCACACGGCGCTCCAGGCGCAAGAACAGCGCCAGATTGTCGCGCAGCTCCTCGGGGATCTCGATCTCGGCGAGACGCTCCTTGGACTCGGCATTCGAGCCGATTCGGTTAACGAGGCGGTTGACCACGGCAGCGACGCGCGCCGCGGCTTCGGGTACAGACTGGTTGCTTAGGTTCTCAGCCACGTTTCCTCCCATTCCTCCTTCTATGCACGTAACATGCGGTATCCATTATAGGCACTCGGCAAAAACTTTCGGAGCTGATTGCGCTTTACCACACAAAAGTATTTTCTGCATTGCAAGGGTTTTTGCCCCAAATGGTCGTATTTCTCGGTGGACGGCATACGCAAACGGGGGCATTCCGCATAAAAGCGAAACACCCCCGTAACAATCGCTCTCCATGAGCAGGGCACGTTAGCAGCCCCGCAGCTCAAAAAACATGCGCTACAGGCGCTCGCGAACCGCCTCGACCACGTTGGCCAAATCGACGAGAACCTCGTCGTGACTCTGCATGTCGCGCACCTTGACCTTGCCGGCGGCAAGCTCGTCGCCACCCAGGACCAGGATGAGCTTGGCGCCCACCTTGTCGGCCTGCTTAAACTGGGCCTTGAGCGAACGACCCTGGTAGTCGGCCTCGGTCACGATCCCTGCGGCGCGAAGCGCCTGCGTAATGGCAAAGACGTTCTGACGCAGATCCTTGCCGGCGTTGGCAACGTAGACGCACGGGGTCTCATCGGCGCCCAGGTCGCTGCCAAAGGCCTGCAGGGCCAGCAGGGCGCGCTCAAAACCGACGGCGAAGCCGACGCCGGCCGTGGGCTTGCCGCCCTCGAGCTC